>JAUSKM010000006.1 GCA_030646955.1 bacterium
GAAATCCCTCGGCAGATCGAGCGCCGCGATGCTCTCGCGAAGCTCCTCCGTTCTGGTGCGTCCCATGGTCTCTCCTCTGGCAGGGCTATGAACCCCGCCGGCTACCAATTGTGAAGGTGCTACACCTATGGTGCAGACGCTTGTGCGCCCCTGCCATGCTGGCAGAGTAACGCAAAATATACGGCTTGTCAAGTGCTGGTGGACAATGCCGGTTGGTGCTCACCCGATGCGCAATATTCTCACGAGTTCTCACTATTCGCGTCATTCCTTCTGATCCTCTATGGAATCAACCCAATGACAGTGGTGCGCCAACAGTGTATGTGGGCCAGAGCGAGACGGGGATGTCTATGATCGTCGTGGTCCATGCGGTGCCGTAGCGGGTGAGGGCGTCTTGTTCTGTGGGGATCCAGCGCAACACGCCGTCCGTTTCTACGGCGTACACTTTGGGATCGGATTGAATTTTCACGAGATGCGAACCGGGACGAATGGTGACTACGCGGCTCAGCGGGTACGCGGCGAGTGCGGTGTCGGTGATGACCTGTACGTCGGAAAAATCCGGATACCAGGTGAAGTACGTCGCTGCATTGGGAAACACCGAGCGCGTTTCGTCATCGTTGATGCGGTACACGGCTGAAGATGACGCTGATTTCACGAGCATGCCAGCATCGGCTGCCACTACCACGGGCGGCGTAGGAGGAGGCGTGGGTGCGGATACTGGTGTCGGTGTCGGCGCTGGGGCAGGCGCTCGCACCACCGGATCCGCAACGTCGGTGCGCAAGAGGTATACATCCATTGTCCCGCCAACGTCACTATCGAACAGCACATAACGCCCGTCATGGCTGACCGCGGCGCGGGGCTGCCCGTAGTAGCCAACCTCGGAGCTGCGGGTCTGCGCCAGACGCACCGGCGTTCCGCCGTCGAACGGCACACGGAATACTTCTCCCGCGTACGGCACACCGCTGCCGCCGTAGGTGGAGACGAGGCACCAGTCCTGCCCCACGTTGTTGCAGCTCACATGCACCGCGAGGTCCCAATCGAGCGGCAACAAACAGCGCTCTGTGCCGCCGGGAAGCTCCGTACGCACGATGCCGTTCTGACAGCTTGCGATCGGCGTCGCATCATTTGAATTGGTCATGACGATGACATCGCGCCCATCGCTCATCCGTCCGCGATCGCTGTGCCCTTTGTAATCCAGCACGCGCCCAAGCGGCCGCATTGCGCTGTCATAAAGGTCCGTGCCGTTTGGTCCGATGCGCACCACGGTGAACAGATTACCCGACGTCACGTCCACGTTGTCGATCGTTGCACCCGATGTCGCAATATCCACCACTGCCGTGGATGCGCCGGTGCTGATGGTATGGATGAAGCCGAATCGCCCATCGCCCACCACCGGAATGTGGTCGCCGTCCCACGAAATGTCGCCCTCACCCAAGCCAAAACTGATGGTGCGATATGCATCAAACCGACGCAGCGTGCGCACTTCATTGGTACCAACGTCGTAGGTCTTCAACTCATTCCCATCGCGCGTATGGAAGTAGAGGATCTTGGGGTCCGTGCGGCTCCACAGCGGGTTGGCACGGTCCACCACACCAAGGCGGTTAAGATTGTCGCGCACGATGGCACCACGCAAATCACGCACCTGCATGACGCCGTCCGGCCGAGCCAGCAACACATGTGTTGCGTCCGCGTTGAACGGATTGATGGACGAGTACTGGTGAACGTACCCGCCCACGCCGTCTGCTGCCGCGTCCGTAAGGCGCGTGATGGTGCAACCGAACGCGGGATCGCTCACCGATGCGCCGCGCGCGAGGGACGGCAACGCACGCCGTGCGACAACACCACGTTCCGTGCTGCCGCAAAGCCCAGCGGCGCGCGCGGGAGAGGCGACAGCAAACGCGAGCGCGACAAACACGATGGCGGCCATGATGCCGACGGGCAACCAAATACTGCTCGGCACAGCGGCTCGGGCAGCGCGGGAGAAGCAATGCAATTGTTTTTGCGGCATGCGAGAGGACAGATGAACGGTACATGAGTGCACTGCGGCGCAGTATAAGCGTGCACGCACTCGCGGTCAAGTGTGAGAACTGTTGGGGTGCTGACAAGCATGTGTGATTGAGAGCGCCCCCGCCGGAAAGGCGGGGGCGCAGCGCTACGGGAACAGTACCAACTCGAGCAGGCGATGCTGCGATGCCATGAACGCGCTACCGGGGTCCCGATGCTCCTGCGCGATGCAGCCCGCAAGCTCGTCGCCCGCAAGCACCTCCGCAGTCCCTTCGGACAACCCCGCGCCGCGCGTCATCGCGCGTTCCCACTTCGTGAAGTGCTGGTCCGTGGGCGCGGTGATGGTGAACACGCTCGCACTGAACGCGCCCGAAGCATCCACCATCGGCAGTTGGAGCTTTGCCAGTGGACGCGCGAGGGCGGCAATCTCATCCGCGATGCGCACGTCCCGGATCTCCTCGTAGAGCTCACGCAGAAGGCACGACACCGAATCCTCGCCAGCGATCGCCGCGCCGCCCAGAAGCGCAAACCGTCCACGGCACGCGGGGTGCGGGTGCAGGTCATCCTTCCGCTGAAGCAGGAAGTACGCCTTGGCCGGCGCCGCGATGATGGCGAGCGATGCGGACGGCGGATGGTGCTGTCCCTGCGCGGTTGCTTGCTGCGCGGCCGCCCATGCAGAAAGTGCCGCGATGCGCGTGCTGGGAAGCGGGATGCGCATCGGCATACCACGCTCCTTCACTGCGGCATGATGCTCCGTGATACCCGTGAGTACCAGTGCGCCGGCGCTCTGCTGACGCTCCAACATGCGATACACCCAGGCGCCCGGTGCCTCGCGCTGATGCGCCGCGCGCTGTCCAAACTCCACCGCGATCGGAAACACGATATCGCCCATTGATGCTCCCTTCCCAGCCATGATACCCGCTACGGCGTCATCCAGGATACGATCGCGGTGAGTTGCGTGAAGCCGTTGTTTGCCGACGACGAACTCTGCAGCCACTCGATCTTCGCATGGCGATGCTCCCGCAGGATGTCGTTCACCTTCTCCTCGAGCGACCGCAGCATTGCCCCGTGCCGTTCCTCCACCCCCTCATCCCCAGAAAACACCCGCGGCAGCTGCACCGAAATGACCTTCACCATCGCTTCGCTCCTTCTGCAAAAGAACACACCAAGCGTTTGCAGCGTACCAGCACCACGCGACAGCGTCAAGCAATGCCCGCCCCGGGTGTATGGGGCGGGCGTTTTTTGGCGACGCGACGAATGACGAAAATCAACCGGTAATGAACGAAAGCAACGGACCACACGCGATCGTGTCACGCAGCGTGGGTGCGCGGAGCTCGCCATCAATGGTGGTAACCGTGGGCGCATCGTACACGATCTCACACGATGCAACGGCCGCGTCGAATGTCCGGGGAAGCGATTGTCCACCAAAGAGCTGGATGATGTTCCCACAGAGCCCCCAGAACGAGAGCTGTGTTGCGCGCACCATGAACGCATCCAACGATTCCATTGCACGGGGCAACGCACGGCATCCAACGCCGACACTATCGATCGCACCCACCATGATGCCGGAGTATGCATCGGATGCGATTACCGGCGGCGCGTGTCCCGCGGGCAGTCGTATCGCGGCGCGCACGGGTGCGGTGAGGAGCTGGTGCGACGCGCGCAGCGGCAACAGGCCCAGAAGCTCATCCAGCAGCGCCTCCAACACCACACGCAACGCACGCACCGGGCCGCGCACCGTGCCACCAGCGTAGTACCGCTGAAGCAGGTGCACGGGAAGCGCGGCGCCGTACAGGAATCCGTACGTGCCGGACACCTCCAACGGGCGTGCATGCACCACATCCAGCGGCTCGCCGCGCCGCACCTTCTCTGTAACGCGCTGTACGAACGCCACCGGATCGCGACGCGTGATGCCCAGCGCGGTTGCGACCAGGTTCATCGTACCCGTTGGGACGATGAGGATCGGCGGCGGGGGGTGTTCGCTGTGCTCGCGACGAGTAAGTACCGCGGTGAGCGTGCGATGCACGGTGCCGTCGCCCCCGGCGATGGCCAGAATGTCCGGCGCATCGCGCTGGATCTGCTGCGCCGCTGCCGAAAGCTCGGCAAGCGTGCGCGTGTCATACACGCGGTGCGGATTGGGCGGGCGGCTCAAGATGGATCCGATGACCCGCGCAAGTCCCGCACGCCGCGTGGCACGTCCTGCATTCCCATTGGCAACGAGCGAAATGCGAAGGTCTCGCACGGTATCCTCCTTGCAGCCGCATCGCAGCTACGCGTGCACTGTCGCATGGCTACACCGGATTGGCAAGGCACCATTGCCTGGCGCAGAGGTGTGCGCTACGGTGCACCCACGGGACATGCAAGGAGGAACGATGATACGAGCTGCATTTGAGGTGCGTGGACGCGTGGAGGCGGTACTGGTCACTGCGGAGCATGGTGCGGTGACGTCCGGAACGTACGGATACGGCTCGCTCATGGCAACGCCCGTGCGAAAAATCCAGGCGGTCCGCGGACACGGCATCCGTGGTGATCGACACGCAGGCGCACGGCTTGCGGATGTGCGGGAACGGGAGCTGCGCGCGTTTGGTCTGCCCAGCGGCATCGAGATCGCAAACCATCGCGAGTACTCCGCGGTCTCCGTGGAGGAGCTTGCGGCCATCGCGCAGGCGCTCAATCTTCCCGGCAATATCCCGCACGGCTGCCTGGGGGAGAACCTGGTGGTGAGCGGTATCCCGGATCTCACCCATCTCCCCACCGGCACCATGCTGTTCTTTCGCAAGGACGAGAACACCATCCGTACCGCAGTGCTGGTGGTGTGGGGAGAAAACACGCCATGCCGCGGCCCGGGCGAGGCGCTGCAGACGTATTTCCCGGATCAGTCGGAGTTGGCGCAACGCTTCCCCAAGGCCGCCGTCAGCAAACGCGGCATCGTGGGAAGCGTCTACGTCTCCGGCGTCATCCATACGGGCGATGCGGTCATTGCCAACATCCCTCGCCAACGCTTGTACGATCCTGTGCAATGATTATTGCGCACACGACAAACACCCAACACACATGTGTGCTGGGTGTTCTTTTTCCAATCCTCCCCCTCTCCGCTGTACGCAGGGGAGAGGGGGAGTGAGAGGGGGAGAGGTGGTTTTGTACGCAATGAATGCACAGCATGCCACCTCTCCCTCCCTACCCTCCCTCTCCCCGAGGACGCGGAGAGGGAGGGGAGAAGCATGCCGCGGGCTAGCGGAGCGTCGGCCCGACGACGTGGGCGGCGAGATCCACCATGCGGTTGGAATACCCCCACTCGTTGTCGTACCAGGCGCCCACGATGACCTGGGTGCCGTCGACGACGCGGACGAACTCCGCATCGACGATCGCGGAGTGCGAATCGTGGACGATGTCCTGCGACACGAACGGCTCGTCGCGCACGCAGAGCACGTCGTGATACGTGGGATCCTCCATGGCCGCGTGCAGCGCCTCGATGACGTATCCCACGGTGGTGACCCGCTCCACCTCGAACGTGCAGTGGCAGTACGATCCCGCCAACGTGGGCACGCGGACCGATACGCCGTCGAACTTGCCGCGCAACTCCGGGAGCACCTCGCCCACCGCCTTCGCGGCGCCGGTATTGGTCGGAATCATACTCCCCAGCGTCGCGCGCGCCAACCGCAGATCGCCGCCCTTGCGCCCGGGCGGCACACCGTCTACCACGTTCTGCCCGGCGGTTGCCGCGTGCACCGTGAGCAGGTTGCCGTGCGCGATGCCGAACGCCGCGTGGATCGCCCGCGCGATGGGCGCGACGCAGTTCGTCGTGCACGACGCGTTGGAGGTCATCGCGACGCTTCCGTGGTCACCGCTGTAGGTCGCATCGTTCACGCCGTAGACGATCATCGGCACGTCCTTTGCCGGCGCGGACACGATGACGTGCTGGGCGCCCGCCATGAGGTGCGCGCTCACGGACACACCATCCGTGAACCGTCCCGTGCACTCGAGGACGATATCGATGTCCAGCTCCTTCCACGGAAGCTTCGTCGGATTCGGCTCGGAGAGGTAGAAGAAACTCTTCTCGCGAACCTGGAGCTCGTCCCAACCGATCATGGGATGGATGACGGTCACCTCGCGTTGCAGTCGCCCGTGCACGCTGTCCAGCCGGAAGAGCTGCGCCGCCTGCTCGATGGGTGTGAGCTCGTTTATCGCCACCACCTCGATGCCCGGCTCGTCGCGCTCGAGGAACGCCCGGAGCGTCATCTTCCCGATGCGTCCGAACCCGTTGATTGCCACTCGAATCGGCTTGCTCATCGTTCACCCTCCTGTGATTGTCGCACCATTATGACAAGGAACGCATACGTGCCGCACCGTAGCACGGAATGCGCGCGCTGTCAAGCCCCACACAGTCCAATGGTAAACGCCCGGCACACATGTGGTGCCGGGCGTTCTTGCGTCACTCCTGCTTCTGCCGGTGCATCTGGAGCGTGGCGGCGCGGACGCGCTCGCCCACGTCACGATCGTGGAAGCGCACGAGGTCATGGCTCGGCCCGAGCAGTCGATCACGCGAGGCGAATCCATCTGCGATACCATCCGCGATGGCGACGAGCGCCTCATCGTACATCCAGATGGACGCTTGGCGGATCGGGTTACGAACCTCGTCCACGCGCCCGAGCAACTCGTAGAACCGCGCCTCCTCCGCGAGGGTGTTGAACCGCGGCCGCTCGTCGTGGTAAAACTGCCACACGGGACCGCGATGGACGAGGACCAAGTCCTCCGCTGCGGCGCACATGTGCCAACCCGCATCGAGGTGGTCGGCGATGTAGTACGCGGAAGGCGACGTGCTTTCCTGTGTCCGTTGCCCGCGCTGTTCGTCGTCGATACCGGTCACCTGGAACAGCTCCGGATCGGGTATCAACGACATGGCCCTGGCCGTCGCCCAGCGGGCGCCGATGGCACGCGTGTGCACCCAATCCCCCTCCCAGAACGGCGTGTCCGGCAACTCACGCAGGAAGTTCCCCGGCGCACGCCGCTTCAATCTTGCGACGAGATCCACGTCCGCGCGATTCTCGGCGTCGTAGACGTCGCGACGACGCTCATACTCGCGCGCATCCGTCAGCATGAGGTGGACGATGGAGATGTCGATGTGGCTACCGTCCAACAGCTCCACCTTGGGACACGACTGGTTGCGGTACACGCCGGGACGTAGCCCCCAGTTGTGTATGCGGCCCACCATGACCTCGCCGAAGCCGACGACCGTCCCCCCCGTACCGTCCGGGCACGGGTTGTAGCCCTCTGCGCGCTTCTCCGGGTCAACCGTCACGACGACTTCGTCGCCGATTCCCAACACATCACCCAGCATTGTCTCCTCCTCATCCCAGCGCTACCGGCAGCCGAGATGCCATCAGTGTGTCATGGGACGCCCGGATTGTCAATCCCCGCAACGCAAAACACCCCACAATCTGTGGAGTGTTTTGCCATGGGCGGGGTGGGATTTGAACCCACACGGGGGTGAGCCCACTGGGTCCTAAGCCCAGCGCGTCTGCCGTTTCGCCACCCGCCCGTGTCCTATTCAATACCGTACCATATCGAGAAATGCAAGTGGTACGATGACTATGATGCGCCGCTTATCTTTGTTCCCCTCCCTCTCCGCTTCCAGGGGAGAGGGAGGGCTGGGAGGGGGAGGATCCGAAAAAAAACTATGCGCAATTTCATGATCATGACCGCTCTCGTGTTTGCTCTTGCCATGCCAGCCGCAACGCATGCGGCGCATGGGGGGCATGTGGTCATCAGCGAAATTCAAATTGGAGGTGAGAGCGCGAAGGATGAATATGTGGAGCTCTTCAATCCGACGGATGCGGCAGTAGACCTCATTGGGTGGCGCCTGGCCAAACGCACCGCGAGCGGCAACGAGTCCAACCTGCTCACTACGTTCCCTGCGCTCACCATCGCAGCGCACGCAAGCATCGCCATCGCGCACCCGGAGGGCGCGTTCGCAGCAAACGCGAGCGCGCTCTATTCAACATCGGGGTCCATCGCAGCAGACAACACCCTGGTCCTCTACGCACCACTCGCGGACGGTGCGCGATCTGTGGTGGATCTTGTTGGGTGGGGGAGCGCGGCGTCGTTCGAAGGCGCTGGTGCTGCGCAAAACCCGGAGACGGGGAAGGTGCTGGAACGCAAACCCGGAGGAGATGATCACGGACAGGATACGGAGAACAACACGGGAGATTTTGTGATTCGGGGAACGACAGGAGATGCCGAGGCACCCCCACCAACTCCCCCTCAAGATGAGGGGGAGGGACAGGAGGATGAGCAGCCGCAGACATCGCAGCCGCTGGTGGAGCCGTCGGTGGTTGCACCGCCAATCGTGCCAAAACATGTGCGCATCAACGAGTTTGTTTCCGATCCCGCAGATGGAGACGTGGAGTGGATCGAGCTCATCAACACTGGCGCGGAAGCGGTGAATCTCACGGATTGGACCGTGGAGGATGGTGCAGAACGGCGCACCGTACTTTCCGGCGCGCTACCGAGTGGCGGATACTTTGTCATTGAAGAACCCGCGGGCAAGCTGAACAACGGCGGCGATCACATCGTGCTGATGCAGCCGGACGGTACGCGCATCGATGCAGTGTCCTATGGCGATTGGGATGATGGAAATCGCGCAGACAATGCACCCATGGCGTCCGATCCCGCGTCCGTGGCGCGCGTGGTAGATGGCGGCGACGCGGACAACGACGCGCGTGATTGGGTGCGCACGGAGACGCCCACGAAGGGCGAGCCGAATGTGGTGGCGAGCGTGCCGGACGCGCCGACGCGCACAAGCGCAGCGGATACTGGACCATCGCGTCGCGTGGCAATCGTCGTGCTCAACGAGCTGTACCCGGATCCGCTGGGCGACGATAGCGCGGACGAGTTCATCGAGATCGCGAACATCGGGGATTGGGGAACCACACTCGACGGATGGCGGCTCCGGGACGCGCTGGGGACGGAGCACGTCATCACTCCCGCAGACGGCCCTACCTCGCTGGGCGCAGGCGCGGTGCTCGCACTCCTGCGCAGCCGCACCGGCATCGCGCTCAACAACACCGGCGGAGAGACGGTGCGGCTCTACAAGCCGGACCAGGATCGCGCGACATCCGTTGTCGAGTACCGCGGCGCAGCGCCGGAGGGCGCAAGTTACGCGCGCACGGAGCGCGGCGCGTGGGTATGGAGCACCACGGTTACGTCCGACACGGTAAACACCATTACGACCCCCAACCGCGTGCCGGAAGCCGCGATCGCCGCGCCGAGCGGTGCGGAACCAGGGACGATCGTCGTGTTTGATGGATCGGATAGTGCGGACCCGGACAGCGAACGCCTCACGTACCTCTGGAATTTTGGTGACCCGGAAACGGAGGCGGATGTACACGCGGCAGTAAGCGGACGATACGTGTATGCGCACCCGGGCACCTACACGATCACGCTCACCGTAACGGACGAGCGTGGCGGGAGCGCGCGCGCAACGCATACGCTCCGCATCGGGCAAACCAATATTCCCAACGATTCCAATCCTGCTTCCATGCGCTCGAACGAATCCGTCTCCCCTTCCGTCATCTCGAGCGAATCTGCGAGCCGAGAGATCTCACCACCTGGGTGGAGTGCATCACAACACCTCCGTCTCTCCGAGATCCTCCCCGATCCCGCGGGGCGCGATGCGGATGGCGAGTGGGTGGAGATCGAGAACACGGGGGAGTCCGCGGTGACGCTTGCGGGGTGGGAAATCGTCATCACGGGCGCCGACGCACGCCGCTCGCCGCTGCCGGACGATGCGACCGTTCCCGCGCGCGGCTTCTTACTTATCCCGCGCCCGCAGTTGCGTGCAGCACTTCCGAATAGCGGCGGGACGGTGGAGCTTACCGCGCCGGGCGGCGCCGTTGTTGATTCCACCGCGTATGGACAGGCGAAGGAGGGATGGAGCTGGGCGCGCCTGCAGGCAGAGGAGTGGCAGTGGACCAGCGCACCATCACCCGGCGCACCCAATGCGTTCGTGCTGGGGGTGCGAGCAACACCAGAACGCACGACTACCGCACAACACGGCACGTTCACCGTATCGCTCGCGGAACTTCCCGATGTGCCGTTCAATACCGATGTCGTGGTGCGCGGCACTGTGACGGCAGCGCCCGGCGATGCAGGAGCGCAGGTATTCTACTTAGGCGACGCACAGCATGGCGTGCAGATCTACATCGGCAAACGCGCCATCCCCGCGCTGGCCATCGGCGCAGAGGTGGAGGTTTTCGGCGAGTACCGAATGGCCAGCGGGGAACCACGCGTTGGCATCCGCGCGCCAGAGGATGTGCGCGTGCTCCGCGCTGGCGCGCCGCCGGATCCTACGCCGCTGCGCGTTGCTGATGCCGCCGATGACCGGCTGGGCACGCTTGTGGTGCTGGAGGGTGAAGTGATGGAACGACGCGGGAGCATCATCCATGTGGACGATGGATCGGACGAAATCCGCGCGACGCTGCCATCAGCGGATGCGGATGCCGCCATCCGCGAAGGGGATACGGTGCGCATCGCGGGCGTGCTCTCCAAAACCACGAGTGGCTTCCGCGTCCTGGCCCGCACCCCAGATGATGTCGCGGTACTCGAACGCGCGCAAATCCAAAATACCGCCGCGCTCCCCGCGCAACGGCTCCGCACCTCACTCGAAATCGGCCTCCTCGCCACCGCCGCCGGCCTCCTTGCCATTCCCGCGCTCCGCCGCAAACGCACCCGCACTTGACCTCGCGCCGCATCCTGCTACGCTACAAATACAATCAAAGAGGGCGACGCGGGTATAGTATAGTGGCTATTATGCTGCCTTGCCAAGGCAGAGATAGGAGTTCGACTCTCCTTACCCGCATTGTGAAATCACACCGGCGATACCGGTGTGATTTCCGTTTGTGCGGGCATGCACAGCGAAACACCCACCTCTGGGGAGGTGGGTGCGATGTGGTGCGTACTGCTACAACGCCCGGAAAAACTCCACGGCGCCTCGTGCGGCCTCGTGGCCGCCGGTGATGGTCATGAGGAGGAAGAGCGTGACCGTGAGAACGATCGCGGTCCCAAGCGTGGCGGCGCGCTGGGCGGGAGTCATGTTCCACGCCGCTACGGGCTGCGCGAACCCGTGCGCTGCGGCCAACTCGCCCCGCGCCTGCTCGCTCGTTGCGAGCATGAAGAGCATCGGAAATGGCGCATCACTCCAGTGTGGTGCCGCGGAATTTTGTAGAGCCATCGGATCGCAATCGGGAGAGCACATGATAAGGAGCGCCGTCTCCGCATCGCACACCAACCGCTTGGGCTCATCAACCTGCTCTCTATCCTCTCCGTATGCGGCATGCTGTTGCTCAAACATGGTGACGAAAAACGCAGTGGGGTCGTCCGTGGCACCGATGTGCGCCATGAGTTGTTCCCGTGCTGCGAGTACAACCGGGCGAGCGTGTTTCAAAAACGCCATCACCTCTGCACCACACTGCTCATATGCCTGCACGGTGCGCGGTTTTACAAGCGCAAGTTCTGCTGTCACATGCTCCTGACGCTTCCGGAGCATCGCCTCGCGGATGAGTTCATACGAGAGCGTTGCCATGGTAGCGCGACCGCATTCTTCATGCACCCGGCGCCGCATCGGGCGCAGATACCGCCGCTCGAGGCGCGCATACGCTCTCCGCAGCTCCTCGATCGCACCCAGCTCGCGGCGTAGTGCCGGATGCTTACGTAAGCGCTCGATTTCCCGTAGCACACGCGAAAGCGGCGCATCCGTGGGCAGACCGAGCACCTTGGCGAGCCGTGCGACGCTCCGCATGAGGTACTGTCGTGCGGCATAGTCCCACCTCGCGCGCAGCTGCTGGTGCCGATTTGCAAGACCGAGCTGCTCGATGATGCCCATCACTCCGAATCCGGCGAAAAGCCAGAATCCACTCCAAGCACAGAACGCCATGCCGGCGAAACCCGTCACGAGCGCCAGGATCCTGCCTCCCGTGCTGCCCAGCGACTGCCCGAACGCGTGAATCACACGCCCGCCGTCGAGCGGTGCCATGGGAATGAGGTTCACGAGGTTCACAAACGCCATCCAACATGCCGCAACCTCGAATACCGCTTCGCCGGTTGCACGGTACACAATGTACGTCACAGCGGAAACGAAGAGCCCCCAGATGGGACCCATAAGCGCGACGTATGCCTCTGCCCATGCAGACGGGAACGCGCTGTCCGGCACCGCTGCCCCACCCAGGAGCGGGACGAAGTAGAATCCTCGCGTCGCCATCCCCATACGCCGCATTGCCCACACGTGTCCAGACTCGTGTATGCCGATGAGGAGCAGGATGGTGGCCGCGAAGCGCCAGTCGAGCAGTACCGCGTACGCACCGAATGATCCTGCCGCGAGTGCGAATTTCGTCGTTTTCGCTCCTTTGAGGAGCTTCATCAGCAACATGCCGAGCTTGCTGAACAACGCGAGCAACAGCTTACCAAATTTCATGGCAAGCACGATGACGAGTGCAATGTGACCGCGCACAGCGCCACTCCTTCCGTTGTAAATGAGCTACCCCACGTGCCTCTGCACGCACGAGCAATGTATGCGCTCCCGACAACACTGTCAAGCATAGCAAGACACCCTCTCAAGGAGAGAGGGCGCACTGATCAGGGCGAGCTGGGTCCGGGCATCTGTCGGCGCTTCCAACGGCGGAAGGTGACGTACCCGCCGGGGATGGCCATCGCAAACCAGAACCACTTCATCGGCTCCCAGATGGGAACGGTCACCGCCGCTAAAAAGAGCGATCTCAAAAACGTCGCGCATGCGCACCTCCTTCATCAAGCGCACCGGCCCGCTCGACCACGACGGTACATTTTCCAGCAGAGAGCTCCGCCGGACACGAGGCACAACGCAAACCAGAGATACATGCTGGGCGAGAGCGGCGTCGTGAGCGTCGCACCAAATGCAACCGACACCTGAAAAACCAACAGGAAGCGTGTGCCTGACATAGCACCTCCTTCACTGCAAAATACTGGCACGCCTGCATACAATCCGCCATCACGCCGCCACCTGCTCCTTGGGCCGGTAAGTGAGGGCTTCGGTGATGTGGGTGGTGGCGATGGCGGGTGCGGCCGCGAGGTCCGCGATGGTACGGGCGACGCGGAGCGTGCGCAGGGTGGCGCGGGAGGAGAGGTGGTAGCGGTCTGCGGCTTTGAGCAGCACCTGCTTGGCGTCATCGTCGAGTGCGGAAGCGGTGCGCAGCTCGGACGCGGAGAGACGCGCGTTGAGCGTGGCGATGCCCAGCGCGACGCCGCGGGCGCGTTGGCGATCCCGCGCGGCAATGACCTCCGCGCGCACGGCGGACGATGGTGCTTCGTGCGGCTCCGTGAGCAGCACCTCGGACGACTGGCGCGGCACGTCTACCACCAAATCAATGCGATCCAACATCGGACCGGAAATCTTCTGCTGGTACCGCAGCACCTGGCTGGGCGCGCACACGCACTGCCGCTGGCTGTCGCGCCAGTACCCACAGGGACATGGGTTCTGCGCCGCCACCAGCATGAAGCGTGCAGGGAATGTCACGGAGCCCGCCGCGCGGCTCACGGTCACCGCGCCGTCCTCCAGCGGTTGTCGAAGCGCCTCCAACACCGGCCGCTTGAACTCCGGAAACTCGTCCAGGAAGAGCACGCCGTGATGCGCCAACGAGATCTCGCCGGGCTTAGGCACCTGCCCGCCGCCAATGATGGCAATGTCGGACGCGGAGTGGTGCGGCGCACGAAACGGCCGCTCGCGCAGCAGCCCGCCGCGCATGGGCGCAAGCCCCACCACGGAGTGCGCCATCGTCACCTCCAGTGCCTCTTCCTCTGTGAGCGGCGGAAGGATGGTGGGGATCGCCTTGGCGAGAAGCGACTTCCCGGTGCCGGGTGGCCCCACGAAGAGCAGGTTATGTCCGCCCGCCGCAGCAACTGCGAGTGCGCGCTTTGCGCTGGCCAGGCCGTGGACGTACGCGAGGTCGTTATGCTGCAGCTCGTACGGATCCTCCACATGCACCGCCTCGCGGCGCTCGTACACGCGCAGCTGCTCCTGTCCCAGGAGGTGCGGAATAATCTGCGCGAGGTGCGCCGCGGGGAGCAGACGCAAGCCCGCCACCGCAGCGGCCTCTGGCGCGTTCGCCTCTGGCAAGATGATCGTGGTGATACCCAATCGCTTCGCCGCGAGCGCAATGGAGAGTATGCCCACCACCGGCCGGAGTGCACCGTCCAACGCCAACTCGCCGACGAACAGCGTGCGGTCCGCCATCGGCACCACCGCAACGCTGGTGTCCGGCTCTCCATCTTCGCGTTCAAACTCTACCCGCCCGTGCGCCAGCATGATCGCTGCCGCGATAGGAAGATCGAACGCTGGCCCTTCCTTCTTGAGGTCTGCCGGCGCGAGGTTCACCGTGACGCGCGTACGCGGGAACGCCACCTTGCAGTTGCGAATCGCCGCACGCACGCGATCGCGCGATTCACGCACCGCCGCGTCCGGCAACCCCACGATGGTGCACTGTGGCAATCCCGGCCCCACATCTACCTCCACTTCCACCAGCACGCCGGTGAGTCCCACCACAGTTGCGGACAGTACTTTTGCGGTTGGCATAGGGTGGGGGAGAGAACAAGAACGAGAACGTCTTGTAGCTGGTAGCTTGCAGCTTTTCTCCCACCGTACCAAAGGAAAGCGGCCCCGGGGAGGGGCCGCTGACGTCGCGAGGGCCTTTACGGCACCGCGGCGGAAACAAGCGAGGGACTTGGGCGAGGCACCGAATGCCAGGTGACCGGAACGCTGGGCACGAGATATCGACGCGCGCGCGTCGTTGCTTCCCCAAAGTTCGCGATGTGCGGCGTAACGCCCCATCCATTGACGATGCCGACGGTCCGGACGGCCTGGCTACGCGTCCCGATGCTCTGCGGGAGCTGCCAGCGTGTGCAGTCCACATAGGTATCGAAGCGATGCCGCAGCCTGGGAAACCGATCGTCGGGATCATGAATCTCGTGCACCACGACAACACCCGGCGCGATCTCCACCGCATCGATGACGCGCACAGAGTCCTGTTCACGCGCGGCAAGCACTGCGCGCACGCCGTCGAGAAACGTATCATCTGCAGACATGAAAACCTCCCGTGTCCAAGGAAGGAGCTGCGCCTACGGTAACGCGAGTGCCCTCCATGCGTCAATCACATGGCGGCGCGTCGCCCGTGCGCACGGCGATGATGCGCGCGGCATCCTGCCACATCACGCGGAGCACCGGACACATGTGGGATGCCGTCAGCGCCGCAAAAAACGCGGCGATCAACACCTCAACGCACTCGCGGATGCCCATCATCATCACGACAGCCATCACTCCGCCTTCTTGTTCGAGCTGATCTCCATCAGGAACAGGTACTGCCCCATGACGCTATAGTAGTGCGGAACGATGCCATCCATGAACGCGTTACTCACGCGATCAAACCCGGGCCCCGCAGTACCGTCCACCACCATGCACTGAAAACCGTGCGCCGTGCCCACGTAGCACCAACGCCCATCGGGGAGCTGGAGATCATGGGCAACATACTTGACGCTGCCGATCGTCTGCTGATCGGCAGCGACCCGCGGGTCTCGCAAATCGACGTGACGCTGCACCACCACACCCCTGTCGCTGATGTGTGTCAGCATCACATCACCCACGCGGCCTCGAACCGTCACGATAGTGACGGCGCGCTCGTTGTCGGCTATGACGATGCACAACGGCCGCTCCCCGGGGGGCGGTACGACGCCGAGCAACCCAGGCAACCCGATGGTCGCCACCATCGTGCCGCCCTCCAAGGCAAACACGTCGTGCACACATCCCTCAACCAATACGCGCTCACCATTGCGGAAGACCTCGCACCGCGCACCGTGCTCGGCAGCAAGATTCTCATGCACCGTGAGCACGTCACCCTGCTGTGTCGCACGAACAGCGCGCAGGCCAATCCTCGGAAGCTGCTCCACGAACACACGGTGATCACCGATGAAGAGGAAGCAATCCTCCGCCCAGTGCGCACTCCCGGACGACGACGTGATCTTCGCGCACGCCGCGATCGGCGTACCATCTGGCTGAAAGCCAAGGATGCGCGGCACGAAACGTGTGCCGTCATCATCATCGTCCATGAGCTGGAGCACCAATCGCTCGGTTCCGCTCCGACGACCGCGGATGTCACCGTGTCTCATGAGCACGCTACACCCTTCGACGATCGTCGCCACCCACAGCTCGCCCGTTGGTGAGACCGCAAGGTCGTCTACCATCTCCAGTCGTGGCGGCACTGTATGCGTTTCAACGCGCCGCAGCCGATAGCGCGACGGCAGCCGCTCCGCCCGCACGCATCCGTTCGGCAGGATCGGCCCCGTCGGGCGGGACAGAAACAACGCGATTTGCTCGTGCGTGATCGGATCGCTTGGATCCACCATGCGCTCGAGCAGCATCCGCAGCTGGACGAGCATAACCACTGCATCCCACTCCATCGCATCCACCTTTCTTCTTTATGAAGGAACGCTCACACCGTAGCTGAAGAAATTGCCGATGTCAATCAAATGGCCCGCTTTCCCCCTAGAGATCCGTCATTGCGAGTCCGCGAAGCAATCTACCGCGGTACAAAATATTGCGACGTGTGAGATTACTTCGCGGACTCGCAATGACATAACGAGTGGGACACTCCAACGGCTCCGCTTGACTCCCTAAAATCCCTGTGCTACGGTAGGAAATACCGCGTGTGGCGCGGGGACTACATACCTATGAAGCAAACAACCACCACGTTCAATGTTGGCATGCCGGAGGCACGCATCTACGGGCCTGTGTCCGTCATGCTGTTCCGCGCTGGCCGCGTTTTTGCGGCCCAGGCAGCTCTGCGTGGTGGAGCGTTGTATTCGTGTGCGCCGCTTGCGGCGTAACGCCGCACGAATGCAACGCCCTGCCACACCCGTGGCAGGGCGATTTGTTTGTTCTTTCCCATCTACAACTGGCGCGTGGGCGCCAAAGGAGATGCTCCATGGAGTTCATTCGCACCGTGCTCGCCCTCGTGGGCAGGCACCGACACAAACTGCTCATCTTCGCATGCGCGGTCGTTGGGTTCGAAGCGTTGAAGCTCCTCAACCCGTACCTCTTCAAGCGCGTGGTGGATGCACTCGTCACGTCCGGCGGTTCGATGGAGGCTGCGATCGTCGCGCTCGTCATCGGTACCGTCGCGAGCATGGCGATGGCAGATGCGATGGTAATGTTCGTGGACGTCATCATCGACCGATACGTGCTCCGATTCCTCTACGACATCGAGCGTGACACGAGCTGTCTGGCAAACGATACCGCGCACGCGCTCTCGATGGGCTATCACGAGCGCGAGCAGGCGGGCAACCTCATCACGCGGTGCAGCCGCGGCATCGATCGCCTCTCGGAGCTCCTGTTCGATACGTGCGCGCAGGGCATTCCAACACTCGTCCAGGTGGCGGTGACCGTGGGTGCGATGCTCCTCGTGGATTGGGAGATTGCCGTCGTCTTCGTCATCTTCATCCCGCCATTCCTGCTGCTCTCGTATCGCGAGCAGCAACGCGTGGCCGGATATCGACAAACCTGTTATCAGGGATACGAGGACGCGTTTGGCCTCATGGGCGAGAGCATCTGGAACATGCTCACCATCCAATCGTTTGCGGGTGAGCCGCAACGCAACCGGCGGCACGCGACCGTGCGTGATGCCATCGTCGTCGCGGGAAAGGCGCGCTGCATCATCGGCACGCGATACAACTTCGTGAAGAGCCAGGTGATCAACACCGGACGCACGGCCGTGCTCCTCCTCGCAGCGTCAAAGGTGTGGGCGGGCAGCGCATCGGTTGGCGATGTCGTCTTCCTGCTCACCATCGCGAACATGGCGTACACCTCGCTCTTCAACTTCGGGCGGCTCTTCACGCGCATTGCGGATGCGCACGAGGGCATCACGCGATTTTGGGAATTCGTGTCGGCAGAATCGCACGTGCACGATGCGCCGGATGCCCAAACGCCCACGCTCACCGGTGCCGTCGCGTTCGATCATGTCTCGTTCGCGTACCCACCGCAACACGGCGCTCCTCCAAAGCAGGTGCTCCGCGATATCTCGTTCCGTGTTCGCCCCGGTGAAACGGTGGCGCTCGCGGGACCAAGCGGCGGGGGCAAGTCCACCATCACGAAGCTCCTGTTCCGCCACTATGACATCACCGATGGCGGCGTCCTCCTCGACAATGTTGATGTGCGCCAACTCCGCCGTGCACACTTCCGTGCGCAGCTCGGGTATGTCCCGCAGGAGGGCCAGGTGCTCAACGGCACCGTTGCGGAAAACATCCGATTCGGAAAAGAGGATGCGACGCAAGAAGAAATCGAGCGCGCGGCGCGCATGGCCGGCGCACACGATTTCATCGCGGGCCTCGAGCGCGGGTACAATACCGTCATTGGCGAGCAGGGCGTCCTGCTCTCCGGTGGACAGCGTCAGCGCCTTTGTATCGCGCGCGCCATCGTCCGCTGGCCGAAAGTCTTGGTGTTCGACGAGGCAACCTCGCAGCTCGACGTGGAATCCGAACGCGTCATCCAAGAATCGCTCGAGCGACTCCGCGGCACCATGACCATCGTGATCATCGCACACCGCCTCTCCACGATTCAGCACGCGGACCGCATCCTCGTCATCGAGAACGGCCGCATCGCAGAGGAAGGCAGCCACGCCGCGCTCGTCGCGCACGATGGCCTCTACCGCCGCCTCGTGGCACTACAGCAGGCAGCGTAGCGGGTATTCGACGACGCGGTGCCGTCGTGCTATCGTCAACATGCCTAGGGTGCGATTCCGTCACCGTCCTCCGCGGAGATAAGAACGCATTCGGCGACAGGGTGCCGCCTGTGGGCATCGGCGACTGACCCCGACCACTTCGCGTGGCCGGGGTCATCCTTTTGGCTGAACGTCCTTGACCCCGCCACACGGACATGCAACACTACCCCTGTCCGCGATACGCTTGCGACGAGGTGCTGTGCGAGTCCTCATCCTCGTCAGCATGGTCGCCGCATGCGCCACGGACACCGGCCGGCAATTCCCGCTGCCGTCCGAACGACCCCCGCTGCATCGTGCAGCGGGGGTTCTCCTGTCAATCCCCGTGAAGGTCGCGCGCCACATCGTGGGACGCACGCTGGAAGACGCGCCGTGGATCGAGGAAGTCATCGAGCGCACCGGCCCGCTCGGCCAGTCGCTCATGTAGGCATCTTGCAAGAATACGAACGTGATGCTAACGTGTACATGCCTGGGGCCCGCGATGCACGTGAACCTGCCGGACTGCGTGCCACCAAGCTCCTCGTCCGCTGTTCACCCGCATGTGTGGGTTTTGTCTAACAGGGCGCGAATCCTGAGGGCACAACGCGCAGACCCCCGCTGCTCCATGCAGCGGGGGTCATCCTTTGAGTACAAACGATGTGCGCGGTACAATAGACTCCTATGGATCTCCTCCTCATCATTGTCCTCCTCGGCATCGCCATCGGTCTCGGCGCGCTTTTTACATCCATGAACCGCCAGCTGCGCGAATTGAAGGATGCGAAAGCGAACGATCAGACCGCGGCGATGCTCAACCAAAACATCCAGGGCATGAACCAGCGCCTGGATGAGACCACCCGATCGCTCAATGAACGATTGGATAAAGCGGCAGCGTACATCGCCACCTCCATGTCTTCGGTGATGAAAACAATGGGGGATGTGGGCAAGGAATTGGGCGGCGTTGCCGAGGTTGGCGCAAACCTCAAACGGTTCCAGGAAGTTCTGAACGCGCCGAAGCTCCGCGGCAATCTGGGTGAGCACATCCTGGCGGACTCATTGGCGCAAATCTTCCCGCGCGAGAATTACGCGGTGCAGCACAAGTTCCGCGGCGGCGAGACGGTGGATGCAGTGGTGAAAACGGAGAGCGGCATGATTCCGATTGATTCCAAGTTCCCGCTGGAGCAGTGGCGCCAGGCCGAGCAGGCAGAGGACCCCAAGGTGCGGGAGCAATCTATGCGGGAGTTCCGTCGTGCGGTAAAGAAGCACATCGACGACATCCGGAAGAAGTATATCCTCCCAGAAGAAGGCACCGTGGACTTCGCAGTCATGTACGTCCCCAGCGAGGCGCTCTTCTATGATGTCGTGCTGGCAAGCGAGGAGCTGATGGAGTACGCGCGCGATCGCAAAATCCTCCTCGTATCGCCAAACTCCTTCTTCCACTTCCTCCGCGCGGTGTTCATGGGCCTGGAGCGCGCGCAGTTTGCCAAACAGGCGATGCGCGTGTGGGAGCACCTCAAAGGACTCCAGCAAGACATCGCGAAATTTGGCGATGCGCTTGGCCTCGTGGATCGCCACCTCACCAACGCGAAGAACGCAATGGATACTGCGAGCACCGCATTCACGAAGCTTTCGACAAAAGTGGAGCAGATCGAGCCGCAGCATGATGAGGCACCGCAAATCGCGGCGTAGATCGTCCTCACAATATTCGCTTCCTTGACAGTGCCGCGGCAATCCCGTAGGGTGGATTGCAAGAGGGGGTGGGCGCTCTCCAGCAGACAGCCATCTTGCCAGAAGACCAACCCACCCCCTCATTCCTACGATTTTCCTCGCAACGTTCAGTTTTTCTACCCGTTACCGCATCTATGCCAAACCTTCGGAATGCAGAGAAGGCGCTCCGCCAGTCCGAGAAACGCCGCGTTCGCAACAAGGCCGTCCGAGACAACATCATCTACCTTCGCCGAAAGCTCCGCCACGCAATCGAGGAGAAAAATACGACAGCGAGCGCGGAAGCATACAAGAAGGTGCAGGTTGCACTGGACCGTGCCGCGGGAAAGGGTGTCATGAAGAGCAACACCGTCTCCCGCCTCAAGTCCCGCGCAGCGAAGAAGCTCAAGGCAATCGCGTAAATCATCCAAGCAATCAACAATGCCGTGCATAAATGCACGGCATTGTTGATTTGTGCGTACCGATTTTCCGCTTCGTTAACAAAAACCGTCCACTTTTTACGCTTGTTTTACACAGAATTATCCCCAGTTGTCACGCTTCGTCCACACCGCCTTTCGAGAACGGATTGCACCGAATGACTCGCCATATTGCCCACATGGAGCCAAAAAATACTCCTCGCTTCTCGATACTCCTCCTCGCGTACTCGGAACAACTTGGATGATACCTGCAGAACCCGCCCAAAAATAAGGCACGCAGGACGCCGTGGTCTGGAGAGAGTGTTTTTTGGTAGAGGCGGATGCCGAAAATGAGGATACGGCGAGGCATGTGGTGGTGTGGGTGCGGACCGATTCCTTCCTTCCCATTATTTGAAAAGGAACACGTTCATTTTCCGTCATCTCGAGCGCAGCGCAGTCGAGAGATCTCACACTATTGGCACCGTGGTGCTTGTGGGTAAGATTTCTCCACTCCCTCGATGACTCGGTCGGTCGAAATGACGAGCGGGGGGAGGCATCACGCCTTTCGCTCCCGCGTGACATCCGCGCGCTTCAGGAGTCCCGCTTTGCGGAGCGCATATCCAAGCTCGTCAACAACTTCTTGATATGTTTTCCCGATAAGCTCCTTCTTTGCGTACACCACAATGTCATGGCCTGGTGGGATGCGGGTGAGGAACTCCCTCCGAAGCGACTCACGGATGAGACGCTTCACGCGATTGCGCTGCGTTGCGCGCTTGGAGACCTTCAGTCCTGCAACTGCGGTTGCACGGACGACTGGGAGATTGTTTGCAACGTGGCGCACCGTGAGTGTACGCGCAAACGCGGGCCTCCCCTTCCGGGAGACCCGCTCTACGTCCCGCTTATTCCGCAGCCGGTGCTGTGCAGGAAGCATGGAATGCTCGGTGCCGTGATGGGCATCCGCTCGGTGTCGTTACACCACCAAGCGCGCGCGGCCCTTCTCGCGACGCCGTTTGATCGTATTCCGGCCGGCCTTCGTCCGCATGCGCGTGCGGAACCCGTGCGTTCGCGCCCGCTTTCGCTTCTTTGGCTGGTAGGTTCGCTTTGGCATACCCCACTCGGACTTAGATGAATATCGCACAACCACCCCCCTCTATCACCTCAACGGTATCCTGCCTGCCAAAAAACGTCAAGCCGTGCACCTCCTGTCCACCGGATGTCCCGAGTGTGTGTTACTTGTCCTGCTCTCCACAATCCGCGAGAATACTAAGGAGCGAGTCATGATGTATCGTCCGTTGCATTGCTCTGCGCATGCAATGCTCGTATACTCAACAAGCTGCCGCGTACTCTTCGCGGTCATCTCTTCGCAATACGCCCTCTCATTTTTTTAAAAGCGCGGCGAACGTATGTTCAACCCATCGCAGGTGTGGCAGGCGGTCTTGGGGGAGCTTGAGTTGGCGATCTCCAAGCCAAACTTCACCACCTGGTTTAAGGGAACCTGCTTGATTGCCTGCGACGATCAACGCGCAACCATCTGCGTCCCGAATACGTTCACAAAATCGTGGCTTGAACAAAAGTACCACCAGCACATTCTCCGCGCAATCCAGAACATCACCCAAACAAAAGTGCGACAGATCGTCTACCGTGTTGAAGTTGTCCGTCCGGATGCTGCGCCGACACAGATGGGTAGCGCTTCAATCCCAGCATCCGCGGGCAGCGCACCGTTCGAGCAGCACAATGCGATGGCGGCAGTTGCAGTCCGGGAAGTGCCCCCGATCGTCAACGCGTGCGGCCTCAACCAAAAGTACACCTTTGATACATTCATCGTCGGACGGTCTTCTGAGCTTGCACACGCGGCATGCCAGGCGGTTGCGCAGGCCGTCTGCGAGGGGAAACCGAAGCCATATAATCCACTCTTCATCTACGGGGGGGTAGGTTTGGGGAAAACCCACCTCATCCAGGGGATTGGCCACCGCGTCCTTGGGGGGTTGCCCGGCGCGCGGATCCGCTACGTCACCTGCGAGCAGTTTATGCATGATTTTGTCTCTACCGTCCGCCGTGGCGAGGCAAAAGAGTTCCATGACCGCTATCGGAATGTTGATCTTCTCCTCATTGACGACATCCAGTTCATTTCTGGCCGCGAGGGAACCCAGGAAGCGTTCTTCCACACCTTCAACCACCTCCACCAGCACGATAAACAGGTGGTCCTCACCTCTGATCGTCCGCCAAAGGCCATCAACGCGCTTGAGCAGCGCCTCCAATCCCGCTTCGAATGGGGCATGATTGCGGATATTCAGAACCCCGACCTGGAAACCCGGATCGCCATTCTCGAGTCGAAATGCCGCGAGGGGAACCTGCCGCTCGGGAACGATGTCATCCGCTACCTCGCATCAAACATCCAATCGAATGTCCGGGAATTGGAAGGGGCGCTCAACAAGTTCCACGCGCACATCCAATTCTACAAGGTCTCGCCCACGGTAGAGGTTGCGCGCCAGATTATGACGCAGCTCACCACACTCCCACGCAAGACCGCAATCACCCCCAAGCAGCTCATGCACACCGTCTCGACGTTCTTTGATGTCTCCCTGCCAGACATCATCGGCAAGAGCCGTAAGAAGGAGTTGGTCATCCCGCGCCAGATCGTCATGTACCTCATGCGCGAGGAAATCAAGTCCAGCTACCCCTCGATTGGCACGGAGCTTGGTGGGCGCGATCACACCACCGCCATGCACGCGTACGACAAGATCTCGCGGGAGATCGAGAACAACGAGAAGATCCGACAAGACATCCAGCTTATTCGACAGCGCCTGTACGTTTGACATCGTGATGGTGCAGTATCCACAGGAGAGGCGAGTTGTACACAAAAGTTGTACATAGCGCATCGTGTGGGGGAGCAGACGGACAGAGAGATGATGAGTGATGCTCGTGTCCACAGCGCTCCAGAGGCGCATGCGGATGCATCCACATCACATCCCCACGATCCCGCAGTGCACCCACAGCGTCATAGGACATCCACATTCGGTGCGTTTGCGACAACCACGCGCTTCCCGCTGCCGCCGTACACACTTCGCCCACGCTATCCACTCGCCTTCTTATTCTTATCTCTATATATATAGAGAAATGCATAGAAGAAAGAATACACACCCGCATGCGATTCTCGTGCACGCAAGAAAATCTCAAGAACGCCCTCAACCGCATCGGCGGTATCGCGGCACGACAGGGAACATTACCCATCCTCTCAAACGTCCGTATTCGGGCGACGGGAAACACCCTCACATTCTCCGCGACCAACTTGGAGCTGGCGATGGTTGCGCACGTGCGCGGGAAGGTGGATGAGGATGGCGAGGCGGCAGTGAATGCAAAACTCCTCACCGATGTCGTGCAGCTCTTCCCGTCGGATCGGATTGATGTAGTGATGGCGAAGGGTGTGGAGCTGGAGCTTGCGTGCCGTGAGAATAAAACAAAGGTTCGCGGCATGGACGCATCAGAGTTTCCACTGATCCCGGAGGTGGATCGGGGGCAGGAGGTGGTGGTGTCTACAGCGGTGCTCCGTGACGCATTCTCACGCATCACAGTTGCAATGGCTTCTGGAACCGCGCGCCCCGAGCTCTGTGGTGCACTCGCGGCGTTCACCGATGGCGGTATGCGCCTCGCAGCGACGGATAGCTACCGGTTGGCGGAGGTCACCATGCCGTTCGTGCGGAGCACTGCCGGGCGCGGTGCGCAGATCATTATGCCGGGACGGACGGTTCAGGAGATCCTCCGCGTCCTCGGAACACTCTCTGGGGGCGAGGAAGACGTTGCGGAGGTCACACTCGCGTTCACCCCCAACCAACTCGTGGTCACCGCCGGGTCGTTGACGCTCACCTCGCGCCTCGTGGATGGGACGTACCCGGACTACCAGCAGATTATCCCGCAATCATTCCAGACGCGCGTGGTGCTCCCGCGCGGCGAACTCCAGAAGACCGTGCGTGCGGCATCACTCTTCGCGCGGACCGGCGTAAACGATGTCCATCTGCGCGTGGCACCAAAGGACGGCGTGGTGCGTGTGTGGTCGGAGAACGCGCAACTAGGCGAGCACCAGGCGGCTATTGAGGTTTCCGAGGGAACAGGCGACGAGGTAACAACCGTGCTCAACGCTCGCTACCTCCTGGACGGGCTTTCGGCAATCCCATCGGACGAGGTGGCCATCGAGCTTACGGGCGCTGTCGCCCCGGTGACGCTCCGCCCCCCCGAGGTGACGGGGCAGCTTCGGTACTTGTATATCATCATGCCGATCAAGCAGTAGTTTCTCGATTTGGGAGGGAACAAAACGCGCCATGAGGAGCGTTTTGTTTTTGATTGACGCTGAAGGGTGTATGTGTTACGGTGTTGTGCTGCCGGAATACGGCAGCGCTCCGCCGGATGGCGGATTGGGCCCCTCCCGGGGGTCATCGCGGAAAGACCTTTCGACAATGGAAGGAGTGCGAACGTGAGTGGTGAATTGTATTGGTGTGTTGGCGGTGGTTACAAACCGGAAGCCGGGCAGCCCGTGCTCGCGATCAAGAGGGTGTTGGATGACTGGCTGAATGACTGGGTGGCGATCGTACCCGGAGAAATCGTATCGCTCCCGAGCGATATCCTTCCTGCGGCTGCGTACGACAAGGCGTTTCAGCGGGTGGCTGGCGTCAACGCTGGCAGTGGAGCGGTCGTAAGGGACTTGCGGTTTGCCGAGCGCACGGATGCGGACTTCTTCATCGTGATGCAGGGTCCGCTCCTGTCGTACCTCTCGGAGCACTACCGCGTCGCGGGGTGGGACGAGGTGACGCAGGTGAACGATGAGCGCGATGTGCTGCGCAAGAAGGTGGCACAGCTGGAGCGTGACCTGCGTGGTGAGCGTCGCTCGCGCAGGTCCGAGGAGCGCGCGTACGCGCGGCTTTTTCGGAGCCTCGTTGACCCCGCGCACCTCACGGAGCTCATCGCGGCGTTGCGTGGGAAGGAGGAGCAGCCGGAACCCGAGCGCCGCGATGAGCATGGAGGCATTGGTGCGTTGGTGCATATCCTGCAGCATGTCATCAGGGAACTTCATGGCGTGCTGGATGAGCAGAATCTGCGCTTGGTACGCTCTCATGCATCTTGTCAGATGCTCAATGTGCGCGACGTCCGCACCATGCTCGCGCTGGCCGCGGAGAGCGTGAGTGAGCTCGAGCGTGGAGAGATCATGTTGCACGATATCGCACGCATGACCACGCACCGTTCGCCGGCGGACACCGCGGAGTACCTCGCCCAGGCGTTGGACATTTTCCGAGCAGTGCTCAAGCATCTCCAGTCGCTTCGCCGTACGACAATCGATGCCGCGCTCATGGCGTCGGAGTCGACGGAGCTGCACAGTGGCGGAGAGGAAACGCCCGAGAGCGGCGCCGCACCGCGCGAGAATGAGCTCGACTTCTCGGGCATGACGCGAACGCCACACGACGAAGGGCGGGTGTCGCTGTACGGCGAGCAGAGCGTCTTCGATGAGATGAGCGAGGAGAGCCTACGGCGACTCGGAGAGCTCGACTTTGTCGATGAGCCGCTTCCAGACAACGAGCATCCGCTGGAAACGGTGGACAGGATCATCGATAGCTTGGACGCTTTCCTCCGCGCGGAACGCATCAGTAATACCAATCCGAAGAGGAACGAGCGGCTCGATGTGGGCATTGCGGATACAACCAACGCTCTTCAATTCATGCGCGAGCTGCGCGCGAAGTTGGAGAAGCAGCCATCACCAACGTCTGATGCGGAGATGG
>JAUSKM010000013.1 GCA_030646955.1 bacterium
GCGCAGGATCGGGAGTCGCCTCACGACCCCTTGCGCGATACCAATGATTGTTCCATTTTCGGAAAAGACATGGTGCACAACTTCCCATCCCTGAAGCTGCTCCTTGACATGCCCGTACTCCCAAAGCTGCATGATGCTCACGTCGTGGAACTGTTCCACAAGCGCATGCCATTCCCCCTGGGATCGTCTCGTTGTATCAATGCTAATCATAAAACCGTTGCCAGCATCCGCAGCATATACGCGAGGTGTCGCGGGCGAATGTGCTCGTGCACGGGGAGCAGAACACAGCACGCGGCGTACCGATGCGCAACGGGAAAACTCCTAGCATCGTGGCGCACAACATCCGGCAGTGTCGGCCACAGGGTCGCAGGAATACCGCGCCGCCGCAGCACGGCCACGACGTCCGCCGCCGGTTGCGGCCAGATGATCGGGAGTGCGTACGGCGCAATACCCTCGGGGACGGACTGTCGCACCAGTACATCGGGACGACGCCCGCGAACGAAGGAGTGGATCGCCTGCGCATTCTCCTGGCGCCGTTGGCGAATCCACGTCCGAGCGGACGCGTACCGCCGTGTATGGGCAAGCACGTCGCGATCAGCTGCCATGGCTTCGTGCGCGACGGCCTGCGGGGTGTCGACGGTCGTCCGTGCGTACCAACGAATACCTGCAGCCGTCAGAACACGCTGCACCGAACGCTTCCCGTACCACCGGGCATACCGGAGACGATGCCGCGCGAGTGGAATATCGGGGACGTATGATGCGAACGCGGTGTCCTCCGTGACCAGCGTCCCGAGGCGAGGAATGGGAAAAAATTTCCATGGACTAAAACATGCAAAAAGTCCAAGCTCGCCCATTCCGCTCCCGCGCTCCATGACGTGCGCGCAATCCTCAATGAACGCAATATTCCGCGCAGCGCACCACGCGCGTGCCTGCGCAGCGGCGTTCGGATACGAAAAATAGTGGACGAGAAGGAACGCATCAGCATCGCCAGCCTGCGCATCCAGCGCTTCCCAATCGGGCTCCAAGCTCTCCCGCACAGGATAGTAGCGCAGCGCGATGCCGTCCGCAGCGAGCGCGTCCATGGGCTCCCGGCAGATATATGACGGGACAAGCAGGCGCAGGATTCCGCATCCGCGCTGGCGCGCACATGCGGCGAGTCCCGCACGAAGTGCGGCGGTACCGCTAGCAAATGGTACCGTCAATGGTGCATCGACGGGATCATCTTCGTCCGGCGACTGGTGGATGCGCAGCGTCGGAAAATGGACGGGGGTAATGATCATGCGTGTGCATTCATCATGGTAATGAGACGCTCCGCGCTCGATGCCCAATCATACTGTCGCGCGGTCTGCAGGCCTCCTGCTCGGAGTCGCGCACGCAATGCGTCATCCGTAATCAATCGCAATACATTCCGCGTCATGGCATCCACATCGTTCGGCTCCGCGACGAGGCAATTCTCTCCGTGCACCGCCCATTCCTCAACGCCCTGCACGCGGGTTGTTGCAAGCGCGGCACCACAGGCGAGCGCCTCCAGTGGCGGTGCGGGAAAAGCATCCCGGAGACTCGGGTAAATAACAATGTCTGCATCTTGATACGCCTGGACATACGCACGACCGGAGCAGTACCCATGATGTACATCAAAGAGCGTGCGATGCTCGTCAAAGACATCTCCGAGTGAGGCAAATGTTCCTGCGCGCGTCATCGCGGACCGCACTGCGCGCAGTACGGCGCATCCGAATGCCTGCCCCTTTGCGGGAATCGTTCCGCAGTAGAGGAGGATGCGCAGCGCTCGCTGCTGATCCACCCGTGCTTGAATGGGATGGAACTCCGTGCAATTAATGCCGTTATGAATCACGCGCTCCACGGCGATACCAAGGGCCTCGGCACCCTCCTTCGCCGCACGGGAAACCGCAAACCGCGGGACGGAGAGGCGTTGTTCAATGCGCGTAAACTGCTCCCACCACTCGCGGGCGCCCACAGGATCGGCAAGAGCAGCCCGATAATCCACGTGAACGCTCCCAATCACAGTCCCCTTCTGCGGTGAAAGCATGAGCAGGCGCGGAATGAGATAGTTCTGCATGACGAGCAGCACATCGGCGTCCGGCATGCGCCGCGCACACGGAAGCGCAAGAATGCGACGCACGCGCACGCGCGAATCCAGCGCATCGTGCGCGAATCCGAAACCACGTCCGCTGCGCATGCTCTGCACAGCAGCGCGGAGCATGCGCCACCATCGTCGTATGATCCGTATCATCCAAAAACTCGTATCCCGTGCGGCGTCCCACTGCAGATGGTCCAAAAAACCAATGATCGGATATGACACAATCACGTCAATCCCTCGGGCAACAAACGCATTTGCGTACTCTGTAGCAATGCGCGTGATGCTATGGGAGCTCTTCGCTGCGAGGAGAATATGAATGCGCCGCACCATACTGACTACGCGTCCCGCTCCTGCATGACGCACAGAATTATGCCATGAACTCACCGACGCACCCGCACCCCGTTCTCGTATCGGACACCGACGCGCCGTGTGGCAACTCGCCACGCACGAGCGCCTGCGCCATATTACGACCGCGAAGGATCGCGTCGTGGCTCCAGAGGTACCCCCAATCACCATATCGCCCGCAGGGGTAAATATCGTGCGCGTGCAGGAAATCATGAATCACACGGACGGATGGCGCCCGATCGCGATCATGCACGATGTAGGCATAGGGGATGTCGAGCGTATTCGTGAAAAGTACCTCACGATCTGAACGGATGAACCGCAGTGCCTTCAGACACTCCAGTACACTGCGCACGACATCCTCCCGGGATCCGGCAAGCGGATTCGTGTCACGATGGTACGCAACTTCTGCCTGGATGGCACTCGTGCCCGCAGGAACAACGTCGTCACCGAAGTTCGCGAGGAAGCTCAATCGAACGAATGGAAACTCTCGCTCAAGGTAATAAATCCAATGCGCGTCCGTCTCCTCTGGGCGGTTGAGCGCGACATTGACAACAAAAAACGAGTTCGTATGCAGCCGCGCGGCCGCCGCACGCACCTCGGGGGGCGCGTCCGCAATGCAACGGACGATGTCCGGAAGCGGAATGGTTGATACGATGCGATCGTAGGGAACCGTCTCGCGCCCGTTGAACGTCACGGTCTTCGCATGCACGTCGAGCGCCGTCACCTCCATGCCCGTCCGCAGGCGATCGCCCACCTTCACAACAAATGCCTGGCCGATCGCTCCAAACCCGCCCCTGACAGGATACCGAAACTCTGCATTCACGCCGAATCCTTTGGTCTGATCGTGGAGTGCGCCCTCGACGACCTCCTCGAGCGATGGCCGCGGATGTCGTACATCCACCCAATCGGTCATGAGTTCCCTCGGATGGACTCCCCAAAACTTCTGTGCGTACGGGATCATGAAGTGCTCGGCGATCCCCTTACCGAAGATACAGTGGAGCCAGTCCTCGTAGTTCGCGATCGCTGTGCGATCCCGAAAGTCGTTCTGCACGAATCCCACAAGGCAATCCTTCACAATGGACACTGGAAGACCGTAGGTATTTGCCTGAAATGGGTACCGCGTGCGTGCGCCGTGGGATTGAATCCATGCCTTCCGTTGACGCACGGAAAACCGTACACCGAGGTCCTCGTAAAGCGCAAGAACCTCGGGATCGGTCGTGTGCACGACGTGGATCCCCTCATCAAAAATGAATTGATTAACGACATGGGACTTCCCGTGACCGATGGGCACGGATTCCCGTTCGTACACTATCGCTCCGGGATGATGGTACGCAGCGGAAAGCCCTGTTAGTCCTCCACCAAGAACAATCAGCGGATGGTGCGCGACGTGGTGATTCACCATCATAGGAAGCATCAAAACGCGCATCGGCGCAGCGCATGTATCGCCGCCCGCCCGCGCGCAAATGCGCGGCGCGCGTGCGGAACGAATTGCGGTGAAAGCGCAAAAAACATCAAGGAGAACATCGCGTCAGGAAAGACGCTCAGCTGCTCAGCATACCGTACACCAAAGCCCAAGCGGCGTACAACACGACACTGGAGAGTTCGCTGTGCATCGGGGGAAAGGCCGAATTCCCGCTGTACCCGATCCAATAGACGCGCAAGGTCATGAACAATAGTCAAGAGATGTGCACGCGTATAGTTGAGACCGCACGGATCCTGTTCAAGGCGGAGAAACGCGGCCAAACACGGCGACGGTACTTCACCGGAAGCATGCGACATCGCTTCCTCGTGGATATGATGCGCCATCGCTGTCTGTGCATGCTCCCCCCGGACGGACTGTCGCCGGCCATGATCGCGCTGAAGTACGAGCACTTCGGGCACGATGCCGATGCCCATGCGCGCGAGCACGAACCTCGCCGTCACATCAAAATCCTCCGCGGGCGAATACTCCGGTCGAAATCCTCCAATTGCGCGAAGTGCATCCGTGCGGAACATAAGGGACGGATGCCAAATCGGGCAGAGCCCCATGAGGATGTACGCCAGCGCATCGCCGTCGTCTGCGAGTGTGCGCTTCCACGTCCGCACGCGATGTCCCTGTGCATCGATCGTGCGCTCCCAACTGCACACAGCGGCAAGATCGGGGCGTGCATCGAGCATCTGGAGTTGCTCCGCAATCCGCGTCGGCATACTCACGTCATCCTGATCCAACCGCACGACATACGGCGTACGAATGTACGCCAGCGCATCGTTCATTGTGCGCGCCGTTCCCATGTTCTGCGCATGCACGACGAGACGAATACGTGAATCCGTATAGGAACGGATGCATGGCACCACGGCAGAATCCGGGCTCGCGTCGTCGATGATGAGGTACTCAAAATCGGAGTACGTCTGCGCGAGTGTACTCTCTATTGCCTCTGTGAGGTACGGCAACCCATTGTACACGGTGGTGAGTACGGTTACCCGTGGAGTTTCGGATGTGCGTTCCATATGCGGGCAAAGAAAACCGACTGCGTTGAACGTTCAATGACCTGAAATCCAAGTCGTCGGAAGAATGCCACTCCGCCGGGATTGTCACGATGGACACAGAGGATCGCGCGCGTCACTTCGGTCTCCGTCCGAAGGTGGGTGAGCGCCGCGGCGATCGCGCACGGAAACAACCATTTCCCCCGCGCCGGCGGTGTGGTGAACGCCGGTCCGATGTACGCGTCGTGTTCTGTCAGGAGTTCCATATTGAATGGTGTGTGCGCAAGTGGCGATGCCAACGCACGCTCGAACACCCAGCAGTAGTGTGCGAGTATCCCCTCGTCTTCTCCGAGAAAACAGTGGATCCCGGGATGGCCGAGGAGCGAAACATAGCGCTTATCGTTCGCTTCCTGTTCTCCAATCCATGGGAAAATCTCGCGGACGATACGTTCGGCATCATGAGGCACTGCGCGACGGACGACGAGATTCTCGGGCACAGTGAAACGTGTGACCGGCGCGTCGAGCGGACAGAAAAAGTATACGAGCCGCCACTGCTCCTTCAATCGGTGGCGAAGGAACCGTTGCATTGATGACCACAGCGCTCGCAGATCTCCTTTCGCGAGTAGCGCCGCCGTGTGTAACAATTTTTCTGTGCTGCTGCTCGTCACCTCAGTCCGTTCCATAGATGAACTCCTACCCTATTCTCGCACCACCGTTCACAGATATCTGCGCGCCGTTGAGGTACGCGGCATCCTCGGAGACGAGAAATGCGACCACGGCTGCAACATCCTCCGGCGTCGTGATGCGTCCCAATGGATTCTGCGCAGCTTCCAGCTCGAAGAGCTTCGGTGGAACGCCCGCGGTGAGCGGCGTTGCGGTGAGTCCTGGGAGCACCATGTTCGTTCTGCATCCGAAGCGCGCAAGCTCGATCGCCATGCACTTAGCGAATCCCATGAGCGCGTACTTCGCAGCCACGTACGGCGTAAAACGCGGCACGGGCTCACCCAT
>JAUSKM010000032.1 GCA_030646955.1 bacterium
GCACTGTGGTGACGATCCGCGGTGCGAATTTTGGCGAACAGGATGGCATTATCGAGTTCACGAACAGCGATGGCGCGATGTACCGCGTGCAATCCGTCTGGCCGACGCAGTGTGCGGCTATGGATGAGTGGACAGATACCCAAGTACTGCTGCGCGTTCCGCCGCACGATCTATGGCAGCAGCAGCTCGGCTTCCTTCGTATCAGTTCCGCGGAGCAGTTGCTGCGTCCGTGGAACGTACGCATGATCCCCGGTGCGGGCGGTGCACAAGTCAACGGCGCTCCCTATCCAACATTCACCGTGACGAATGGAGCTCCATTGCCAAGTATTTGCAGCATGACTCCCGTCATGGGGCCTGTTGGCACCGCAGTGTATCTTGCCGGCGAGCATTTTGGCGATCAGGCGGGGCGCGTGGATTTCAATGGTGTTGGTACCGACACCAATGATAATGACTGGGATGACGAGTCTGCCGTTGTTGTGGTTCCGCAGGGGGCGACGACAGGCCCGGTGCGTCTTTGGCAGCAAGAGAGTGGTGGGCTGCCAGAGCTTGGGTCCAACCCCGTGACGTTCACGGTGGGGAGCTGTTTAGAGGCCGCCAATCCTGACGCCGCGTGCGGGGCCGGCGTGTGCTGTCCAAATGGAACGTGCAAACCGAATGCGACGCAATGCGAAATCGTGGCGAATGTCGGCGCGTACCAGTGGACGTTCAAGACGGGCGTGACACCACCGCCACCGGTTGTGCCGCGCGTGGTGGAGTCCTGCGATGCGCGCAGCCCATCGCCGTGGGATCAGCATCCGGACGGTGATGCGTGTACGAATGCGGTTGTGCAGGCGCAGTTCACCATGCCCATGGATGTGAGCGCTGTCGGCAACAGTGTGCTCGTATACCGATGCGCGGGAGACGCATGTACTGAAGCGGTGACGGGACTACAGGTGGTTGCCCCATCCGCTACGCTGGTACAGGTGTACCCGAGCAGTACATGGGATCCGGCAACGACATACGAGGTGCGTCTCTGTGGTGCGATAGATCCCGGTGTGTGTGCTCCACTACGAAGCACGAGCGGCGTCGCGCTCAACGGCAATGAGGATGGAACCGGTGGTGCGGATTACCGCTTCCGCTTCCGCACGGGCGCAAGCCGCTGCGCAATCGACGGCGTCCTGGTACAGCCAGTGACTGCGACAGCAACGCAGCCATGGCCCAGTGGGAAGAACGCAACAGATATCGGTGCCGCATTGCCGATCACGCACCCAGGTCTCGTCCACTACGCCGCGATGGGAACATCACGCGACGGTGCATGTCAGGTTTTGGATCCGCGTGGCACGGAGTGGACGTGGAGTGTGCAGCAACCGCAGGAAGGAACAACGTATGCCGCCGTGGATGCATCCGGCGGCCGATGGGTGACAGCAGCAGAGCAGTGCGTGGCGCAGAGCGGATTCCGGAATAATCGATGCAGTGCCGATACACATACTGCGACCGCACGCTCGTTTGCAGAGACACCACCAAGTCAGCCGGCCATCATCAAGGCAGAGGCGCAGGTCACTTCCGTGCAGTGTGGCGACGGCATCGTGAGCGGCACCGAGCAGTGCGATGGCGCCGCGTCGAGTGCATGTATCGTGGAGGCGAATGAGCAGGGAACCATTGCGCTTTCCGGGAGCGCAATTCGCGAGGAGCGCGGCGTCCATGGACGCGGGAGCGATGGAACATTGCAGACGGGCGATGATAGTGATCTTCTGGCGAGCGGCATGGCGGTGAGACAAGATGACGGCGCACTGGTGCTCTACCAGGATGCGTGGTGGGAGTATCCGCTCAACATGCGTGAAGCGGGATCCGTACGCATTTCCTTGCGGACATCCAATGACCCGACCACTGTTCCATTCGCGGATTTGTTCTACGCGAATAATGAAGCGGGGAGTCGCGTGCTGTCTCGTCTTTATAATGAGGAGGGGAGATTTTTGGGGCAAATAAATACGCTCTCGAATACTTTGCCAAGACTTTCTTCAGGTTCTTCCGGTCCCCTGCAGTACCATGTCACCGTGTACGCGAGAGGAGATGATGCTGCTGCGGTGGGTGCGCCCATCGGGGATGTATGGCTCAATGCGTCAAACGATGTCACGACGACGGAATTGGTACTCAATGCGCTCCCTGCGGGAACTCGTGCGTTGCGATTTGTATGGGATAACGATGCGGTGGTGCAGTTTAGTCCTTCGTACGGATCGTTTGATTTAAATCTCGTCCTCCATGATATCCAGGCGACGTCGTCGCAACAACGCGCGTGCAGTGCCTCGTGCTCTTGGGAGGGCGCATGGGGGCAGTGCACCGAAGCAAATATTACCCCTGCAGCACTAACGGAACCTGTTGTCTTTGAGACGATTGATGGCTCCGCGTCGCTCACGGTGGATTTTGATGAGTTCCGTATCGTGAATCGTTTCCCGCAATCGGGATGTACGTCGGCATGTACTAATGCCGTGGTTGGGGCTATCGTCAGCGCTGATGCGGGTAACACTCCCCTTGAGCGGATTTCCGGTATTCTTTCGGGAAATACCGACTCATGGACAGGCGATGTTGGTCTTTTCAAGTGCGAAAATGCAGCATGTCTCCAGGGCAGGATGGCATCGGTAGATAGCGCAATAATAACGGTACGAAACACCGGTGACGCGTGTTCCTCGTGCGTTGGCGTTGCGCCACAACTGCTCATCAACAGCGGAACGCTCGAAGCGCGTTCGTACTATCGTGTCGTGGTGCGCAGCACGGTGCGTAGTGCATACGACCGTCCGTTGTCTGGCCTCAATTACACGACGCCAGGTAGTACGGAGACGGATGCGTATTCATGGACATTCCAAGCGGGAGAGGGGATTTGCGGCGTCAACCGCGTGGCGGTTTCCCCCAATCCGGTGATCATGAGCGCGATCGGGGACATCCGCTCCGTGAGCGCAGCGGGGTATAGCCGTCCGGATAGTTGTGAGCCGGATGGTCAACCCATCGTCAATACGGAGCAGAGTTGGACTTGGGGTATTGATGACACCGCGGTTGCGGGCTTCGTTGCTCCGACGAGTACCGGATGGAGCAGTCCGGCCGCAAGCGGGGTCGGGGTGCTTGCTTCGGAATCCGTTGCTGTGCAACAGTGCACCGCGCGGTGCGTTCCGGCGGGCTCTCGACGGGTTTCTGGTATCTGCGGAAACGAGGTTGTTGAGACCGGCGAAGATTGCGATAAAGTACGGCGCTGCGTCGGTGGTGATAATAATAAAGAACTGTGTACCGATGATACCGCGTGCAGCGGCGGAACGTGCGGCGCCGCAGCATTCGATGCGTGGTGTGATGCGACATCGTGCCGCAATTTCGGCTCCCTGTATCCGGGCAGCACTGCGCAGTGCGGCAACGGCGATCTGGAGGACGGCGAGGAGTGCGAGAGCGATCCGGCGTCCCCCGGTACGTTTGTTGCATGCAGCTCAACGACGTGTCTCAATCTTGGTTCAGAAACTTCTCAATGCGCAGACGCGGTGGCAGACCTCGGCGAGGAATGTCGTGACGGAAACACGAGGAACGGCGATGGGTGCTCGGCTCGATGTCTCAATGAAGGAACGCCTCCGGGTTCGGTGTCGTCCGTGCGGTGCGGCGATGGCAATGTCGGCGCGGGCGAGGAATGCGACCGTGGCGGTGCTGCGGGAGAGGCGTGGAATGACGCGCGATGCGATTATCAATCATGTCGATGGACTGGAGCAGAATCGGTTGGTACGGGCGGGACATGTGGCAATAGTTTTCCTGGAGACCCGGGTGAACAGTGCGATGATGGCAATAATTCCAGCGGCGATGGATGTTCGGGTGTCTGCTTGCTTGAAGGTTCATCATTGCGATACGCTGCACCATCCATTTGTGGTGATGGTGTGCGTGGTACGGGCGAAGCTGCGGCATGCGAGGAAACCATGACCCGCAGCGTGGATCCGTTGCAATATCTGCAGGCCGTTGGCACCGCAACGCCGGATGGTGATGGCGTGCAGGAAGCGCAGGTAACGGCGCAAGTTGGAACCGTCTCGCCGGGAGAGGCCAAGGTGCGCCTGCAATGTGGATACTTTGATGACGCATCGTGTACTGCGGGCAGTGGTGTCGGATTTAATGGATGCTGTTCGTCCCGACCGACTATCGAGGCATGGCTGCCCGCAACGCAAACGAATATCTGTCGGAACGCACGGATTGCGGTGCGTTTCAACCAGCTCATGGACACGGGCACGCCGGTAGGGGCAGCGTTCGAGCGATGTACGGAAACAACGGGATGCGATATCGCAAGTACCAGCACAACGCTCTGGGAGAGCATCGGCATACCACGGTTCACCACTATCACTGAAGGGATCGTGAAAAAAACCGAACTTGATTTTGTACTTGCGGAGGCGCTCGGTGCAAATACCGCATACCGATTACGCATCATTGATGCGACGGCAAGCGATCCCGGAACGGCAATGCGTTCGACGACGGGCGTGCGCCTCGGCGCGCCAACGTCTGACGCGGACGCGGCTCATGTGAAACTGTACACGACGAGGAGCACCTTCTGCATTCCGGACCGCATCATCGTGACCCCCGCATCGGTTCTGCTCCAACGTGGCAGCGACGAGGTGGAGCTCCGTGCGCGTGCGCACGATGGCAGTGTGCTCCTCAACTGGACTCCTGAGGTGCCATGGACGTACGCGTGGGAATCGCTGGACGAGCGTATCGCATCGTTGACACTAGATGCGGGCGACCATACAGACGTCAGCGTGCCAAGCGCGGCGCAGGAAGGAAACACATTTGCGAAAGTGGTTGCAACATTCGGGGAGATCGACGCAAGCACTGGTGCGGGTGCGTTCATCGGGAAAAAGCTCACCGCGTTTGCGTCCATCACGGCATTCCTGTGCGAAAATCCGTGGCCGGCGCCGGTGGGGGACGCTTGGGCGGCGTGGCCCAGTAGTCCCGATTTAAACCCGTACAATCTCGCACTGTCGTATTGCCGCGATGCGGGCACGCGTAGCGTATGCAGGACGCCAGGTGCGCCAGAAGCGTCGAGCGCGAGTTCCTGCGTGCGAGATGACGAATGTACTGACTCCGGGCAGCACTGTCTCTCCGCGTTGCTGGATGACCTTCCGGCGCCAGATCCCGCGACGCTCGTGAACGGCGCATCGGCGGCGGGAGACCTCCTCCTGGAGCGGCTCCTCCTCCCACGAAAAGTGACGGACAGCATTGGTGTGCAGTACTGCTCGGTATCCAGCACGCGTTGCGATGGCGATTTTAACTGCCCGACCGGCGAGTTCTGTCGTGCGGGTGATGATGCCATTGGTCTGCGGATGTATAAGAACGACAACCACCTTCCCGCGCGGCAGTGGTACCGCGATCAGGATTTCACGGACACCACGTCGCCTGTGGTAGTCGATGGGTACCGTGCAGTGCAGAGCGGCAATTCCACGTACGTCAATGTTGCCAATGAGGCGGGAAACGACGTGTACACGAATATCGCGGTGCTCTCGGTCAATGAGGGAGCCGTCCCGGAAACGCGCGCGATCTACCAGCAACTTCTCAATCGGATGAGCTTCAACACGAATCTCGACACCCAAGAGGAGCGGACGTGCGCTGCCGATGTTGGCCGCTGCACGGTGAGCGGTGCCGTCTGCGCGGCGGATGGTGACTGTGGCGCAAACGCGGGTACGTGCAATACGGCACAGAGCGTATCGTGTACGTCGGATTTCGATTGTCGTGTGGGTGATGCGGGTGTGAACTTCGGAGCATGCGCAGCGCCCAAGCAGAAGCTGCGGCGCGATACGCAGCGCGTGGAGGATCTGACCGTGCTCGCAACCAACATCGACGCGTATGAAAGTGGCCGTGGCGCAACGCCGGATCTTGCCGTGGGGACGTTCATTCCGGGATTCACGATGAGTAAGTGGCCGTCTTGGCAGCAGGAGCTGGGACGCATCCTTGGGTTTGTGCTCCCGATGGACCCGCTCAACCTCTTTGGTGGTCCGTGCGCCATCACGGATAATGCGGCGTACGAGCAGGCCACATGCTGGAACCAGCGCACCAGCGTCTACACCCGTCCGGCGGGATCATCTATCTACGAGTACCTGCGCGATTCCGGCACTACCACCGCCAGGATTCGCGCCCAGTTCGAGTACGTCCGCGGCAGCAAGCAGTGGGTTGATGCCGATGGAGCGGAAAATTTGAATGACGGGATCGACACCAGCACGAGTGCCGCGGAGTCACGCTCGGCAACAGGTATTTGCGGTGACGGCATTGTTCAGGCGAGCGAAACATGCGAACCCGGCATAACGCCGTCACTGACGCAGGCGTGTACGGTAGCGGGCACGACGTCGGGGCTTCAATACAAGACATGCCAAACGAACTGCATGTGGTCCACCAGCTATTCCGAGTGCGCATCACAATGCGGCAATGGCGTGGTGGATGGGAGGTGTAGCCCGAATTCGGCAAGGGTATGTAGGAGTAATGCGGATTGTGGTGCTGGAGATACATGTTCGATTAGCGAAGTATGCGACGTTGGTCCTGCCGGTGGGCGCGTACCAGCGGGTCACCCGAATGCAGGTGATGTTCCTGGCATCACGTCGAGTACGGCATACGAATGCACGCCACAGTGTTTTTGGAGGGCCATCACTGGGAGTGGATTGATGCGTTGCAGTGACGGTATTGTTTCCGCTGCATACGGCGAGCAGTGTGATTATGATGGCTACACGACGCCTTCACGGACAACATCTTCAGTAAGTAGGCAGTACGCGTGCACCAGTACGACGGCAAGTGAGAAGCGTTGTGGTGGCACTGGCATGACATGCAACAACGACGGCGATTGTGCCGCGCTTCCGACCGCGCAACGTGCGTGCCTTGCCGTGACCGCCTGCCGTTTTGCGGAAGGATACTGCGGTGATGGTGTCGTGCAGGATGGTTTGCTTGGGAAGGCGGATCATGACGAGGAGTGCGATGGCGATACGCGATCATGCATTGCGGGTGGAGATACATGGAATGGGAGTGATTTTGATGGGTCTACGGATGTGTGGGTGGATGGGTTGGGGGCAGGTACAACGATTCTTAATCAGTACAACACTCGAACAGATTGGAATGGATTGAGCGGTGCCTCTTCTCTTTATACGCGGTACGCAACCGGCAATTCTGTTTGGTATATCCCATTGAATATGCGCGGGGAGGGTGCGGTACGGGTGACGCTCACGACTTCGAACAATAACGCGACTGTGGAGTCCATATCATTGGCAGGGTTCACCAACCCGGACAAGTTCAATCCCGACGGTGCGCGCGGCATCGGCGTGTATCACCGCCTGTACGTTGCGGGCGGACAGGGATCAGTCAATGTGCCAGATCCCGCCGGAACCGCGGCAGGGTCACCGCAGGGGTCGCTCACGACGGAGTTCTTTGGTCCGTATTGGGCGAAGGCAACGATTGCGGCGACTCCGCAACGGACGGAGTTTGTGGTGGAGGGTTTGCCAGCGAATACGGAATACCTGGTGCTTGTTTGGAACAATGACGTCAATGGTACTTTGCCGGCTCCCGCTTCTACTTCGTTTGATTCCAATTTCGTACTCCATCGCGTGGAACTGCAATCCACGCAGCAGGCCGCGTGCAATGCGCCCGGCGCGGCGGACGCGTGCACATGGAGATCAGGGGCGACCAGCACCTGCATCGCGCCGGCGGTAAGCTGCGGCAATGGCGTGTTGGAGGATGCGCTCGGGGAGCAGTGCGATGATGGCGGGCGGGGACGGTGCGAGAATGAGCTTGCGAAGTCGTGCACGCGCGACAGTGACTGCGGCGACCCCGTGGCGGATTTCAGCGCCCGGTGCAACCGTGATCTGGATTGGTGTACGGCACAGTGCAAGACGAATGCCTGCGGTGATGGCGCACTCCTTGCCGGCTCGGTGTGCGTGGGTGGTACGAAAGCGGGCCAGGCCTGCACGAACAACACACAGTGCACCGGCGGCGGAACCTGCCGCAGCGAGGCGTGCGATGAGGGCGGGGCAAACTTTACGGATGCACAGCTCAGCGCGGCAAGCTGCGACCGCTACGACGGCCGGTGCAACTACTGCACCGCCCAGCAGTGTACCATCGTCACCAAACAAGGCGGCTTCTGCGGCGACGGCATCCTCCAGGCACCGGCGGGGAGCGGACGATGCGCCTTGCCTAATCCTTTCTCGCCATTCGCTTGGACGTGCGAAACACAAGCAGACTGCGGAACCGACTTGGTGTGTATTCCTGCTGCAAATCTTCCGGATGCTTGGAAGGCTGTTGGATCTGAAGTTTGTGACGCGGGTACAGTGAGAACGACGATGGTCAGCTACCCTTCTGGTGCGCCGCTTGTTCCAATTAATGAAACGTGTAATTCCACCTGCACCGGCCCGCAGTAACTTGTGACCGTAGAAAAAGTGGATAAGTAGTGTCATTGCGAGCACGAGTCCTCGAGGGCGTGGCAATCCCGGCGGCTTAGTTGA
>JAUSKM010000038.1 GCA_030646955.1 bacterium
GCGAGCGCCTCCTCCATGCGCGTCAGCTTTTCCGCTTCCTGTTCCAGCATTTTGCGCACCGGGATGCCGGTCCATCGCGCCACCACGGCGGCAATGGCCTCCTCATTGACCTCTTCTTTCAGGACGCGTGTCTCCGCCAGGATCCCCGAAAGCCGTTGCTCCTGCTCGCGAATCTGTCGTTCCAACTCCGGAATTTTTCCGTATCGAATTTCCGCAACGCGCTGGAGGTTGCCCTCACGGCTCACGCGATCAGCCTCCGCACGCAACTCTTCAATCTTCGTTTTTGATTCCCGCATTTTCCCAATGAGGTCGCGCTCCATGCGCCAGCGCTGCTCAAGCTCCTTCGCCTGCTCTTCCAGTTTCTTGAGTTCATCATCGATAACCACCAGTCGCTCCTGTGCATCCTTGTCCTGCTCCTTCTTGAGCGCCTGTTGCTCGATGTGGAGCTGCATGATCTTCCGTTGGAGTTTATCCAACTCCTCTGGCTGCGATTCAATGGCCATACGAAGCGCGGATGCGGCCTCGTCTATGAGGTCGATGGCTTTGTCGGGCAAAAAACGATCCGAAACGTACCGATGCGACAGCTCCGACGCCGCAACGATCGCGCTGTCTGTAATGCGCACGCCATGGTGCACCTCGTACTTCTCCTTGATGCCACGGAGAATTGCGATCGTATCCTCTACCGTCGGCTCCGCAACGAGCACTGGCTGAAATCGCCGCTCAAGCGCAGCGTCCTTCTCAATGTGCCTCTGGTACTCCTTCAACGTCGTCGCGCCGATTGCGTGCAGCTCCCCGCGCGCGAGCATCGGCTTGAGCATGTTCGCCGCATCAATTGCACCCTCGGCAGCGCCAGCGCCCACGAGCGTGTGGAGCTCGTCAATGAAGAGAATAATCTTCCCTGCGGACGCGGCGATTTCCTTGAGCACCGCCTTGAGGCGCTCCTCAAATTCGCCGCGGAACTTTGTTCCGGCAACCAGCGCACCCAGATCGAGCGAGATGAGATCCTTATCCTTCAACGATTCTGGCACGTCACCCTTCGCGATGCGCTGCGCGACGCCCTCGGCAATCGCCGTCTTCCCGACACCCGGCTCGCCAATGAGCACCGGATTATTTTTCGTGCGCCGCGTCAGCACCTGCATGACGCGACGGATCTCTGAATCGCGGCCGATGACCGGATCCAGCTTCCCCTTCTGCGCAAGCTCGGTAAGGTTCACGCTGTACTTCTCCAGCGCTTGGTACGTTGCCTCCGGCTCTGGCGAATCTACGCGCTGTGTCCCGCGCACATCCGCAAGCACGCGCAGCAACGCTTCTCGTTCCACAGTGAGGTCGTGGAGGAGCGTGCGAATAGGGGAGCGGATCTCGAGGACTGCGAGGAGGAAGTGTTCGGTAGAGATATACTCGTCCTTCAGCTTCCGCGCTTCCTCTGCAGCGCGATCGAGCACCGCCTTGAGTTCCGGGGTGACAAAAATCTGCCCGACGCCGCCCGATGCGACCATGCGCACTGCAGGCAGCAAATTGAGTTCACCCTCAATTCGTCGACGCAAATCCCGCACATCGATATCTAAACGCTGGAGAATCGCAGTCACTAACCCCTGCTCTTGCGTGAGGAGCGAGAGCATGAGGTGGATGACGTCCACCTGCTGGTGGCCGCGTTCCGCAGCAATCTGTGATGCGCGCTGGAGCGCCTCCTGTGCTTTGTAGGTAAAATTCTGCATACGGTAGCCGGCACCGTCGAGTATTGATCATGGGAGCAGCGCCCACCCCGGGCGCGCAATCCGTCTGTCCCGAAGATACCACGACCGCACGCGGTTGTCAACAACCACAAACAGCCGTTAAACACATTCCGATGTTGTCGGCTCCGAAAAAAACGGGCATACTGGAAAGTCGGAGGACGATGGGCATGAACACTGTATGAAGCAGCGCGGACAAAAGCTCCATCGACACGCGACCCGCTATCGAACGCCCAGCTCCTTCCGGGTTCGCGCTTCTCAGCAGCGCATGCCGCAACGCAAAGCGCCCCGGATTCTTCGCGCGCGATGGGAACATATACAAGTATGATCATTCGAGATCGCGCTATTTCTCTACGGTGCGCGGGGGTGCTGGGCATTCCCGTTGACCGCTGCTCCCCGGAAGAGTTCAAACTCTTCCTTGGGCGTGCGGTTGCTGGCAGCCGCACGCAGCGCGTGGTGACGCTCAACCCGGAAATTGCGCTGGCCGCGCGTCGCCATTCGCGATTTGGCAACCTCGTACGCACTGCAGATCTCATCCCGGCGGATGGCATCGGCATCGCGCTCGCCCTCTGGTGGAGTGGACAAGGCAGAATACATCGATTGACGGGGAACGATATCCTCCCCATCCTGTGTGCGTACGCACAACGCGAGAAACTCCCGGTTGCGTTTCTTCTGCGCACAGACGGCCTCACGACACCAGACGTGCTCCGCGCAGAGCTCAAGCGTCGCTGGCCGGACCTCAAGGCGGCGATCGGCAGCGTCGACATCGTGAGTACACCCGACGATGCACTCTGTCGGGCCGTCAACGATCACCAGCCCGCGTTCCTCGTCATGAACGTTGGGGGCATTGCGCAAGAAGAATGGATTTGTCGAAACGCCGATCGTTTCCCAAGCACGCGCGTGGTGGTGGGACTCGGCGGTGCAATTGATTACCTCTGCGGCACCGTGCAGTCGCCACCGGCAGTCGTGCGCCGTTTCGGGTTCGAGTGGCTCTGGCGTCTCATCCGGCAGCCGTGGCGCGCGCGGCGTATCGTGGATGCGGTTATCGTCTTCCCGTCTGTCGTGATACTCGAGCGGCTCCGCAAGATTCATATCCCGCGTCTGGCAATCCGATTCCGGCTCTCCTGAATACTATGCACATCCGCACCCGCTTCGCGCCATCGCCAACCGGCGAGCTTCATCTTGGCAGCCTACGCACAACGCTGTATGCGTATCTTCATGCACGCCACCACGGCGGCGTTTTTTACTTGCGCATTGAAGATACCGACCAATCACGTCTGGTGTCAGGAAGTGCGGAACGACTCATGAAACAACTGCAATCAGTTGGCATCACCTGGGATGAGGGACCAGACATCGGCGGTCCGTACGGTCCGTATGTACAGTCCGAACGCCTTGCCATGTATCGCCAAGCGGCAGGGCAGTTGATTGCAGAAGAAAAGGCGTACCGATGTGACTGTTCGCCGGAGCGACTCACACAACTTCGTGAGGATCTCTCCGCACGCAAACTACCGCCGAAGTACGATGGGCACTGCCGAGCGCGAACCGACGTGCCGGAGGAGGGGAGTGTCATTCGTTTTCGCATCTCCGAGAATCTTTCGAAGGTAACCGTTTCCGACTGCATTCACGGAGACATCATTATTGATGCAGCGACACTCGACGATTTTGTACTCCTCAAGAGCGATGGGTTCCCAACGTATCACCTCGCGCACGTCGTGGACGACCATGCGATGATGACGAGTCATGTGATTCGCGCGGACGAATGGCTTCCGTCGCTGCCGAAACACGCACTCCTGTTTCGTGCATTCGGGTGGGAGGAGCCGGTGTACGCGCATCTTCCGCTGCTGCTCGGTGCAAAAGGAAAACTTTCCAAGCGCGATGGCGATACGAATGTCTCCCAGTTTCTTCAGTGGTGCCTCCCGGATGCACTGGTGAATTTCGTTGCGCTCCTCGGGTGGAATCCAAGTGGTGAGCAGGAAATCTACTCGCGTGAGGAGCTCATCGCAGCATTTGATGTCACGAAGGTCCACAGCTCACCCGCAAAGGTGAACTTTGAAAAACTTGAGTGGCTGAATGGCGAGTACATTCGTCGCATGGATCCCGATACGCTTGCCACGCAGATTCGTACGCGTGTGGACACTGGAAACGCCGAAAACGAATTCTTCCGTCGCGCCGTCGTGCTCGAACAGCCGCGCCTGCGCCGACTTGACGCATTCCCGCAGTGGTACTTCCAGCCCTACATGCAGGAGGCGCCGCTTGCCTGGAAGAAAAGCACGCTCACCGTTGCAAAGGAACGTCTGGTTGAACTCCGTGCGTTTCTTCAGCAACTCGCGACGTGGCCGGAAAACCCTGCGGACGCAGAGCGGGTTGTGAAGGCGTGGATGGCGGATCGCGGCCTGGAAACAGGAGAGACGCTTTGGCCATTCCGCGTTGCGCTCTCCGGCAAGCAGACATCCCCAGGCCCATTTGAGCTTGCCTGGCTCTTTGGCAAGGAGGAAACGCTCCGGCGGCTATCGTACGCCATCGAGCGCGGGGTATAATGTTCTCACATGCCCCCAGTGAGTGACATGCCAACACCGATCATACGCCATCCAAAACGAAGCAGCGCATACTGGGCGCATCGCGTCAGTGTGGGCGTGGCTCTGAGCGTGCTTTTCCTTGGCATTCCTCATGTGCATGCCGCAGAACGCGCGACGGAGGTAAAAGAAATTTTCGATCTCAACAAGCAGATTGACGCGAAATCAAACCTGCTGGAGGATATCCAACGGAAAATTGATCAATACCGCGCAACCATCCGTCGGGAACAAGGTGCTGCGCGGTCGCTTCAACAGCGCCTGCAGGTACTGGATGACCGCATCGCGAAGCAGCGTTTGGAGATCGAGCGCGCACAGACAGAGGGCGAGCAGGTTGCGCTAGAAATTCGTGCAACGTCGCTTGCACTCGTCGAGGCCCGTACCACGATTGACCGTCGCGCGGGGCTGCTCGCGGGGCTCTTGATGGAGCTCCGCGCAATGGACGCGCAGCCGCAGCTCCACATCGTGCTTGCGTCCAATTCCATCGGCACCTATTACGCACACCGCAATCAGATTGCACAGCTCCAGGGCAATCTCGGGCGCATCATCGCAGATGTCCGCGTGCAACGGGAAGCACTCGAGGCAAACGAACGCGCGCTCGAGGAACGCAACGCGGAACTCGCTGCGCTCAATGAGCGCTTGCGCGATGAGCATACTGCGTTCAATGAGGAGCAGCGCGCAAAAGAGCAGCTCCTCGATCGGACGCGCAATAACGAGCAACGCTATCAGCAGCTCGTGGAAGACCTCAAGGCGGAGGTGGCTGCGATCGATACGGAGATCGTCGCACTTGAAAACGCCGTCCGTACGAAGCTTGAGAAGATCGATGAGAACTTTGGTGCACTCGGCCGCGTCGCGTTCTCGTGGCCGGTGCCCAATCGCGGCATCACGGCATACTTCCACGATCCGGACTACCCATACCGCCACATCTTTGAGCACCCCGCGGTTGATATCCGCGCAGGGCAGGGGAGTACCATCGTCGCACCCGCGCCTGGGTACGTTGCCAAGACGAAAGACAGCGGCCTAGGATACAGCTACGTCATGCTTGTCCACCCCGGCGGCTTTTCTACGGTGTACGGACATGTGTCCTGCTTCAAGGTCCAAGAAGGAACGTACGTCGACAGGGGAGACCCCATCGCCTGCGTCGGCGGCAGGCCCGGCACCCGCGGCGCCGGCTCACTCACCAGCGGCGCACACCTCCACTTCGAAATTCGTCTCAACGGTATCCCGGTCAATCCACTGAATTACCTACTTTAATTCCGTCATTGCGAGCCCGCGAAGCAATCCCACATGGTTCAGTTAATTGTACATGGTGAGATTACTTTGCGGGCTCGCAACGCGCAAAAGAGAGAAATTTTACGAGGAGCATGACCACGAATCACGACACGAATTGCTGCATAAAATAACTCATGGGTCTAAAAAGATACAAAATACGACGCATGTTTATTCCCTCTTTTTCGGCACTGTCCTGTGGCTCCCGAGACACCATCTGAACACCAGAACGTAGCCACCGTGGATATCCTGCCTCTCCAGAGGATGCCACGAGGGGCTCGGGCGGTGTTTACATATCGCATTCCGCAGGAACTCGCACCGCGTATTAGGCGCGGTGTGTTCGTCATGGTTCCGTTCCGACGGAAGCGCATCTGGGGCATCTGCATGACCCAACCGTCGCACGCGCAGGAATTACCGCGCGGGATTCGGGATGTCATAGGTATCAGGGATCATGTAGTACTGACACCGGACGAGCTCCGGGCCATAGAGGACCTCGCCCGGCTCCATGGAATAGCACAAGCAACCGCGGCGTACCTTGCGCTCCCTGCTCCCCCGCTCACCGGGCAGCGCGATTCTCATGCGTCGTATAAATCTGTACACGCCCGGGGGACACCTCCATGGATCCACGACGCGCTGCGTGGGCCCGGCGATACTATCGCCATCTACCACACACAAGACCAGCGCCTCGCGGCTATCCAGGCCTCCGTGGCGCAGGTGTGCGCAAACGGTAAAACCGCACTGGTTATAACGCCGCATCGCGCCTGGCTCCGCGCCATCGCCCAACGGTGCGCAACGCTGCCCGTTATCGTGTATGATCCCGCGCGACAAGGAAAGCGCGAGCAGTGGGCAGCGTACGAGGCAGCACGACACGCGCCCGTCTGCCTACTGACCACACGCGCTGGCGCGTTCGTTGCGCCGCCGCTCCTCGGTGCGATCATTATTGATCTTGCGCATGAAGATGATCATCAGCAGTGGGACGCGCATCCAAAGTACGACACACGCATCGTGACAAAGACCACCGCAGTGCAGCACGCTATTCCCCGCCTCCTCCTGACCTCGGCACCAACAGCGGTTGACTGGACGCACGCGGTGCGACGAATTGATTTGGGAGCGCCGCCGCTCAACGCGCAGATGGTGCACCTGGATCAATTCTGGAAGAGCGGCGGGACGGGATTCCTCACGCATGAGCTACGAGATGCTATCACCGCTGCGCTTGAACGACGTGGTGCGGTGCTCGTGCTCCACAATCGTCGTGGCCGCATGGGACGTATTACATGCCGGGATTGCAACGCGATGCTTGCGTGTACCACATGCGGCGGAGCGCTCGCGGATTTTACCACGGAGTACCGCTGCCGCACCTGCGAGACCGCCGTGCCTATTTCCCTCCAGTGCGGGAAATGCAAATCCCCTCAGTTCCTCTTCCATGGCATTGGCACGCAGGGCGTTGCGGACATGCTCCACCGCGCGTTCCCGGATACACGCATCGCCCGCGTTGACCGTGAGGCACCGGAAGTGCCGGCTGCGGATGCGCAAATGATCGTCGCTTCTGAACGATTCCTCACATCCATTGCTCCTACGTTCCATCGTCCGATTGCGCTCGTGGTGGTACTCCATGCAGAGCGCTTCGTGCGCGGCGATGACTGGCGCGGGACGGAACAGCTCCTCCACGCGCTCCGCGGCGTAGCGGTCTGGTCCCGGACATGGGAAGCACCGCTCCTGGTGCAAACTGCAATGCCACACCACCCCGCACTGAAGGCACTCGAGGGGCCACTCACGGACTTTTATCGCACCGAACTTGCAGAACGTGCCGCGCTGCACTACCCACCGGATACGCGGCTCCTCCGCCTTGATGCAACGGACGCACCAGATGCGGAGTCGCTCATGCACTTGCTCACTGCCCGCCACCATGGTACAGTGCTTGCGATTGACGGACCGTATGCGTACGGTATGGTACGGCGTCACCGCATCACGAGCATGCTCGTCCGCATGCCCGGTGACGTGACGGATGACGCAATTACGGCACTGGTTGCAGACATCCCGCAGGGATGGACATCCGCACTTGATCCCATTCAACTTCACACATGAGGCATGATGCACATATGCCGAAATCGCTCCCCGTCCTCGTCAATCCCCATCCCCTCCTTCGCCAACGCGCACAGGAGGTCACCAGCGAAACACTCGCACAACTCCGTCGCGAGGGCTTTATTGATGATCTCGTCAAAACGATGCAGGTGGAGGATGGCGTCGGCATTGCGGCGATCCAGGTGGGATATTTGCACCGCATCATTGTGGTTCAAGAAGGCATGCGGGTGCGCGTGTACATCAACCCAACGATCTCCAGTCGTTCACTCCGAAGGGAGTCGGATGTAGAGGGATGCCTCTCGGTTCCCGGCGTCGTTGGTACGGTACGGCGAGCGCGTAGCTGTACTCTCAAAGCGCTCGACGTGGATGGAAAACTGGTCGTACGCAAAGCAAGGGGGCTTGTTGCGCGTATCTACCAGCACGAAGTAGATCATCTTGACGGCGTTCTTTTTATTGATCGTGCGGAGCGCGTGGTTGCGTACGATCCGCAAAAAGAAACGCCAAAGGTGTGAGGATGAGACCGTAGAAAAATGTGTCATTTCGAGCGTCAGCGAGAAATCTCACCCGCTCCAATACCGTGAAACGTGTGAGATTTCTCCTCGCGGACTCGTCGAAATGACAAAGGAGGGGTTGCTGCGTCTGTGCGGGCGTGGCAATCCCAGTACAACGGTAGCCCAGGCTGCTTCGTTGAAGAGCTAGAAGACCTATCGCGATGAACTGTGATTATGTCAACCCCCCGCCCCACCTGCATCTTTCTTGGGTCATCATCCTTTGCACAACCAAGCGCAGAGGCGCTTGTTGCGAGTGGAACGTGTGCGCTTGTGGGCGTCGTCACGCAACCGGACAAGCCGGCGGGGCGTGGGCAGCGAGTGGCTGCATCGCCAATGGCCACGTGGGCGCGAGAACATGGGGTGTCGCTTTGGCAGCCTTCAACCAAGCAGGAACTGACGCAGCTCATCCGCGATCGCGCACCAGATGTCGCTGTCGTTGTCGCATATGGCCGCATTATTGCCGCGGATGCATTGGCAGTTCCTCGGCACGGATTCATCAATCTCCACCCATCATTGTTACCACGCTGGCGCGGCCCATCGCCAATCGCTGCTGCAATTGCTGCGGGAGACCAGGAAACAGGCGTGACCGTCATGCGGATTGACGATCAGATGGATCACGGACCCATTCTCGCACAGGAACGCACTCCCCTTCT
>JAUSKM010000041.1 GCA_030646955.1 bacterium
GGAAATGATCGTTTTCTTTTTGAAATGGCAACGGGAACAGGAAAAACACTTATTTCCGCCGCAATTATCAAACTATTTTTAAGAACGGGAAACGCAAAAAGAATTTTGTTTTTGGTTGATCGTTTGGAATTGGAAGATCAAGCACATAAAAACTTTGTCCGATATTTGAGCAACGACTTTTCCTCTGTTATTTATAAGCAAAATCGTGATGACTGGAAAAAGGCGGAAGTGATCATTACAACCGTTCAAAGTCTTTCATCACAAGACAAATACAAAAAACTATTTTCACCAACTGATTTTGATTTAGTTATTGCCGATGAATCACACCGAGCAATCGGCGGAAATTCGCGCGCAGTTTTTGAATATTTTATCGGCTATAAATTGGGCTTAACCGCAACACCGAAAGACTATTTGAAAAATGTTGATCCGCAAAAATTATCACAAAAAGACCCGCGAGCTTGGGAAAGACGGCAATTGCTTGATACCTATACGACTTTTGGTTGCAAAAACGGCGAGCCGACTTTTCGCTTTAGTTTGCTTGACGGCGTGCGAGAAGGATTTTTGATCAATCCTATTGTTTCGGACGCACGAACCGACATCACCACTGAATTACTTTCAGAAAAAGGCTATGCTGTTATGGTTGAGGACGAAGAAGGCGGAGAAAGCGAAGAAACATTTTTCCAAAAAGATTTTGAAAAGAAATTCTTTTCCGAAAAAACAAATCGTGTTTTTTGCCAGACATTTATTGAAAATGCTTTCAAAGACCCGATAAGCGGTGAAATCGGCAAAAGCATTATATTTTGCGTTAGCCAAAAACACGCTTCCAAAATTACTCAAACACTCAACCAAATGGCGAGCCAGCTTTGGCCCGACAAATACAATTCTGACTTTGCCGTGCAAATAACCTCAAACATTGCCGATAGCCAACAATTCCCGATAAATTTTGCAAATAACAATTTAAGCGGACACACAAAGTTTTTAGAGAACTACAAATCAAGCAAAACGAGAGTTTGCGTAACTGTCGGAATGATGACAACGGGCTATGATTGCCAAGATATTTTGAATCTTGCGCTAATGCGCCCCGTCTTTTCGCCAACTGATTTTATTCAGATCAAAGGACGAGGCACAAGAAAATTTACTTTTGAATATACCGATGAATATGGCGAAAAGCACAAAGCAACAAAAGATCATTTCAAGTTTTTCGATTTCTTCGCTAACTGTGAATACTTTGAAGAAAAATTTGATTATGACGAGGTTTTGCTGTTGCCTATCAAGCAAAAAGGAACAGGCGGAGAAGGTCCTATCGGCGTTGATATTGATGAAATAGAAGTTTTCAATCCCGACAAAGTAAAATCCCTTACCGAAACACCTGTTGGAATTGAGGGAATGAAAGTTGATAGAAAGCTTTTTGAAAAAGCCCGCGAGGAATTGCAAAAAGATCCCGAAGTAAAGTCTGCCGTTGAAAGCGAGCAGTGGGATAAAGCGGTGCAAATAATGCGGGACAAATACGAAGATAAACCGCAATTATTCTTGAATCTCGAAAAAATCCGCAAGAGTGAAAATCTTGATCGCCGAATCTCTTGGCGTGAATTTTTGGAACGAGCTTTCGGCTTGATTGATGTTTTCAAATCCAAAGACGAGAAGCTGGAAGAAGAATGCGAAAAGTTTATTTCAATCTACAAACCTGAAAGCAAATATGTTCCGCATATCAAAAATTATCTGAAAGCGTATGTTACGAGCGAATATTTTAGAAATGAAATAAACAATCAACGCTTTCCACGAGAATTTGCGGGCTTTACAATGGCGGAATTTAAGCAGTTGAATGGATTTCGCGAGACTGTTCCGACATATGTCAAAGATTATGTTCCCGTTAATGTTTATATGAGGTAACCAAAAATATTATGCTTGATCAAACTACAAAACGAAAACTAGACTCCGCCCGTCAAATTCTTGTCGGTAAAGTTCCTGATCCAAAAGCACAAGTTGAGCAAATCACAACTGCTCTTATCTATAAGTTTATGGATGATATGGATAAGGAAAACGAAGAGGTTGGATTAAAAACTCAATTTTTCGTTGATGATTGGAAAAAGTTTTCGTGGACGAAAATTCTGGATAGCAAACTTTCAGGACAAGACCGTCTCGATCTCTATGTTCAGGCAATTACAAATATGCCTAAAAATCCGCATATTCCTCAATTGTTCAGAGATATTTTCAAAGGAGCATTTTTACCATACAACGACGCGCGAACACTTTCGCTTTTTTTGAAAGAGATCAACGAATTTAATTACGAACACAGCGAAAATTTAGGAAATGCTTTTGAATATCTGCTTTCAATTCTTGGAAGTCAAGGCGACGCGGGGCAATTCCGTACGCCACGTCATATTATTGATTTTATAGTTGATGTCGTTGATCCAAAGAAAAACGAAACAATCCTTGACCCCGCTTGTGGAACTGCTGGATTCTTGATTTCTGCTTATAAACATATTTTGAAGCAGAACAAAGAAAAAGCACTTACGCCAGACGAGAAATTGAAGTTGATGAATAATCTTGCGGGTTATGATATTTCACCCGATATGGTGAAATTAGCACTTGTGAATATGTATTTGCACGGATTTCCAGAGCCAAAAATCCATGAGTACGATTCGCTTACAAGTGAAAAGCGTTGGGATGAAAATTTTGATGTGATTCTCGCCAATCCTCCATTTATGACACCAAAAGGTGGAATTGTTCCACATAAGAAATTTAGTATTCAAGCAAAAAAAGCAGAAATTCTCTTTGTCGATTACATTCTGGAACATCTAAATATAAACGGAAAAGCTGGAATTATTGTTCCTGATGGAATTATTGCTAATTCACCAAATGCCTATAAAAAATTAAGACAAAAATTAGTTGAGCATAATTTTTTGTACGCACTTGTATCAGTACCTGCGGGTATATTTCTTCCTTATTCTGATGTTAAAACTACTATATTATTTATAGATAGAGATGTTGCAAAAAAAACAAAACAAATTTTGTTTGTGCAGGTAAAAAATGAAGGCTTTGATCTGGGCTCAACTAGACGCTCGATTACAGAAAATGATTTGCCATTTGCAGTTAAAACAATCAATTCCTTCAAAAATTCTGTTCTGTCTGGTAAGACATTTTCTGTGTCTAATGAAGATTTTGACAAGGCGAATGTAGAAGTAAAAAGTGAAATATTAGCAAGTCCGTCAGTTAGTTTGTCTGGGAAAAGATATAAAAAGGAAGTATTTATAAAATCAAAATATAAATCAGTAAAACTCGGCACTCTTACGAGTGAATTTAAGCAAAAAGTTAAAGATTCTATTGTCCCTGTGTGGTCAGTTTCAAATTCACAAGGTTTTGTTGTTTCTTCAGAATATTTTGGAAAACAGGTTGCTTCAGAGGATACTAAGAATTATAAAAAAGTATTGGAAAATTATTTTGCATATAATCCTGCAAGAGTAAATGTTGGGTCAGTAGCTTTGAATGAAAATAATAGCGTTGGATGTGTATCTCCAATGTATGTTGTATTTAAAATTCAAGATGTGAATGTTATACGACCAAAATATTTACTGATGTTATTAAAAAGTAAATTAGGAATTAAGCAGATTTTAAAATATTCAGACGGTGCTGTTAGAAAGATTCTAAGCTATCAAAATCTGTCTTTGATTGATATTCCTCTGCCTAGTATCAAAGAGCAAGATAAAATTTTGGAACATTTCTCGGCTATCAATGACCTAAGAGCAAAAATAATAGCTGAGGAAATTGAGATAAAAAAAGATGTTGAAACTTGTTGGGGAATAAAAGAATCGGAGGTCATTATTGAAGCAGATGAAATTTCTACTGATACCGATGACAATGATTCCGACGAAGCTTAATCTGATTAAATATGATTAGCAAAATCTCAAAACTTAAGGACTTCGGAATATTTCATAACAGATTTTTTCTTCTGATATTTTTTGGACTACTCTTTATTCTTTTAAATTGGTGGTTTGTAGGTGAACTTTTCCCAAGCCCTGATATAAAAAATCTTTGGTTTTATTCTGGGATTTTTATGGTTCTTTTTTCGCTACTTTTTATTGAGCCATATTATACATCTCCTAAAAATGTCATTACGAATGCAATACCACTACTTCTTGTTTTCCTCTCAATAAAAAGTAGTTTTGAAAATGTCTTTCCATGGTGGTTTGCAATAACTGTTTTATTGATACTGTTAATATCATCAATAGTTGCAGTCGCCTTAGAAGATAAAAATAAAAGCCCTGACCACAAAAAGAACAAGATTGCAGAATGGTTGAAAAATTTTGTTGTTCTATTTGGGCAAGGCAAGGTCTTGTATTCCGCAGTATTTCTTTATTTTCTTTTTACATACTATTCAACGCAAAATTCCTACACTTTAATTTTACTCGTCATTTGGTTTTTTATTTTAGCGATAGACCCAAAAAAGATTAAAAGTACTTTTATCACAAACAATAAGGAACTAGACGAAAACGCACTTGGTGAAATTTTTGGAGTGCAATCAAGAAAAATGTTCTTGGTAAAACTTTTTGATGATAGAAAAGGAATAAATAAATTTGATATTATAAAGTTTAGATATTCAATGCAAGATTCAACCGATTTTTTAATGTCGGGGATTGTTTTTGATACATATTTACTCAATCAGGAAAAATGGGCAAAGGTTTTGCAGTTAGGTAAAATTGTAAGAGACAGTTCTGGTTCTGAGAAAAACATTGTCTACAAAGCATCTGATAAAGAAGAAATTTCTACTTTGGAAAAAGAATTGAACACAAATAATTTTGTTGGAATTGTAATTGAAGGATCAAACATAGGAAAAATTAAATTTGAATACTCTAAAAAGAAAGACGACTTACAAGAGGGCGACTTGGTAGAGTTAAAAACCAATGACAAGAGGTTGTTCTATCAAGTAATCAATGGAGTTACTGAAAAAGAAAGTTTGGAACATCGAAACGAAACTGGTTTTATAAAAGGTGAGGCAATCCAACTTGGCGAATGGAAAAATGACGATTTGTCTTTTCAAAAACATGGTTGGGTCCCGTCTATTAATACTCCAATTTTCAAAGCAGACACATCAGATATAGAGGTGAAAAGTTTTGAATATCCTGAATACAAGCTCGGAATAATCCCAAATACCACATTACCCTCAGTTATTAACCTAGATCATGCCGTTAGCCACCATATGGCACTTTTGGGTGTAACTGGATCGGGTAAATCTTTTCTAGCCCGCGAAATTATAAAAGAATTAACAAAAGATACTAAAATTATCTGCGTTGATTTTACTGGCGAATGGAAAAGGGAATTAGAAAAGATTTCCCTTTCTGTAACAGTTTTAAACAAAGATAATATTGAGACTTTTCTAAATGGTACAGATAAAATTGGTATCGTTGAATTACCGACAATGAGCAATACAGTTGAGGTTATAAGTGCTACCGAGAAACTTTTTGAAGCAATATTTAATTTTGCGAAAAAGAAATATGATGAGCAAACCCCTACAAAAATATCACTTGTATTAGAAGAAGCTCATACGATAGTTCCAGAAATATCCTTTTTAGGAGTGAATAATTTCGATAGTAAAGCTATCGTGAACAAAATGGGACAGATAGCTTTACAGGGTAGAAAATATGGAATTGGTTTACTTGTTATTGCACAGAGAACGGCAAATGTTTCAAAAACAGTTTTAACTCAGTGTAATACAGTAATCTGCTTCCAAGCATTTGATGAAACAAGTTTTAATTTCCTAGGTAATTATGTTGGTAAAGACCTTGTGTTGACATTGCCAAATTTAAAACAATACAACGCAATAGTTACAGGTAAAGCAGTAAAATCAAACACTCCGATGATTATTGATTTAACAAGACGACCCGAATAAATTTGAAATTTTGAATAAGAATTTGGTTTCCTAAGGGAGGCATCCCCGCCGTCTCCTCTTTTCCCTACGGCGGGGATATTGCGCGCGAACGGGAGGGTGGGTCAAGCGCATTTGCATTTGAGCCTCGGACATTTCCGCTAGGGCGTCCATGACTAAAGGGAGGAAATGGGGTCAAGTCCCATTTCCACCCCACCCCCGACCACGCTATAGTGGACTCCTATGCCACGCCAGCCGAGAATTGATGCACCGGGTGTGTTGTTCCATGTGATCAACAGGGGGAACGGCCGCCAAGCGGTGTTTCGGACGAAGGGGGATCGGGTGGAGTATCTTGAACTGATTGAACGGTTCAAAGAGCGGCATCCGGTGCTTTTGTACCATTACGTTCTGATGTCCAATCACGTGCACTTCCTGCTCGAAGCAGAAACCCCGGGTGCGATCGCGGGGTTCATGCACGATGTAACCCTGGCGCATACTGTTCGCACCAATCACCGGAGAAAATCCGTTGGTCACGTCTGGCAGGGGAGATACAAGGCCATTCCCATAGAAACCGACGAGCATTTCCTGCAGTGCGGACGATACATCGAGCTCAACCCCGTCCGCGCGAAGATGGTCCAGCATCCCAAGGAGTACCCATGGAGCAGTTACGATGTCTACGCGGCGGGCAGTGCGCGCACCATCGTGGATATCCATCCGTTGTATGAGGACCTGGGAGCACGTCCCGCAACAAGGCAGCGGCACTATCGCGATGTGATGGAAATGGAGTTGTTAGCAACACAGCAAAACAAGGCGCTGCGTTTTTCTGAAAAACAAGCATACGGCACGCCCGCGTTTTTCGATCGCTTGGAGAGCAAGTACGACTTCAAGATGCTTCGTGAGCGCGTGGGGAGACCGAGAAATGGGACTTGACCCCATTTGCGCATTTGCTTGACCCCATTTGCGCATTTGCGAACACACAAAGAAAGTTTGAACATCAGTCAAAAACGACCGCCAATTTGTATTTTTTACGAAGACGAATTTTATTTGATTGTGTTCAAATTGAAAAGTGAATAGCTGTGGCGTGAATGCCGGAGTGTACGAACGATAATATATGAAAATTTTTTTCCTGCGAGTGGTGATAGGAATTGGACTATTGATCCTTATATTATTTTTCGGGGTCTTCTTTTCTATCGCGTCCGCGAGAAAAGATCCACCACCGCTACTTGCCGCCAATGTGACAGAGCTTGATAAAATACAAAGAATTTCAAAATACAGAAGCTGTGCCGGGCATGTGACCGTCCCGCAAGACAATCGAGAAACGCGGAGAAACATGAAACATTATTTTTGGGTTAAACCGGAATATAACAAGCCAAAAACCGTTGAAATTTATGCTCCATATGATGGATATGTCGCGGATATGCGCTCTGACGCGGCAGAAAATCTGGAGGGAGAAATTTGGATCTCTCAAAAAAAGATATTCTTTCTCGTGCCTCCGGTTGGTGTCTGGGCTTTTAGCGTTCAGCATATAGACATACGCCCTGATTTGAAATTGGGAGATGCAGTGAAAGCCGGAGAACTCATAGGCTGGCTCGCGACCTCCAAAGCGAGGGGAGACTCATTCGATATTGTCTACGCGAGAAGCCGCATTCCTACCAAGAGAATTGATAACTGGACTGATCCGTTTGCTGATCTTGATTCTATTTTCAATCACATGAGCGATGGGGCTTTTGCTGAATACGAAAAACTGGGAATTTCTTCCAGAGACGCATTCATCACGAGCAAACAAGAAAGAGACCGGAATCTTTGCGAATATAGCGGAGAAGGACCATACTTTACAGATCAAGAAAATCCGGAGAATTGGGTGATGTTTCCATAAAAACTTCCGCCGTATGACACAAAAAAACGAGCGGCGCTTGTTGTACGGATGCTCAAACGCCTTTTCCCAAAACCGATTATGACCTTGCGGTAGATAATCGTGTCAAGTCCACTTTCACCATCTCTGCTATACTGACCGTCTATGGGCAGAGCACCACGGGTGCAGGAGCCGGGCATCCTGTACCATGTCATCTAGAAAACACGTCATGTCTGATCTCTTCTAAGTTGAAAAGTGATTATGCATATTTAGAATTGACAGGACCGACATGTTTATGTTACTTTGAATATACAAACGAAGATCGACGTATCCAGAGTGCAGAGATGCAAAGGGAAATGGCCCGATGCTCTGCCCGCAACCTTTCGCGATAGCGAAGTTGGTGCGAATTCCATCCGCCGCTGGCGGAGAAGATACTATTCACTGGGTACGTCGCTCCATGGTGAGCGGCGGTTTTCGTTTTGTGCAAAGGTCGAACCATTCAGATCCGTGTAGAAACCGCATCAAGTTATAATCCGGTGACCTCATCATTATGTTGGAGCACATTGTTCTTGTCGCGCTCGTGCTGTTTGTGTTGTATCGCGCGGAATACCATGGAGCGCATTCTAAGAGAATCCTCTTGGCCATGCGTGACATTCTTGCGCATGAAATACAATCGAGGAAATAACCGGACTTGGTTCGGTTTTCCCGGTTTTCGGTTTTCTTGGAAATAGGAAGCCCTCACGATGGTGCGTGAGGGCTTTTGGGTTGCGCCTTTTGCGTTTGAACACAGCAAAACAAGGCGCTGCGTTTTTCAGAAAAACAAGCATACGGCACGCCCGCGTTTTTCGATCGCTTGGAGAGCAAGTACGACTTCAAGATGCTTCGTGAGCGCGTGGGGAGACCGAAAAATGGGACTTGACCCCATTTACGAACAATTTGTGCGGGAGGAGATTGAGACGAGCACGCAGGGGAGTGCGGTGCGCTTCTCGGAGCCGTTGGTATACGGCGGGCCTGCGTTCTTGCAGGACATGAAGAACCGTTTCGATCTCACTCCCTTTCCACGGCCGTCGGGAAGGCCACGGCAATAAGTGGACTTCACGCCATTTTCACCATTATCAGAAATAATAGGGAGAGCTCTTAGTACTCTTTGCTCTTAACTGGTTTACCCATATGCTGTGGACTATTGCAACCGTCCTCGTAATCTTGTGGCTATTGGGGCTGGTGACTTCTTATACCTTGGGCGGGTTTGTTCATATTCTCTTGGTCGTAGCTGTTGTCGCGGTGCTGATCGAGCTCATTCGAGGCAAGAAAGTGCTCTAAACGCATATGGAGAAATGGGACTTGACCCCATTTTCTGCATAGGGAAAGCACTTTGTACTCTTAACTGGTTACTCATATGCTGTGGACTATTGCAACCATCCTCGTGATCTTGTGGTTATTGGGACTGGTGACTTCCTATACCTTGGGTGGGTTCGTTCATATTCTCTTGGTCGTAGCTATCGTCGCGGTGTTGATCAGACTCATTCGAGGTCAGAGAGTGGTCTAAACGCATATGGACTCATACACGTCTCCAAGCACAAAGCCCATCTACCGTGGCACACAGATCATTTGGTATATCGTTGGGGTAGCTGACGTGCTGCTCGCATTCCGCTTCTTTCTGAAGCTCTTTGGTGCCAATCCAATAGCTGATTTCACCTCGTTTATCTATAACGTCTCCAGCCCTTTAGCGGCGCCATTCCTCAATGTATTTCGCCAGAGTCGTGTGGAAGGGAGCCTGTTTGAATGGACAACATTGCTCGCCATGCTTGTTTACTGGATTATCGGCTGGGGTATTATTAAGCTCTTCTTGATGGGCAAAACAGTTTCCACTCCAGAAGCGGCCAGGAAACTGAATGAGCAAGAAAAAACTTCCTAGCCCCCTCGCTCAATAGTCGGCGATATGGTATGCTCCGTTTTCAGAAAAAAGCGTACGGCACACCCGCGTTGTTCGATCGTTTAGAGAGCAAGTATAATTTTAAACTTCGTGAACGTGTGGGGAGACCGAGAAATGGGACTTGACCCCATTTGTTCAGATTGAATGCACTTATGAGCAAAGTACGCGTGAAGAGCAAGCAGCATGACCTCAAGAACGATCCCGTATCTATTGGAGCGGGCATCGCAGCGCTTTCGGTTGCAACATACTTTCTGTTTGGTCCGGGAGGAAAGCGGCATCGTCACGACCTTCGCGGGCTTGCGGTGCAGGTGAAAAAGGAAATGGTCAAGAAGTTCAAGCAGTCACAGGACGTCGCAGAGCCGATGTATCGACGTATCGTGCAGGAAGTGTCGGTCGAACTTGCGAAAAAAGAGGCAGTGAACAAGGAAGCGCTTCAAGCAATGGTAGAGGACATGCAGCGGCACTGGGAGGAGATTGAGCGCGATGCTACCCCCCGTCGGATGGTGCGTCGAGCAGCTGGCCGAGCGCGAGGCACAGGAGCGACCGTTCGCCGCAGCAAAAAGCAGTAGGGCAGCGCATCGTTGCGTGTGGAAATGGGGTCAAGTCCAATTTCAATCCCACTCCCGACCATGCTACAGTACGTGAGTCCAGTAATCGTGTTTGGTCTACTTTATCGCAACGAACGTCGCATCTCCTTTCATTTTCTCTCATTTGTTTGCACGGGACTGACAGTGGGTGTATCGTGGAGGCGATTGGGGTAAGGAGGGTACGCTGATGGCTCGTTGGTATTCGACCGTCGTGCAGCAGCTCGCGGAGCTGTGGTACATCGTTCTTCTTTTCGCGTTGAGCGGATGCTACCTTCATCTGAAGAGCGGCCCGCCTCCGCCGAGCAGAGCGAACGATTTTCCGATTGAAGTGGGTGGGCTCGCCATCGCCGGCGCGATCGTCTTCTGGAGCGGCATCAAGTCCCAGAAGTTCATGATCATCCTGCTCGGCCTCGCGCTGCTGCTCGGGTGACGATACTGCTCCGCCTCTGCGGCACCATCCGATGGATGGTGCCGCCTTACGTATGCCGTGCTATGATAGTGTGAATGTGTGGAGGAGACCGAGAAATGGGACTTGACCCCATTTACGCACATTTATTTACGCATGAAACTCATCATCATTAACGGCCCATGCGGGATTGGGAAGAGTACGCTTGCTGGAAGCATGCATGCAACCATGCCACTGTCTTTCCTGTTTGATATCGACGCGCAGATGAGATTTATCAGCCATTATAGAGAGTATCGGGAAGAGCGACGTGAGATAACACTTGCTCTCGCAGACGCGGTTATCGACGCACTACTCCGACTTGGTCGCGACATCGTCGTTGACAAGATGATCTTTGATCCGAGTATCATCGACTCATACTATGGTATTGCTAAGAAATACGGAGCTGATGTTCATGAAATTATTTTGTGGGCGCCAAAAGAGGTCGTCATGAAGCGTGCCGATGAACGAGGATGGAGAAAGGATGGTCTGCTTACTCCAGAAAAGTGTGAGATGTTTTGGCATAAAATTGACGAACTCAAGAATCAGCGCCCGAATGCGATTGTGCTAGACGCCGAACATCAAAGTCCGGAGGAGATGCTGGCGCAGGTTCAGAAGCTGATGCGGGCCACATGAAAATGATAATTGCGGATTTTTTGGTCGTTAAAAATACTGAGTGGACCTGACGCCACTTTTCCGTTTAACGCAATGAACGCCGCATCTCACGATCCGCTTCATGGGAAAACACTCCAGGTGATACTGGAGTATCTTGTTGCGCATGTGGGGTGGGAGGAGTTGGGGCGACGGATCCGGATTCAGTGTTTTTTGAATGATCCCAGTGTGCGGTCGAGTTTGACATTTTTACGGAAGACGCCGTGGGCGCGGGCGAAGGTGGAGCGGTACTATCTTCGTGTTGTGAGGCGTTCGGGGAAGTGAGGGGTATGGAATCATTTTGGGAGAAACTTGTTCGGCCGATCATGATGCTTGCACCGATGGCAGATGTCACGGATGCGGCGTTTCGGCGTGTCATCGCGCAGTATGGGAAGCCGGATGTGTTGTGGACGGAGTTTTGCTCGGCAGATGGTCTGTGGCATACGCGCGTGAAGCACGGGGTGCCGGATGCGGAGAATGCGCTCATGGACGACCTTGCGTTTCATGTGAGCGAGCGGCCCATCGTCGCGCAGTTCTTCACGGCGGATCCTGCCATGATGGAGTACGCTGCTGGGGTGGCATCCGAGCTTGGGTTTGATGGCGTGGACATCAACATGGGGTGTCCGGATCGTACGGTTGAGGCGCGGGGGGCGGGCGCAGCGCTCATGAAGGACCACGGGCTTGCGCGTGAGATTATTCGTGCGGCCAAGCGCGGGGCGGGGCGTCTGCCCGTCTCCGTGAAGACGCGCATTGGGTACGCGCGCGACGAGGTGGCGACGTGGCTGCCCGTACTCCTGGCCGAGGATCTGGCCGCGGTGACGCTTCATGCGCGGACGCGGAAGGAGATGTCGTTGGTTCCTGCGCGTTGGGAACACGTTGCAGAAGCCGTGCGGCTGCGTGACGCGATGGGCGTCTCCACCGTCATCCTGGGCAACGGCGATGTGCGCGACCTGGCCGATGCGCAAGCGCGCGTTGACGCCTCGCACGCCGATGGTGCGATGCTGGGGCGTGCCATCTTTGGGAACCCGTGGTGTTTCAATCGCGATGTGCGTGTCGAGGACGTTCCATTCGCGGAACGCTTTCGCGTCATGCTGGAGCACGCGCGGCTTTTTGAGCAACTTCTTCCGCGCAAGCGCTTTGCCGTCATGCGGCGGCACTTCAAGGCGTACGCCTCCAACTTCCATGGCGCAGCAGAGCTTCGCGCTGCACTTATGAAAACGGAATCGTCAGATGAGGCCGAAGAAGTCGTACGCGCCGCCGGGTTCCATTGGTAGTGTGTACAATGAGCGTGGAGAATTTTTTGTTCCCTTCCCTCACCGCGCGTACTCGCGATGGAGCATTGTACAGCCCGTCCATAGCCACCCCTCCCTCCCTTACCCTCCCTCCCCCCATGAGTACGCGCGGAGAGGGAGGGGATCAGAAAGAGTGAAGAGCCGAACAACCATGTGAAAATTTTTCGTGCGCTTCGGGATGCTGACGGGGTGTTGTTGGCCGCTGTTCTCGTGACGGCGGCGGTTGGGTTGGCGGGGTTGGCGTCACTCGCGCTGCGATCGTCGCCTCCGTCGTTTGGTACGTTCACACGGCAGCTTATTGCGTTGGGCATTGGGGCCGTGCTCTTCGCGGTGGCGGCGGCGATTGATTGGCGGGCGTGGGAGCGGTGGTGGCCGGTGGTGCTGGCGGTGACGGCGGCGCTTCTTATTGGGGTGCTCTTGTTTGGCGCGCGCATCCGGGGCACGCGGGGGTGGCTGGCAATTGGGCCGTGGACTATTCAGGTGGTGGAGTTTGCCAAGATTGGGCTTATCCTGCTCCATGCGGTGTACTTCCGACGCCGCGCGCGGTTCCTGGGGCGCGTGCGCACGGTGCTGGAGAGCACCGCGATTACGGCGGCGTTTGCGGGGCTGGTACTCCTCCAGCCGGACCTGGGGTCCGCGATGTTGCTCATCGTCACGTGGATCGGTATGCTCCTGGTCTTCGGGTTGCGGCGTGCGCACCTGCTTATCGCGGTGGTGCTTGCGCTCCTCACCGCGGTCCTCGCGTGGCAGTTCGCGTTGGCGCCGTACCAGCGCGATCGCATCCTTACCGTGTTGGACCCCGGGCGCGATCCGCAGGGTGCGGGGTACAACCAGCATCAGGCCGTCATCGCCATTGGTGCGGGGGGGATGTTTGGCCAGGGATTTGGTCGCGGAACGCAATCGCAGCTTGCGTTCCTCCCTGAAGCGCAGTCCGACTTCCTTCCCGCGGTGATCGGTGAGGAGTTTGGCTTGTTGGGCATGGCGCTTCTCCTTGCCGTTGTTGCAGTAGTGCTCTGGCGGCTCGTCATCCTCACGGGGCGGTGCCACGATGACTTCTCCGCTTCCATTGTGGTGGGTATGGGGTTTCTCTTCGCGTTCCAATCGCTCTACAACGTCGCAATGAACATGGGCGTCGCGCCGGTGATGGGCATCCCGTTCCCGTTCGTCTCCGCGGGAGGCAGCGCGGTGATGGCGTTTGCGTTCGGCTTCGGTATCATCACCTCTATCGCCATGCGCACCCCGCGCACAACGCGGAGTGTGTATGAGCTGCATGTGATTGAATGACGGAGAGCTGAAGAACGCAGGAATCAGAGCAGGTCATGCACAGGAGGTTGGCGGAGGTGTGTTGTTTCTTGTCCCCCGTCCCTGTGCTATACTCCCAGTACCTATGCATTCCAACCGTCGTTCTCCACAGTTCTTCCAAGAGTCGCTGCGCCTCATTTCGTATTGCCCGGTGTGCGACACGAGCTACAACCCGATGGAGGCGCGGGTGATTGATGAGCGCGATGACAAGCACCTCATGCACATCCGGTGCAAGAAGTGCGCGCATTCCATCCTTGCGTTGGTGCTCACCACGGGGATGGGCGTGAGCTCGATGGGGCTTCTGACAGACCTCACCTTTGATGATGTGGTCAAGTTTCGGAATGTCGAATCGGTGACGGTTGATGATGTCATCGCATTCCATCAGCTCCTGGAGAAGCGGGAGGGGGATGTTTTTGGTCCGGTGCGCAGCGGAAAGAAGAAAACCGAGAAAACTGCGGTGAAAGGCCGTCGGAATTGACTGCCGCCAGCGGTTGCGGTATGCTGACCTCGTGACCCCCCGCACGGGGTTTTCGTATTGCTCACCACAGGCCGCGGCGATTGCACCGGCCAGATTACCACGTTATGCAGACCATCACCATCAACGCCACGGCGCGAATCACGCCTGGCGAGACCGCGAGGGCACTCCGGCGCGGTGGAAAGCTCCCCGCGGTTTTGTACGGACATGCGATTGCCGCACAATCGATTGCGGTGACGAGTTCCGAGTTCCAGCGTGCGTACCGTTCCACGGGCGCTTCGACGCTCGTGAGCCTCCATGTGGATAGCGGGACGCCGGTGCTCGTCCTCGTGAAGGACGTTACCTACGATCCTATCACCGATGTGCCGATCCATGTGGATTTCCATCAGGTGAACCTCAATGAAGAGGTGCAAGCGGAGATTCCATTGCACTTTATTGGAGAGTCGCCAGCGGTGAAGATGCTCGGCGGGCTTTTGGTCCGACAGCACGAGTTTATCGAGGTGCGCGCGATGCCAGACAAGCTGGTACACGACATTACGGTGGACATCAGTGTACTTGATGTGTTGGATCGTGCGATTCACATGAAAGATTTGCAGCTTCCGGAAGGCGTGACGCCAGTTCTGCCGGGCGAGACGGTGATCGCCAAGGTGGTGGTTGCTCGTCAGGAGGCAGAGGAGGCACCGGTGGTGCCCGCGGCGGACGCGAGCGCCGCGGCAACAGCGGGAGCCGCGAAGCCCGAGACCGGAGCAGCAGCGAAGACGTAACATGCGCGCACTGAAGATTCCGTCACTTGCACGGATCATCGCAGTAGTTCGTCAAGAGATCGCGCGCGTGCGCGTGGAGGTTGTTCGGTTGGTGCTTGTTGCAGTTGTCATCGTCCTCGCCATCATCGGCGGGGGCGTTTGGCTGTACGGACGGTGGGCCGCAACACCGCTTCCGCCAGTCCGTCCGTCGGAGCCGCCTGCACCCACCGTGATCACAAAGCCGCGATGGATGGATGGGTTGCCGATTCCTGCGGACGATCCGCAGCCACTCGCCGTGGCGGTGAGCATCGATAATGCCCCAGAGGCGCGGCCGCAAATGGGGCTCGCGAATGCGCCGGTCGTGTTCGTGCTGCCTGTCGAGGGAAAGCGGACGCGTTTTCTTGCGGTGTTTGAGGCGGGGGAGGAGCAGGAGGGGAAGGGTGATGATATCGCGTGCGATGCATTCGCATGTTCTGGGCTTTACGTCGGTGACGTTGGTCCTATCCGCTCCGCCCGTCCGTACTTTGTGGGGCTGGCGGACGCGTTGGGCGTTCCGCTCGCGCATGCGGGTGGCAGTCCGGCTGCCATCGAGCTTTTGAAGACGCGTGCGCATGTGGACGAGTGGTACCGATCGCCGTATTACCGCTCCCGCACGCGCGTGGCTCCGTTCAACCTCTATGGGGCGGTTGCGGATATGACCACGTTTCTTTCTGATCGTAATCAGCTTGGGGAACCGCGCACGGATGCGTGGAAGTTGTGGTCGTTTACTGCGTCCGTATTCGATGGCGTTCGCGATGGACTCGCGTTCGCACTCCGCTCGGAGGGAGAGCGGGCATTCACCGTATCCTGGACGTATGATGACCACCTTGGCAGCAGATATGTTCGCTTGCAGGGCGGCCAGTCGCAATACGACATTGGAGGGATCCGGGTGTCGGCAGAGAATGTCGTTGTGCTGCGTGTGAATGCGGCGGTGTTGGATCGCGTAGGGCGGCTTGCGATTCCGCAGTTGGATCCGCCGATTCCTGCGTCACTGTTTCCGCGCATGCCGGCGATGGTTTTGAGTGACGGTCATCGGTACGAAGGGACGTGGGGGTGGGAAGATCCCACGGGGGAGGCGGGTCTCTTGGGTTTGCGGCACCGCAACGATGAGGCGGGCGATGCTGGTGCTCCCATCTTGCTGACGCCAGGCAGAACATGGGTAGAGTTTGTAACGGAGCCGTGGGGGATGCCGGGATCGTTGTAGTGTATGTCGTGGAGGCCTGGAGGCCTCCACCAGGAGATCCGTTGTATGCATCATGATCGCAGGCGGACGATCGAGCTCGCGGTCTTTTTTGTGGTCATCGCCGTGATGGGCTCTGGCGTGTTGGCAGGTGTGCAGACCGTTGCCAGCCGCACGCGCGATGCACGACGTGCCGCGGATATTGCGCAGCTCCAGCGCGCACTTGCGTTTGCAGAAATATCCGAAGGTGCGTTTCCTGTCGCGATGGAGCCCGTCTGTTTGGATGGTGATGATGTCATTTCGCGATTTCTCCTGGAGCAGGAGCACCTGCGCATCCCTGCGCGCGACCCCGTCGCGCCGTCGTTGTTGGAATCCGATGCGGATCCGCGACACTGCTACACGTACCAATCGCGCGACCGTGCTTCGTATACCCTTCGTTATTTCATGGAACGGAGCGGGATGACGAGGGAAGTGGTGCCGTAGTGCAAGAAACCACGGCGTACACTGAAAGGCATCGCTTTTATGTGCCCCCCCTCTTACTCTCCCCCTCCAAGATGGATGGGGAGAAAATGGTTACCACCAGAACGCCCTCGCGCATAGGCGGGGGCGTTATGGTGCTGCGAGCTTGAGGACGCGTGCGTGACCGGCAAGATCCGTGTGGAGCGTCGCGGTCCAATCAGGAAGCATGGATGCAGTCCATTGCATGAGCGCATCCCTGCGGCGTGGATCGATTTCTAAGAAAGCATCCAGCATCAAGCTCCGAGCCGCAAGCTGGGGAAGTTGCATGAAGATCGCGCGGTACGGATCGAGACCGTCGATGCCGCCATCAAACGCGCTGCGCGGCTCGAAATCCTTGAGCGGGCGGGGGAGTGCTTCCCATTCTGCGGTGGTGAGATAGGGGAGATTGGCGGTGACGATGCAGGATGCACGATGGAGGTGTGGTCGTTGAAGAATTGGCTCGAGGAGATTTCCATGCAGGAATTCAATACGTTCCGCGACGCCATGGCGCGTCGCGTTGTGCGTGGCAATGGCGAGCGCGGCGGAGGAGACATCCGTTGCGATAACCTGTGCGTCCTGCAATTCGGCCGCAGCGGTTACCGCGATGCATCCTGATCCTGTTCCAATGTCGACGATGTGTACGCCGTTGGCCGTTCCCGATCCGCTGCCCAGGAGCATGGTGATGATCATTTCTGTTTCCGGCCTCGGAATGAGCGTATCGCGCGTGACGGTGAACGGGCGACCGTAGAACCATGCCTCGCCCAGGAGTTGTGCCAGGGGTTCGCCGTTTTCCAGGCGTACGCAGAGCGCATCGTAGCGCTCCTGCTGCTCGTGCGTGAGCACTGCATCCGGATGCGCGAAGAGCCACGTTCGGTTTTTCCCGAGGACGTGCGCGTGGAGGTCTTGACGGTGGCGCTCCAGGTCATCCATAGTACTGCGGAATCCAAAAAGGTACCCCACCGGCCAGGGACGCAGTGGGGGCAGCCACGAAGCCGGGAATATTCGTTTATGCGGGCTGCTCGATGCGCTTGCGCGTCTCGGTGAGGAGATCCTCAATGTCGCCGTCCAGAACGCGCTCGATGCCGTGCCACGTCTCCTTGATGCGGTGGTCGGTCACGCGATCCTGGGGCACGTTGTAGGTGCGGATTTTTTCGGAGCGATCACCGATGCCGATCTGTTGCTTGCGTGCTTCCGAACGCTCACGTTGTGCACGTTCGCGTTCCATCGCGTAGAGGCGCGACCGAAGCACGTCCATTGCGCGAGCGCGGTTCTGTTGCTGCGAGCGCTCGTCCTGGCAGGAGACCACGATGCCGCTGGGAATGTGCGTCATGCGTACGGCCGAGTAGGTTGTGTTCACGCTCTGGCCGCCATGGCCGCCCGCGGTCATGGTTTCGATGCGGAGGTCCTTGGGATCAATGGTGATGTCTACTTCCTCCGCCTTGGGGAGCACGGCAACGGTGGCGGTGGACGTGTGGATGCGTCCCTGCTTCTCCGTGGTGGGTACGCGCTGCACGCGGTGGACGCCTCCCTCATACTTCACCCATCGGAACACGCGTTCGCCTTCGATGATGATCGTCGCCGCGGTGATGCCGCCGAGGTCGTTCTGTGCGGTGGCCAGCGAACGAACGGACCAGCCACGGCGTTCCGCGAAGCGCATGTACATGCGCAGGATGTCCGCAGCAAAGAGTGCGGCCTCGTCACCACCTACCCCGGCACGAATTTCAAACACCGCGTCGCGGTCATCTTCCGGATCGCTGGGCTCCAGGAGCTCCGCCAGTTCCGCGTTGAGGCGATCCAGTTGTGCAGGAGCAGTCGCCAGTGCCTCCTCGCCGAGTTGCCGGAGTGCCGCATCGTCCGTGCTCGCGGCGTCCTTCGCATCCGCGATCTCACGCTCCATCCGTGCTTGGGCATCCATCAGCTCCAGCACGCGGACGGCATTGGCGTGCGCACGGGAAATATCAGCGAGCCGTTTGCGGTCGCCGATCACAGCGGGGTCTTGGAGCTGTGCTTCCATTTCCTGTTTTTTTGTTTCGATATCCTGGCGGGTCATACGGGGGTCATACACATCATCCCATGTCTTCCGCGGGAGCAAAACATGCGGGACCGAGGCGCGCGCCTCGGTCCCGCTCCTTGCGATCATTGCACGGTTCAGCCGCGCGCTTAGGCCTCTTCCATCTTGGGCTTCTTTGCGGCGCGACGTACGGCGTCTCGCGTCTTCTTCTCGCGCTTCGTGCTGCGGACGGCTGCGGTGGTTTCTTGCTTCGCGACGCGACGCTCAAACCGGTCCACGCGACGGGCGGTGTCCATGATCTTCTGCTTCCCCGTCAGGTACGGGTGGCACTTATCGCACAGTTCGACCTGGATGGACTCCCGGGTGGAGCCCATGGTCATGACGTTGCCGCACGCGCACGTGATGGTCGCCTGCGGGAAATAGGTAGGATGGATGCTCGCTTTCATAGGATTGATGGGCCACATGCTTCATGATGAGCGTAGCATAGTACGGAACGCTGTCAAGCGTTGCGTTTGACCGGTGCTGCCAGCCGCGATACGCTCGGGGCAGTACCTTTGCCAAGGAGTCCCGCATGCAGAGCAGTTGGCCGTTGCCGCCGGATGCGATGGTGGAGTTGAGCAAACAGGAGATCGCCGCGTGGGATGCGCGACTTGGCGTTTGTTTTGATGATGTCTCCGCCTGGGGGCGGGTTGTTGCGAAGCATCTCTACGGATCGGTGGAGCGATGGCGTCGTCTCGCGCACCTCGCCCATGCCTTTCGCGTGATGCCGTACGTCCCGACGACACCGGCGGACCTCTTCCCGGTGGATACCATGGCCGATAGCGACTATTCGTCGCGCGGTACGCAGCTGCTCGAGCACCATGGCATGCAGGAGCTTATTGATGAGCTGCAGCAACCTGGCGTGCTGCCGATCGAGGCGGCGCTGCGGCTGCATGCGTACCTCGATCCGCTTGCGTTGGATGATCGCGTCGTCGTGCTCGTGGTGGTGTTCCAGCAGATTGATTGCGTGCCGATGGGTATCGAGCGCTCGCTCGGCACTTGCATTGCGGATCACGAGGCGCGTTGGATGCGCATCGTCGCGAACCGCGAGCACGTCCTGCGGGCGAGGGCGGCGGCGGATCGCGCGATCGCTGGTGGCGGTGACACGGTTGCAGTGATGACGGTGATCCTCGACGCGCTCGACAGTATCGACGATGCCGCTGATCGCGCCATCGTCGCCGGGTACTTCCTGTTTCGCATGCGCGTGGAAGCACGCGAGTGCATCAGGCGGGTGCTTGAGCATTTCAGCGTCCATCTTGTGCAGTGCGGTGTCCCCCAGGAGACCGTTGATGATGCGGAAGAGGAGTTGTGGGGATGCGACGGCAGTGAGCACGGGCAGCACGATGATCGCATCACCAAGCGCGTCACGCACCACTAGAATACACGTCCCCCTGCCGCCATGGCAGGGGGATCTGCTATGCTAGGAGTACATACAACGTATGCCGAAACTTTCCGCCGCGTACGCCACCACCACGCTTCAGCGCCCGCTTGTTGCAACGGACATCGTGCTCTTCGCGTTGCGCGACGATGCACTCCAGGTGGTGCTCATTCGCCGTGCCATGCCACCGTTTGCGGGGAAGTGGGCGTTGCCCGGCGGGTTTGTGTTGCCAGATGAAACGATCGATCATGCGGCAAAGCGTGAGCTTGCCGAGGAAACCGGCATGCGGATTGCGGGGGAGTACCTGGAGCAGCTCTACACGTTTGGCGAGGTGCGGCGCGATCCGCGCGCGCGCGTCATCTCTGTGGCGTACCTCGCGCTGATGCACGGCGAGGGCGCGGAGCCGCGCGGCGGATCAGACGCAGCGGATGCGACATGGTTTGCTATCGGGAGTTTGCCGCAGCTCGCATTCGACCACGCGGACATCATCGCGTACGCGCTTCAGCGCCTTCGCTACAAGCTGGAGTACACCAATGTGCTCTACGCGATGCTGCCAGAGCACTTTACACTCCCCGATCTCCAGCAGGCGTACGAGACAATCATGGGCGCTGCGTTGGACAAGCGCAACTTCCGCAAAAAAATTATCAGCCTGGGATTTGTGAAACCGCTTCAGCGCTGGACCCAGCCAGAGAAGGGGAGACCCGCGCAGCTGTGGAAGTTTACCAAGCGCGAGCCGGTCATGGTCAAGACATTTGTGACGAAGGCGGGGGGTTGACGCGCATTGTCGGGCGTGCTACGGTTGTCGCGGATCTTTACGAAGAGGAGGTGTAGCGTGCTGCAAATGCAACTCACGGACGTACTGCTCGTCATCGATGTGCAGCCGACGTTCATGCCCGGTGGCGGGCTTCCAGTACCACAGGGGGATGCGGTGATTGCGCCCATCCTCGATCTCCTGCGGATGTTCCCTTGCGAACAGCGTATCGCGACAAAGGAGCGCCACCCATCCGGGCACATCGCGTTCGCGAGCTCGTACTACCGATTGCCGGCGTTCACGCGCATGACGCGTCAGCTTCTCGAAGAGCGCGTGCGGGAGTACGGGCCGCAGCGTGTCCTTTCGTCGCACGCGAAGTTCACGCTCGATGACGTACGGCGGTACCTCGCGATGGTAGGCCATTTCACGCTCTGGAACGATCACTCGGAGGCCGGCACGCCCGATGCCGAGCTGCACCCAGACCTTCCGCCCGAGCACGAGTTCTCGTATGTGCTTGTGAAGGGCGGCAGCCCGATCGAGCACGCGTACTCCGCCTTCATCTCCGATATCGGCACCGCGACGGAGCTGGAGGACGTACTCCGGATGCGGGAGTTTCGCCGCGTGTTCGGCGTCGGCCTCGCGTTCGACTATTGCGTCGGCTGGACGCTGCTCCACGCGGCCGATCGCGGCTTCGAGGTGTACTGCATCGAGGATGCAACCCGCGCGGTCAATCAGCCCAAGGACAGCGTGGAGGAAATGCGCGAGCGCTTCCGGAAGCGCGGCGTGCAGATCATCCAGTCCAGCGATCTCCTCGCGGCATAGCCCCAGAGCAGGGGAGCGGGCCGCATGCCACAAGCAGCCTCACCTTCGGGTGGGGCTGTTATCTTTGTTCTGATTCTTCCCCCTCCTCTTAAAGGGGGGCGAGAGGCGAGCCCCTGCACGCGTGCCGTCGTCTTCGGCGAGTTCGGACTTGACATATATTTGTGTATGTTTTACACTAAAGATGAGGATGCACCGGAGCGTTCGTTCCCAACTAAATAGTGTAAAAAGTACATGAAAGGAAGGCATGATGCGAGACGTATTCATGGTTGCTGGCGGGTCCGTGGCGGGTTTTGACCACGTCCGCGCCGGCAGAAACAACCAAGACGCGTTCGCGTGGCACCAGGATGACCAGTACACGATCGCGGTGGTCTGTGATGGCTGTAGCGACGGTACGCACAGCGAAGTTGGCGCGCTGCTCGGTGCTCCACAGCTCGTTGCGGCCATCCGGCGACTGCTCGAAGATGGTGTCGCGCTGGATGGGAAAAGGGGGTGTGAGCCCACCCCACTCGTGATGCCTGACGATGTGTATACGCTTCTCGATTACGCACTGCGGGATGCGCTCGGGAGCATGCGGTTCATGATGGCGGGCATGCTGGGGACGGAGCGTGAGGTGATTCGAAACTACCTCCTCTTCACGGCTGTCGGTGTGCTCATTGCGCCTTGGGGTACCGCGTGTTTCTCGGTTGGCGACGGCGTGTACGCGGTGAATGGTGTAGCGACCACGCTTGGTCCGTTTCCGAACAACATGCCGCCGTATCCGATGTACGCGCACCTGACAGCAGGTGACACCGAGCCGTACATGTTCCAGATCCGCACGACGATGCCGACGGAGGCGCTCGAATCGGTTTGCATCGGTACGGACGGTGCGCTTGCCCTCCTCGATGCGGAGGTGCGGCATCGGACCACGGGCGAGACGCTTGGCGGGATCGCGCAGTTCTGGGAGGACGATCGGTACTTCCGCAACCCGGACATGGTGCGGCGGCGGCTCACGATCATCGGGCGCGACGGCGTGCAGGCAAACGGCGATCCGTTCCGCCTGCATGATGATACGACGCTCGTCACCATTCGGCGCAGGAGGTAGTCATGGAAGTCACGCTGAACGGCAAGCGCGTGCAGGTGGATACACAGCAGCCGATCGGCGAAGGCCGGGAGGCGAGCGTGTACGACCTTGGCGGCGGGATGGCGCTCAAGCTCTTTCGGCGGCCCGAGCATCCCGCCTACGACGGACTGCCAACCGAGCGCCAGGGTGCAGTCGACCGGATTGCCGAGCACCAACGCAAGCTCCCCGCATTTCCTGGAGGGCTCCCCGCGCGCGTCATCGCGCCCGAGGTGCTTGCATACGATCGCGGGAAACGCATCGTCGGATACGCCATGCGGCTGATCACCGGTGCGGAGCTTCTGCGGAAGTACGGCGAGAAGTCGTTCCGCGCGGGAGTGATTCCGAATGCAGACGTCGTCACCATCTTCCGCGACCTTCATGCGACGGTGCGTGCACTCCACGCGCGGCAGGTGGTCATCGGGGACTTCAACAACCTGAACGTGCTCATCCGGAACGCGGAGGCGCACATCATCGATGCGGATAGCTTCCAGTTTGGCCCGTTCCTCTCGCGGATGTACACGCAGCAGTTTGTGGATCCTACGCGGTGCGATCCGCATGCAAAGAGCCCGATGCTCGTGCGGCCGCACAACGAGGGATCGGACTGGTACGCGTTTGCGGTCATGCTCATCAAGTCGCTCCTGTTCGTGGATCCGTTTGGCGGCGTCTACCGCCCCAAGGATCCCGCACAGCGCTGCACGCTGGATGAACGGCCGCTTCGGCGCATTACGGTGTTCCACCCGGAGGTCATCTATCCCAAACCCGCCGTGCCCTACGGCGTGCTTCCGGACGAGCTGCTCCAGTACTTCCATAAGACGTTTGAGAAAGACGAGCGAGTGGAGTTCCCCGTGCTGCTCCTTGAGCGCATGCGGTGGACGGCGTGTACGCAATGCGGAACCGAGCATGCGCGGAACGTGTGTCCGCAGTGCGCGGCGGCAGTGCCGGCGGCGCTGAAGCAGAAGGTGGTGGTTCGCGGGACGGTGACCGCAACGCGCGTGTTCGCAACGCGCGGCGACATCCTCCATGCGGCGCACCAGGACGGGAAGCTTCGGTGGTTGTATCACGATGGTGCGTTCCGTCGGGAAGACGGCGGTGTGGTGCTCGAGGGCGCCCGCGATGCGCGGTTCCGATACCGGGTGTGCGGCGACCGTACGTTCATCGCGCGGGACGATACGCTCATCACGCTGCGCGCCGGCCACGCGCCGGAAACGCAGATGGTCGAGCGGTACCGTGGCGTACTCCCGGTGTTCGACGCGAACGCCGCGCATGTCTACTGGCTGGAGCAGGGGACGCTCGTGCGCAATGGCGTCGTTGGTGCGCTTGCGACGGACGTCCGAATCGGCAACATCCTTGCGCACCAGACGCTGATCTGGGCAGGCGAGCAATTTGGCTTCGGTGTGTACCGCGCGGGTGAGCTGTGCGTCGCGTTCGTCTTTGGCGCGGAAGCGCGCGGCATCAACGATACGGTGTCGCTCCCGCGCATCCGCGGCCAGCTCATCGATGCGCACGCAGTGTTCGCAGCAACGCGCTGCTGGTTCTTTACGGTGACGCAGGAAGGCAGCAAGACCGTGCATCGCGTGGCGGTCATTGCGCCGGACGGCGCGGTATGTGCGACGGCGGAGGCGGTTGCCGGCGACGGTTCGTGGCTCGGCGGCACCATCCGCGGGCATGCCGCGGCAGGGGAATTTCTCCTCGCGGTGACCGATAGCGGCGTTACGCGTGTCGAGGCATCCGGCGGGTCCATCGCGCTCACGCGCGAGTTCCCGGACACGGAGCCGTTTGTGCATACGGGCTGCGCGCTCTTTGCCGGTCGCGATGGATTGTACGTCGTGGACCGGCGAGAGATCACGAAGCTGGTGATTCGAGCGTAATACGCTCCCCCTCTCCGCTTCCAGGGGAGAGTGGGAGCTGGAGGGGGAGAGGTGATATGGCGGATGGTGCGCCGCACACCCCCCCTCCCTCCCCCCGAGTACGCGGAGAGGAGTGGATCACATGCGAGAATCTCCAAGGATTCTCGCTCCCTCTCGGATGCCAAATGGTTGGCGTCCGGGTACGGGGCGAGAACCCCGCGTAGGAGTTTCGTATGGCTTCGCAGCTTTCCCTTCCCTCGTTCTTCGATCCGGCAAACGCCCGTGCGTGGGCGTACCGACCCAACCTCCAGCAGGTGTTCGAGGAGGCGACCGCGTTCCGCAAGCGGCACCACGTGAAGGCGTCCGCCGCATCGCGGCCGCGCGTCCACCTCGTTGGCATCGACGCGCAGAAGGACTTCTGCTTTCCGGAGGGAACGCTCTATGTGGCGGGCCGCAGTGGCACCGGTGCGATGGACGACAGCGCGCGGCTGGCGTCGTTCATCTACCGCGAGGTGGACGTCATCACCGACATCACGATGACCATGGACACCCACTTCGCGTACCAGATCTTCTTCCCCGCGTTCTGGGTGACGGAGGCGGGCGAGCCGCTGGCCCCGCACTCGCTCATCGACCTGGATCCGTCCGGTCGGATGATCAACGTGAGCCTCGCCGGCGCTGTCCTCCACGCGAACATTCGGCCCAACCCCGCGATGGCGGCGTGGCTGGGCGGCGACTACGCGTGGCTGTGCAAGCAGGCCCAGTACTACGTGGAGGAGCTCAAGCGGGCCGGCAAGTACACGCTGTACCTCTGGCCGTTCCACTGCATCCTGGGCACGGACGGCCACGCGCTGGCCGGTGTCATCGCGGAAGCGCGGATGTTCCACGCCTTCCTCCGTGGTGCGCAGTCGCACTGCGAGGTGAAGGGTGGCAACCCGCTCACGGAGAACTACTCCGTGCTCCGGCCCGAGGTGCTGGGCCGCTGGGACGGCAAGGGCGCGTTGGCGCAGAAGAATACGGCGTTCATCGAGCGGCTCATGCGCGATGACATCGTGGCCTTCGCGGGCCAGGCCGCCAGCCACTGCGTGAAGTCGTCCATCGAGGACTTCCTGGGCGAGATCGTCGCGGTGGACCCCGCGCTGGCGCGGAAGGTGTACGTCCTGGAGGACTGCATGTCCGCAGTGACGGTGCCGGACGGCAAGGGCGGCTTCGTGGTGGACTTCACGCCGCAGGCGCAGGCCGCGCTCGACGCGTTCCGGAAGGCCGGGATGCACGTCGTGTCCAGCACCACGCCCATCGCCCAGTGGCCGGGCGTGACCCTGTAGCAAAACCCCCATCGTCATCGCGAGTCTGCGAAGCAATCCTGGGATTGCCGCGTCGCGGACTCCTCGCAATGACAGAGTAAAGACGAAAGAAAAAGGAGAACGATCATGAGTAGCACGAGCAAATCCATTGCCCAGGTGGGCACCTTGTTCCAGAGCGCGCAGGCGAGTGGCGCCCTCTCGCCGGCGGGTGCGGCGTCCATCTCCATCCCGGACATGGGCGCGCAGATCCAGGCCGGCCTGGGCATCAGCGTGGACGACGTCACCGCCTCCGAGGTCTTCCTGGTCACCGTGCTCCTGGACGACTCCGGATCCATTCGGTTCGTCCCGGGCAACACGGAGGCGGTGCGCGATGGGTACAACGGCGTCCTCGACGCGCTCGTCGCGTCCAAGCAGGACGACAGCATCCTCGCGGCAAGCTACCTCCTGAACAACGGGCTTTTGGACGCGTACGGGTCCCTGCGCGTGGCGACGCGGCTCGACTCGCACAACTTCAACCCGTCGGGCGGCACGCCGCTCTACGAGCGTGCACTCGAGGTGCTGGCGACGGTGCTGGCCAAGACGCAGGAGTTCGCGGACAACGGCGTGCCGGTGCGTTCGGCCACGCTCCTCGTCACCGATGGCGGCGCGAATGGCTTCCAGGCCACCGCTGCGCAGGTCCGCGCGCTCGTCACGGACCTCCTCCGCCAGGAGTGCCACATCGTGGCGGGGATGGGTGTCGATGACGGCACGACGGATTTCCGGCAGGTGTTCCGCGAGATGGGTGTCCGCGACGAGTGGATCCTCGCGCCCAAGAACACCCCGTCCGAGGTCCGCAAAGCGTTCGGCGCGTTCTCCCGCTCCGCGGTCCGCGCCAGCCAGAGCGCGGGCAGTTTCAGCCAGACCGCCGTCGGCGGCTTCGCAGCCCCGTAGCACGGCCGAACACAACAATTGTTCATTCGTTTGGCAGAGTGTTCCGGCCTCCCACGGGGGGGCCGGATTTCTTTTTTTCTGATCCTCCACCTCCCAGCAGGAAGAGGGGGATCGGAAATGGTCCCCCTCCCGTTGAGAGGAGAAAGTTGGAGTGGGTGGGATGAGTATTCAGCTTGACGCGGAGACGCATCCGTGCTACGGTGCAGGCAATAGGAGTGAAGACAATACCAACAGCGGAGGTGCTCTTTGTCACTCGAGGCATGGTTGTGGACGGCGGTGGCGGCCATCGCCATTTTCTTTCTGCTTCTGGTGGTGTTCAGCCCGCCCAGCAGGTCGCGGCGAAAGAGCGGCGGGAGCAGGAGCTCCGGCGATGGCGGCTTCTTCGACTTCCTCGGCGACTTCGGCGGTGATGGTGGTGGCGACGGGGGGCGGTGATGGTGGTGGCGGGGACTGAAGCCGCATGCTTCGGTAGCAGAAGCAGACAGAAGGACTCGTCCCGCGGGACGAGTCCTTTCGCGTGCGGTTTGTCCTTACATGTGATGTGTGCTACGGTGTATGAAGATTACATGGGAGGAGGGACTATGTCGCTCTTTGGTATTGTGTTGCTTCTTGCATTTCCGCTCATCGTGGACTTTCTGGTTTCTGTCGTGGCCGGAAAGGTGGATGTGGTGGAAGTGCGTGTTGTCGACGCGTTGAAGCGCAGCGGGATTCGGCACGACGCTTGACAGCAGTGTCGCTTCCCGACACGATAGTTGCCGCTGAACATCGTGCGTCGAACGCACGATGAAGGAGGAGCAGCTACAATGGTGGCGGTGGTGACTCCGGTGGCGGAGGCGGTGGCGGCGGCACGGAGATCACGGACGAGCAGTGCCCCAACTGCGATCACGACATTGGTCCGACCGATCGCTTCTGCGTCGGTTGCGGAGCGGAGGTCGATCGGTCCCTCCCCGAGGGCACCGTCTCCACCACCACAACCACGGAGGTGGAGGAGGTGTGGTCCCACGAGCCCGCGTACTACGGGTACGACCCGTAGTACTACGACCCGTGGTACCCGGCCGCGGACCTGCTCGCGTTCGGCATCGTCTGCGCCGTGCTCTGGTAGTGCGGCAGCAGTGACCGCGTGAACGGAAGTACAACGCCGGCCCTGGAATCCCCAGGGCCGGCTTCGCTGTTGTGCGGGCGTTTGACGCGGGCTCGAATGCCCGATACGGTGGTGGCGTCTGTGGTGGGTGCTGGCGGGTTCTTTTTGAGGAGAGGAGGCGCTGTGGAAGTGGTGGTGTATCTTGCGCTTGGGACTGTCGTGCTTACGGTGATAGTTGGCGCGGTGGTGTCCGTGTGGCGCTGGCAGCAGTCGGAGACCGGCTCCTATGCTGAGATGACGTTGGACGATCGTATCAAACGCGCACAGCATCGGTTGCGCCAGGCGCAGCGCGCGGTGGAGCATATACCCGCTGGTCGCGTGGGCGCACGGGCGCAGGAACGTCTTGTGCGCATGCGTCGGTTGCGCTTCGACTCCGTCGTGCGCGACGAGGACCTCCTGGAAATCGTGGAGGGGTTTGAGAAAGCAACCGATGTGCTGTGTACGTCCATCTTTGCGCTGGGGCGCGGGATGGTGTCGCGGCCGATCGATGCTGACGCAGGCGCGTTTCTCGATGGCGAGTGGGCAGCCTATGCCGCGCATGCGGATTGGGATGCGCTGGTGCTCCAGGAGATGGACGAGATCGATCGCGTGTCATCGGCAGGCACGTCCCCCGATGATGAACGCGCAGCGTAGCGGTATGTGCAGCCTGTCGCAGAATGCGGCAGGCTGTTTCCTTTGACGGATGCGGTGGACGTGGTATAGTGTCGGTGCTCTTTATCCTGCAGGAGACCTTTTGCGAAAGGCCTCGAAACGAGAGGAGGAATGATGTACATCGATGCAGCCTTGCTTCGCGATCGGTTTCGCGCCAGCTTCCTGGCGCACGCGATTGGCGATGCCATCGGGAAGCGCGTGGAGACGATGGCGCCGGACGCGATTCGCGCGGCAACGGGTGGGCGTGGCGTGATCGGCTTTGGGCCGGTGCTCCATGGATCGCTCCCCAGTGTGGCGCGGTTGCGGCCGGAGCAGTGGACGGACGATACGCAGCTTGCACTTGCGACCGCGCGGGCGCTGGTGCGCGGGAACGGGTTTGATCTGCGTCGCATCGCGGCGGAGCACGTGGTGGAGTACATGCGCGAACGCCGCGGCTGGGGCAGGTCCACGGAGCGCGGCATCGCGGAGCTTGCGGCACAGGATCGCCAGCCGGGACAGCCGGTGCGGGACCCTGCTGCGCATGGCATGGGCAATGGTGTCGCGATGAAGGTGCTGCCGCTTGCGCTCATGACGGCCATGCCGCCGGGGAAGGTAAGCGCGCAGACGTTCGACGCGCACCTGCGCCACATCGTCGGTCACTCCGAGCAGCTCCAGCAGTTCGCACAACTTACACACCGTGATGCATGTGCGCGTATCGGCGCGCATATCCTGCTGCTCTGTCTTCACGAAGTGCTGCGCATGAGCGCGCGACGGGATGCGCTGCCGCAGCGTGGCCTCGGGCAGGCGAGCATCATGACTGGCGCGGTTCTTCCTGGTTCGTACACCACATGCGATGCGCATGGGATGCTGCTCAGCAGCGTCTTCAGATCCATCGTCTCCGGCGGTATGGTGGCGACGCAGGCCGCTCTCATCCGTACCTCCTGCGACGTACGCGAGTCCGTGCCGTTCGTCATCGCGACGGCCATCCAGTATATGGATCGTCCGCCAAGCGAGGGGATCCTGGCCGCGGTGAACGCGGGCGGGGATACGGACTCCAATGCCGCGATGGTGGGTTCGCTCCTCGGCGCACGCCACGGCACCCACGCGCTGCCGCCCGAGTGGGTGGAACGCATCGAAGCGCGCGACGAGATCATCGCTCTTGCGGACGGCCTCTTTGACCTCATGCTGCGCACCGGCGTGTAGCGTAAGCGCCCGCCACCATCCCCGGTGGCGGGCGTAGCTTTTTGTCCATAAACATTCAGCGTGGCCTGGTATCTGTTTCCGATCCTCCCCCCTCCGCGTCCGCGGGGAGAGGGGGAGAGGTGGATATGCGTGCGTTGCTCGTTCGTATAAGAGATTGCACCTCTCCCTCCCTAACCCTCCCTCTCCCCTGGAAGCGGAGAGGGAGGGGAACGGAATAAGATAGAAAGTCCTCGATCCTCCCGATTTGACAATAACCGGGTTTCTTGCTACGGTTTGGTATCATCGTTATGCTGTTTTTCGCCTTTTTGGCGCACATCCCGGATGGTCGGGAGGCGCGTTGAGGAGGTGAGCAGATGGCTCATTCAAGAGTAATCAGTAGACGCGTCCTGTTCGATGGTGATCCCTGGATGCGTCTCGTGGCGCTCACCGTTCAAAGAGGCGGCGAACGGATCGAGTGGACCGCCGTAGAGCGGAAGGCGGGCGATCGCCTCGTCGAGGATATCGTCGCGGTGTTCGCGGTTACCGAGGATGGCGATGTCGTCTGCACGGAGCTGCTTCGACCGCCGCTCGTGCGCGATGTGTCCATCAACAGGTCCGATCAGGTCCGCACGCTCGAGCTCCCTGCGGGACTCTGCGACATGGACAGCGAGACCCTGAAGAGTGCGGCGCGGCGCGAGTTGCGCGAGGAGACCGGATACGAGGCGGCGGAGTTCATCCGCATTCCCGTTGCACCGGAATCCGCTGGCATGGCACGGACACGCGTGTACCTGCTGCTTGCGAGCGGGTGCCGGAAGGTGTGCGAGCCGGACCTCGAGAAAGCAGAGCGCGTCATGCAGCTCCAGACCGTCCTGCTCCCACTCGATCGGCTCCCCGAGGCGCTGGCGCGTTACCGTCTCGAGCACGGGACTATCATCGACCACAAAATCGCCGCAGGCGCGTTCTGGTGGAAGCACTACCAGGAACGCCCGCGGACGGCATAAGGAGGCACAGGTGCGACGGTACACGTCTCAGCCGATCATCCGATCGCTGCTCGACCTCGATCTGTACAAGCTCACGATGCTCCAGCTCATCTGGCGTCGTCACAGAAATGCGCGAGTCACGTTTGCGTTCAAGAACCGGACGGCAGATGTGCGGCTCTCGGAATGGGTGGACCTTGCCGCGCTGCAGGACGAGCTTGCGGCAGTGCGACAGCTTCGATTCACGGAAGAGGATATCGCGTACCTCGCATCCCTCGGGATGTTCGACCCCGAGTTCCTCGCGTGGCTGCCCACGCTTCGGCTTGCGCCTATCGAGGTGCACATCGATCGCGAAACGCGTCAGTACCGCATCGAGACGTCTGGGTTGTGGGTGGAGACGACGCTCTGGGAGACGCTAGTGCTCGCCATCGTCAACGAGCTCTACTACCGCGAAGTTTTGATGCGGAGCGGGATGCGACTCGCGGACGTAGAGCGAGAAGGTTCGCGCCGGCTGGACGCAAAGATTGCGTTGTTGCACGAGCGCAACCAGGAGCTTGCGCGTCATGATGTGCGCGATGCCGTACAGATCATCGAGTTTGGCACCAGGCGACGCTTCAGCGGTACATGGCAGCAGACCGTAACAGCGCGCATGGCCCAGGAGTTCGCTGGTAAGGGATTCCTCGGCACCTCGAACGTGTACCTCGCAAAATTGCTGGGGATTGCCCCCAAGGGCACGTTCGCGCATGAGCTGGACATGGTGTATAGCGGCATCTATCGCGATGATCTCCGCGGATCGCATCAGCACATGCTGCGCGATTGGTGGAGCGAGTACGGGGAATTGCTCTCCATCGCGTTGACGGACACGTACACATCCACGTTCTTCTTCGAGGATTTCACGGCCGAGCAGGCACGTCTGTGGCGTGGTCTGCGGCAGGATTCGGGGAATCCATTGACGTTCGCGGATGCAGCGATCGCGTTTTACATCCGGTGCAGTGTGGACCCGCTGCTGAAGGCCATCGTCTTCTCCGACGGTCTCACCGTCGCACGGATTCTGGAGCTCGAGGCATACTGTCGCGGCCGCATTGGACGCGTGTTCGGATGGGGGACAGACCTCACGAACGACCTTGGCTTCCGAGCACTTTCGCTCATCATGAAAGCGGTGATGGCGAACGGTCATGGACTGGTGAAGCTTTCGGACAACCTCGCGAAAGCGCAGGGAAATCCCCAGGACGTTGTGCTGTTCCAGCAGACGTTCGGCTACCAGCCAACGATCAACGAGGCGTGTGTGTACTGACCCAGCGAGGGAACCGCAGCGCGGTTCCCTCCTTCCTCCGAGTACGATTCCCCTCCTTCGTCATTTCGACCGAGCGAAGCGAGTTGAAGGATTTCTCCATAAACGAGATCTCTCGACTCGCAGACTCGCTCGAGATGACGGATGGGAAAGGAATGGTGCTCGAAGGTTGGATGACAACGAAGGGAGGTTCTTTTCAGTGAAGATTCAGACGTTCAGCATTGTCGTCGGTACGCGCGCGTGCAACGCACGCTGCCCATTCTGCGTGTCGCACATGACCGGATTTGCGGAGCTACCCAAGCGCGGTGACGTGCATGCGGGCAACTTCATGAAAGCATGTCGTCTCGGGCAGCTTGCGGGTACGACGACCGTGCTCATGACCAGCAAGGGTGAGCCGACGCTCTATCCCACGGAGATCGGCGAGTACCTCCAGCTTCTTGGGGAATGGCAGTTCCCGTTCATCGAGCTACAGACGAACGCGCTGGACATCGGGCGGCTGGCCGCCGGAGATAACGCAGCTGTGCAGGCGCGCGGACTCACCAGGACCACGCTCCAAGCGTGGCGCGGCGCCGGCCTCAACACCATCGCGATTTCCGTCGTGGACGTCGAACCCGGGCCGAACCGCAGGGTGTACCTCGATGGCGAGGGCGAGTATCCGGACCTCGCGCGCACGGTGGGCTATCTCCACGAAACCGGCTTCACGGTGCGGTTGTGCGTCATGATGCAGCAGGGCGCGGTGTGTACGTCCACGGATGTCGAGCGTGTGATCGCCTTCTGCAAGGCGCACCAAGTGGAGCAGCTCACCATCCGGCCGATCCGTAAGCCCGAGCGCACCTCCGGTTTGCTCCTCACGACGGCGCGGTATGTCGAGACGCATGGTCTGGACAAGGAGCAGATCACTGACGTGCGTGATCACGTCAAGAAGTGCGGAACGCGTCTGCTCTCGCTCATGCACGGTGCGGAGGTCTACGACGTCGATGGTCAGAACGTATGTCTGTCGGATTGCCTCACCGTCAATCAGGCGGAGGACGGCGACAATATCCGTACGCTCATCTTCTACTCCGACGGACGTCTGACGTACGACTGGCAGCATCCGGGCGCGGTGCTCCTCGGCGGCAGGTAGTAATCGTCTCGCGGAGTTGCGGCCTGAGCCCTGCGGCGGTCCAATGGACCGCCGCTCTCCCCAGCGACGCTGTGAGCAGCGTCATTGAGGAGAGGAGGAGTTGGTTCGTTCACAACAGAAGAAGGAGGAAGATATCATGGCAAATCATGGGTTTGTTCGTGTGGCGGCATGCGTGCCGCGGTTGCGCATCGGGGATCCGATGTACAACGTCGAGCAGATGCTGGAGTACGGCAGTGCGCTCGATCACGGTGCGGTGCAGCTCGCGGTATTCCCGGAGCTGGGGCTTACGGGCTACACGTGTCGCGATCTCTTCGAGCAGGACCTGCTCCTCACGGAGGCGGAGGGTGCACTCGGTCGTCTCGTCGCGTCTATGCCGCATGGCTTCGCCTACGTCGTCGGCATGCCGCTCGAAGTGGACGGAATGCTGTTCAACTGCGCCGTGGTTTGTGCGAACGGCAAGCCGGTGGCGGTCATTCCGAAGCGTTTCATTCCGAACGAGCGCGAGTTCGAGGAGCGACGGTGGTTCCGCGATGCGCCCGCGCTGCGCGTGAACATGGTGGAGCTCTGCGGACGATACACCGTGCCGATCGGTACGGACATCCTCATCCAGCTTGCACCGCGCGACGGTACGCCGTCTGTGTTGGTTGGCGTCGAGGTCTGTGAGGATCTCTGGGTGTCCAGTCCGCCCAGCACGCAGCATGCGCTGGCGGGCGCGCTCATCATCGCGAACATCAGCGCCTCGCCGGTCACGGTGGGCAAGGCCGAGTATCGCCGGCAGCTGGTGGAGAGCCAGTCCGCGCGGTGCGTGGCCGGATACGTGTATGCCTCCGCAGGCGTGGACGAGTCCAGTGCGGATGTGACGTTTGACGGCCATTCGCTCATCGCAGAAAGCGGGCGTGTGTTGGCAGAGACCGAGCGGTTCCGCAGGAGCGCGCAGATGATCGTGCGCGATCTTGACGTCGAGTCGCTGCGGCGCGATCGGCGCGTGACTAGTAGCTTCGGGCAGGCCGCCGGCCTCGCGCGGACCTCGTACCGCACGGTGACCGTCGAGGTGACCGGCATCCGCATCGAGAACGGTTTCGAGCGGACGGTGGATCGCCTCCCGTTCGTGCCCAAGGAAGGGCCGCAGCGCGATGCACGGTGCGCGGAGGTGTTTCAGATCCAGCGTACGGGCCTGGCGCGGCGGCTGGAGCACCTTGGCACGGAGCACGGCGGACCGATCGACGTGCATCTCGCGCTCTCCGGCGGGCTGGATTCCACGCACGCGGCGCTCGTCGCCATCGGCGCGCTGGAAGACCTCGGCTGGCCGCGGGAGCACCTGAAGCTCTTCACGATGCCCGGGTTTGGAACCACGGATCGCACGCGCAACAACGCACACCTCCTCGCGGAGGCGCTGGACCTACCGCTTCCGGAGCAGTCCATCGTGGCAGCAACGGAGGCGATGCTGCGGGCAAGCGGCCACGAGCCGTGCCACGATTGCCTCATGTGCGAGAACGCGCAGGCCCGGGTGCGCCAGCAGATCATGCTCAACCGCGGCTTCACCCTCGGCACCGGTGACCTCTCCGAGAAGGCGTTGGGGTGGTGCACGTTTGCCGGTGATCACATCGCCAACTACGACGTGAACTGCGGCGTCCCCAAGACGCTCATCCGGTATCTCATCGCGTGGGTGGCGGAGACGCGCGCCGTTGGCGGCAATCGCGCAGGGCAGCTTGCAACCGTGCTGCGGGATATCGTGGCAACGCCCATCTCGCCCGAGCTGCGCAAGGCGGCAGCGGATGGCACCATCGCGCAGAAGACGGAGGACCTCATCGGGCCGTATGATCTCCACGATTTCTTCCTCTTCCACATGATCCGTCACGGCGCGCGTCCCGAGAAGGTTGCGTTCCTCGCGGAGCATGCGTTCGCTGGTGTCTACGGTCGCGCGGTGATTCTCCACTGGCTCCGCGTCTTCTACGAGCGGTTCTTCAAGGCGCAGTTCAAGCGCAACGCGACCCCGGATGGCCCCAAGGTGGGATCCGTCGCGCTCTCGCCGCGCGGGGACTGGCGCATGCCGTCGGACGTCACGGGCCGCGTGTGGATCGAGGCAGTCATGAAACTCGCCGCGTCTGTCTCTTGACGCCTCCGTGGGTGTCCTGACACGATTGACGTACGGCAGCGTCGTCCGTGTAGCGTTTCCCCGGCTCGGCTAGTTCTCATCCGGGGAAAACCGGCGCACCGTCACCGGCGATGGTGCCGGTGTCGAGCCCCCATCCATGTGGTGGGGGCTCATTCTTTTGCCATATTTGACACACTGCGCACTGCTCGCTACGCTAGGGGCATGTACGATCACGCACCCCTCGGGACTGCGGTGGCCTGCCCAAATTGGGTTCCACGGCGGGATGAACGGGGGGGAGGTTAAAAGGCGGTTTTTTTGTTGCTATGGCACAGCCAACACTGCAGGAGATGCTCAAGGCGGGGGTGCATTTCGGTCACCGTGCTTCGCGGCGCCATCCAAAGATGGATCCGTATATCTTTGCGATGCGCAATGGCGTGCACATCCTGGATTTGGAACAGACGCAGCGGAAGCTTGTGGAGGCCTGCGATGCCGCGCGTGCACTTTCCAAGGAAGGGAAGATTATCCTTTTTGTCGGCACGAAGGATTCGGCGAAGGTCATCGTCCGCGAGCAGGCCATGCGTGTGCATATGCCGTACGTCATCGGGCGCTGGCTTGGCGGCACCATGACCAACTACGCAATCATCGGGAAAGTCATTCAGAAGTACCGCGGCCTCGTGCGTATGCGCGACACGGGCGAGATGGAGCAGAAGTACACGAAGCATGAGCAGGCGGAGCTCGGACGCGAGATTGTGCGGTTGGAGATTGTCGTGGGTGGCATCAGCGATCTCAACCGGCTGCCGGATGCGCTGTTCGTGGTGGACGTACAGAATGAATCCACGGCGGTGCGGGAGGCAGTGCGAAAGGAGATCGCGACATTTGCAATCTGTGATACGAACGTGGACCCCACGGACATCACCTATCCCATCCCGGCGAACGATGACGCTGTCGCATCCATCCGCATGCTCACCACTGCATTCGCGGATGCAGTTGCCGAGGGTGCCGTTGAGCGTGCAAAGGCAATGGCGAAGTCGGAGGTGGCGCCGGAACAGGCGCGCGAATCTGCAGCATCGTAAACGTGTTCGTTCTTTTTTCATGATTCGTATGGATGCAAAAATCATCATGCAGCTCCGGCAGGCGACCGGCGTTGGCGTGCTCGATGCGAAGAAGGCGCTGGAGGAATCCGGAGGCGACCTAGAGCAGGCGAAAGACATCCTGCGCAAGCAGGGGGGAGCGAAAGCCGCAAAGAAGGCCGGCCGTGAGACCGCAGAGGGTTTGGTGGGGAGCTACCTGCACCAGACCGGCAAGCTCGGCGTTCTGGTGTCGGTTGCGTGTGAGACAGATTTCGTGGCGCGCAGCGATGATTTTAAGACGCTCGTGCAGGATCTCGCAATGCACATTGCCGCGTCGGATCCGGAGTATGTGCGGCCCGAGGATGTTCCGGAAGCGGTGATTGCGAAAGAGCGCGAGATCGCGGCAGAGCAGGCCGCAGGGAAGCCCGTCGAGGTCGTGGCAAAAATTGTGGACGGCAAGCTCCAGAAGTTCTACGCAGAGCGTTGCTTCCTCAAGCAGGAGTACCTCAAGGACGATTCCATCACCGTGCAGCAGCGCGTTGATCAGGCCATTGCAAAACTGGGTGAGAACATCCAGGTGCGCGAGTTCTGTCGGTTCGCACTCTAGACCATCAACATCGAATGTTCAGCACCCCGTCGCATGCATGCGACGGGGTGCTGTGGTAGGATGAATACAAGTGGAAAACTGCACCATCGGTTGGTATGACGATGTGATGCAATGTTCTTGCGTATAGTGTTTCTGTTTTGTCCCTATGGCTATTCGCGTGGCGATCAATGGGTTTGGGCGCATCGGGCGCAATACGTTGCGTGCGATTGCGGAGCGGGGATTGGATCGGAAGCTGGAGGTGGTGGCGGTGAATGACCTCACGGAGCCGGCGACACTGGCGCACCTCTTGGCGCACGATACGGTCCTCCGGCAATTTGCGGGAACCGTGAGCGCGACGGCGGACGCGATTGTGGTGAACAAGAAGAAGATTCGCGTGTTTGCGGAGAAGGATCCCGCAGCGCTTCCGTGGAAGGCGCTGAAGGTTGATGTGGTGCTGGAGTGCACCGGCCGGTTCACGAAAGACGGCGCGGCGCGCGTGCACCTCGCAGCTGGGGCGAAGCGCGTCATCGTGTCCTCGCCTACCAAGGGCAGCGGCGATGTGGGGACGTTCGTGCTGGGCGTGAACGATGACCAGCTTGGCGGGCACGATGCTATCAACAATGCCTCCTGCACGACCAACTGCGTCGCACCGGTGACGCGTGTGATCGCGGACGCATTTGGCATTGAGAAGGCAGCACTCACGACGATTCACTCGGTCACCGCAGAGCAGAATCTGGTGGACGGCCCGCCTCCCGGGCTCAAGTCCGGCGATTTGCGCCGCGCGCGTGCGGCATACGCGAACATGGTGCCTACTACGACCGGTGCTGCGGTGGCGACCGCGGAGGCCATCCCATCGCTCCAGGGAAAATTTGACGGGCTTGCCGTTCGTGTCCCGGTGATGGACGTGTCGCTCTCGGATTTTGTGTTCGTCGTTGCGCGACCGGTCACCGTGGACGAGGTGAACGACGCGTTTCGGCGGGCGGTCAAGAATCCCGTCTACCGCGGCGTGCTGACGGTCACCGAGGAGGAGTTGGTTTCTTCGGACTTCCTGCAGAATCCCTCGTCTGCCATTGTCGATCTTCCGCTCACCATGGTGATTGATGGCACGCTCGTGAAGGTGATGGCGTGGTACGACAACGAATGGGGGTACAGCTGTCGGCTTGCCGAGATGGCAGTGGAAGTGGGGAAGCGGATTGGGAAGAAGTAGCAGGCACCAGTGTTTGTGCACACGCGGCTCGGCGCACTGCCGGGCCGCTTTGGTATGATTGAAGTACTATGGAGCCGCATCGCATTGTTGTCATTGGCGGAGGACTCGCCGGGTGGGGAGTCGCACAGCGGCTTCGATCGTACGCGCGGCATGGCGATGCCTCGTTGACGCTCGTTGAGGAGCGTCCATGCCACGAGTTTCCGCCGCTTTACTACGAGGTGGCAACGGGTGTGCGGAACGGGAGCGTTGAGGAGGCCGCGGATCTTGCGGGAGGTGTGTGTGTGGATTTTCGGCGACTTGCGCACCGTACGCGGCAGACGGGGATCACGGTGGTGCGCGATCGTGCGGCAGGGGTTGATCGCGCATCACGCACCGTGGCGCTGCGCGGTGGGAAAATCATCCCATACGACGCGCTCGTGCTCGCGCTGGGGTCGGAGACCGCGTACTATGGTATCAGGGGTCTCCGAGATCATGCGGTTCCGCTCAAGAGCGCGGGCGACGCGTTGCGCATCCGCAAGCGTATTTGCGATCTCGTGGAGCGTGCATCGCGAGGCAGTATCGAGCGTTTCCATGTTGTGGTTGGCGGCGGCGGGGCGACGGGCGTAGAGTTTGCCGCAGAGCTTGCAACGACGTGTCGATCGCTGGTCCGGCGTGGGTTGCTCCGCCACGACGATATCGAGATCGCCCTCGTTGAGGGCATGTCGCGGCTTCTCGTGGCATTCCCAGAGGATGCATCGCGGATGGCGCTCCAGCGGCTGCATCGGTTGGGCGTGCGCGTGCTGTTGGACGCGTTCATCAAGGATGCGAGCATGGACCAGGTGACGGTCGTGCCGCGTCCGCTGCGTGAAGGAGAGATGCGCGCGCGGCTCTTGTGTGGATTTGAGGGCGAGACCTGCACGCTCCCAGCAGATCTGACGGTGTGGACTGGCGGGATCGCACCGCCGCCGCTCGCTCGCGATGCGGGATTTTCGGTAGATCGCGGCGGGCGTGTCGTCGTGGATCGGACGGGGCTTGTGGAGGGCGAGCGATGTGTCTTCGCGTTGGGGGACTGCGCAGCATTTCCTGATCGCAAGGGGAATCCGCTGCCGCCGCTCGCATCGCACGCGGTTCGTCAGGCGCCTGTCGTGGCGGAGAACGTCATGGCTGCACTGGAAGGCGCGAACAGGCGTGACTACCGTGCGCGTACGATGCCCGCCATTCTCCCTATCGGTGGGAAGTGTGTGCTGCTGGCGTACCGCAATCGTGTGACCATCGGAATGCACGTGTGGTGCTTCCGTTCGCTCGTGGATCTCCAGTACTTCACGACAGCATTCGGGTGGATGACGGGAACGGCCATCTGGCTTCGTGGTCTCCGCGCGTACATGCAGAATGATTAGGTATGCAATCTCCTCTCACAACAATGCACGACCTCGGGCCGCTCAAGGGCGTGCGCGTGCTCTGCCGGATTGATGCGAACGTTCCCATGGACGGCACACGCATCTTGGACGATACGCGACTGCGCCTCGTGGTGCCTACTATTCGTGCGCTCTGCCGAGAAGGTGCGGCGGTTGTGCTCCTCGCGCACCTCGGGAAAGGCGGACCCAAGGAGACGCTTGCTCCGGTAGCGAAGCGTCTCGGGACGCTCCTCGGTCGTTCGGTGCCGCTGCGTACGGAGCGCATTGGAACTGCGGCGCTTGCGGATCGCCTCCGCGCGATGGAGGGTGGAGATGCAGTGTTGTTGGAGAATCTTCGACGCTATCGCGGTGAGCGAGCGAATGACGCGGCGTTTGCGCAGCGGCTTGCGACCTTGGGATCCTGTTATGTCAACGATGCGTTCAGCGCATCGCATCGTCCGCATGCGTCGCTCGTGGGGCTCCCAAAACTTCTGCCCGCCGCCGCAGGTGAGTTGATGATGGGTGAGGTTGCGGCATTGGATCATCTACGCACGCGGAATGCGTCACCGTTTGTTGCACTCCTGGGCGGGGCGAAGATTACCACGAAGGCGCCGGTGATTCTGCGGCTGTTGCGCATTGCGGATAGCGTGCTCATGGGCGGCGCACTCGCGCACCAATTTTTTGCCGCACGCGGGTACGAGGTGGGGAGTTCACTTTTGGAAGAAGAGGGCATTGCGATTGCGAAGCGCATCGAGCGGGATCGGAAAATTCGGAATCTCACGCTGCCGCTCGACGTGGTTGTTGGCGATCCGCGGGCGCGAACGCCTGCACCGCGCGTTGTTGTTATTGCACCAAAACCGCACCGTATCTGCGCGGGAAAGGAGGCAATTCTCGACATCGGGCCTCTGACGATTCGCGCGTACGCGGCGCAGCTCAAGACCGCGAGAACCTTGCTCTGGAACGGTCCTATGGGGACGTTTGAACGTGCGCCGTACCACCACGGCAGCGTCGCGCTCGCGCGTGTCATCGCGAGTCGGTCGTCCGGCCGCGCGTTTGGTGTTGTTGGCGGCGGAGAAACCCTCGCGGTGCTCGCCAGGACTGGGATGGCGAAGTACATTGACTATGTCTCTAGCGGTGGCGGCGCGCTTTTGGCATACATCGCGAACGACGGAAAGCTGCCGGGCATCGAAGCGCTCCGCACGCGGAAGCGGCTTCGGCGCATTGCAACATAGTGGAGAGCACTCTTATGATCATCACGAAGGTCCATGCCTGGGAAATCCTTGACTCGCGCGGCAATCCGACGGTGCGTTGCGCGGTAGAACTCGCTGACGGGACGCGCGGCGTTGCGGCGGTGCCGTCCGGCGCGTCCACGGGCGAGCACGAGGCGCTCGAGCTGCGCGATGGCGGGGTGCGCTACGGCGGGAAGGGCGTTCGGAAGGCGGTTGCGAACGTCAATGGCCCGATCGCACGAGCGGTGGTCGGTATGGATGCGGCAGCGCAGCAGGAGATCGACCGCGTCATGATCGCGTTGGATGGAACCTCGAACAAGGCAAAGTTTGGCGCGAATGCGATGCTTGCCGTTTCCCTTGCGGTGGCGCGCGCACATGCGGATGCTGCGGGGTTACCGCTGTACCGCTCGCTCCGCACGTGCTACGGATTGCCAGAACGCAACGGGCGGATGCCGGTTCCCATGATGAACATTCTCAACGGCGGGCGGCATGCAAACTCTGGCCTCTCGGTGCAGGAGTTCATGATTATTCCGCAGCGTGGGCGTTTTGCGGATCGGCTCCGGACGGGCGCGGACGTGTTCCATACGTTGCAGCAGCTGCTTGATAAACGTGGTTTTCCTACGACGGTAGGGGACGAGGGCGGGTTCGCCCCGCGGCTTGGCGATAACGAGCGTGCATTGAAGGTCATCATGGAGGCGATCCGGCGCGCGGGATACACTCCCGGGACTGACGTGGCGCTCGGGTTGGACATTGCGGCGAGCGAGTTCTACGAACCGCCCAAGGGTGGTCGCGCTGCCACATCGGCATCGGGCAAGTACTACTGCAAGGATGCGGCCACCGCGTGGAGCGCAAAGCAGATGATCGCGCTCGTCGCGCGGTGGGTAAAGAAGTATCCGCTCATTTCCGTGGAAGATCCACTTGACGAGGATGATTGGGCAGCATGGCAGGCGCTCACCGCGCAGGTCGGCGCGCGCGTGCAGGTGGTTGGCGACGACTTGTTCGTCACAAATGTGGCGCGGCTCGAGCAGGGAATTCGCACCGGCGTTGCGAACGCCATCCTCATCAAACTCAACCAGATCGGCACATTGACGGAAACGATGGAGGCGATCGCGATGGCACGGCGTGCGAAGTACGCGGTGATCATCTCCCATCGCTCCGGCGAGACCGCCGATACGTTCATTGCGGATCTCGCGGTAGCGGTAGGCGCCGAGTACATCAAGACCGGTTCGCTCTCGCGCAGCGAACGCGTGGAGAAGTACAATCGTCTGCTGGAGATCGAGCAGGAAGTGCATTCGTGATGTGCAGCTATGGCGACCAAACGCCCCAAACCTGTTGTCCTCTGCGTGCTAGATGGATTCGGCGTGGCGCCGGACTATGACGGGAATGCCATTACGCGGGCGAAGAAGCCGCATCTTGATGCATTGCTGCGTGCCTATCCGGCGATGACACTCGCTGCTGCGGGGTTGGAAGTGGGGCTCGCGCGTGGGGAAATGGGAAATTCCGAAGTTGGCCACTTGAATATCGGTGCGGGTCGCGTGTTTTATCAGAATCGGCCTCGCATTGATCAGGCGATGCTCTCCGGGGCATTTTTTGAGAACCCCGCATTCTTGCGTGCGACGGAGCACGTCAAGCAGCACGGCTCGCGGCTCCACCTGCTGGGGTTGGTTTCGTCGGGTGGTATTCATAGCCACCAGGAGCACCTGTATGCGTTGTTGGAGCTTGCAAAACGAGCGGGTGTACGCGACGTGTTTGTTCATGCCATCCTCGACGGCCGCGATGCAATTCGGGACAGCGGAAAAGGGTTCATCGCTGCGCTCGAGCAGCGCATGAAAAAACTGGGGATAGGTGTCATCGCGTCGCTCTCGGGGCGGTACTACGCATTGGATCGTGACAATCGGTGGGACCGCGTGGAAAAAGCGTATCGCGCGATGGTGCTGGGAGAAGGCGAGCATGCGCGTGCTGCACAGCAGGCCATCGTTGCCAGTTACGCAAAGAGCGTTTTTGATGAGGAATTTATTCCGACGGTCATCACGCGCGGCGAGCAGCCCGTGGGGAGCATTACGGATGGTGATGCGGTAATTTTCTTTAACTTCCGCGCGGACCGCGCGCGGCAGTTGACGCACGCGCTGGTGGATCCATCGTTTACCGGGTTTAAGCGAGCAGCACTGCAGCAGGTGGTTGTTGCCACGATGATGGAGTACGAGCAGGGCTTGGTAGAGCACGTTGCATTCCCGTCGGAAGATATTCCAACGTGTCTTGCAAAAGTGTGGTCAGAAGCCAAGTTAAAGCAGCTCCACATTGCGGAGACGGAGAAGTACGCACACGTCACGTTTTTTTTCAATGGCATGCGAGAACAGGAATATCCCGGCGAGGATCGTGTGCTTATTCCCTCTCCCAAGGTTGCGACCTACGATGAGCAGCCGGAAATGTCCGCGCCAAAACTCACCGATCGGCTCTTGAAGGAGCTTGCGCTCGGGGCATATGACGTTGCCGTGGTGAATTTTGCAAATCCCGACATGGTGGGCCATACCGGGAAATTTGCGCCCACGGTTGTGGCGGTGGAGGCGGTTGATGCATGCATTGGGAGGATCGCGGATGCGGTAATCGAATCGGGGGGCGTCCTGGTGATCACCGCGGACCACGGCAATGCAGAGATCGTAAAAAAATTGGATACCGGTTCCATCGACAAAGAGCACGAAACCAATCCCGTTCCGCTCCTCGTGTGCGGCAAACAATTTGCCGGACAGACAAATCAGGAACTGCAGTCCCTAGAATTCGATTTGAGCCTCCTCACCCCCGCAGGCATCCTCGCAGACGTTGCGCCGACACTGCTCAAAATAATGGGCATCAAAAAACCGTCCAGCATGACGGGGCAGTCACTCATATAAGCGCCTTCTATGTCTTTACTCGATTTTTTTAAACGTAAAGGGGGAGCGTCCGTGTCTTCGGGTGGCGATCGTGGTGTGAGCGAGGAGCATTTGCAGCTCCGTCGTGCGATCGAACGGTGCGACACCTATCGCATCGCAAAGGATGCGGGCCAAACGGTGACGTTGCGTGAATTGGTTACGTTGCTTCGGCGGAATAATTTTTCTCCTGCTGTCATCAAGCAGGCGATCGATGAGAGCTGGGGCGAGGTGGTGCCGGAGGAGCTTTTGCGGTAACGTATCAAAATATGGCAGTATATACATCTCGGTTTGCAAAAATAATTGGAGCCGTATTCGTGCTCGTGGTATTGGTATTTGGTGCTGGGTATATATGGCGGAGCGGAGCGTCAAAGATGTGGGGGAAGAGCAGCGATGCTGGCGTGGTGGCGCTCTACTCTAACGTGAGTACGAACTGCAATTTTTTTGAGATGTCGAAACCATACGCAGAGCTCGACATCTACTACGTGCAAGACGGGTCGTACACAATTGCGACTACAACAGGCACGGATTGCGCGGACTTGGCGGAAATTTCCGTTGCGATGATCGGAGAACGTGTCATTTTTAATGACGCCCGTGCACCGGTAGCTGTACGTCGGGAAAACGGCCGCACGTATCGAGTCGCCACCCGAGTTTCACGTTCTCCGACCGATCGCGACTACTTTCGCTACGCGTCACTGCAGGGGGACATGGAGCGGAAAAAACGTCCGTACGTAGGCGCGCTCCATGAGCAGCTGGATATTCGACGCGTATCGGAGGTCGCCGAACAGTGTCAGCTGCTGCGTGAACAAGAGGACCATGATGCATGTCTTGTGCTCCTTGCCGGAGTGGATCTTGATGCCAAGTGGTGCCATGCGATCAAAGATGGTGAGTTTCGTGATCGGTGCACTCAATGGATTGGGGATCTGACGACCGCAGTGCCGGGTCGTGAGGAAGGGAGTTGATATCGTGATGATGTGACAGATGTATTGTTTGGTGTCGTACGAGTTTTCTTGGTCGCGACAGCGTCTCTCGCACAGGGCGCTGTCGTATGTTGATGTTGTGTGCGAAATATGGGAAGATCGAAACGATCGATATGACCCCCGCTATTATTGCCCACTACCACGAGATTGCGCTGAAAGGGCGCAATCGAGAGATGTTTGAGCGGCAGCTCGTCGAGAATATTCGATGGGCAGTGCGTGACGTTGGTGGCGCGCGCGTGCAGCGGATGAGCGGGCGCATCGCGATACGAACAGCGAACGCGCAGACACAGCAGACCGATCTTGTGCAGATTACGGATGCACTGACGAGGGTGTTTGGTATCGCAAACATACTCATTGGGCACGAGGTGCGGCAGGAGTACGCGGCGCTTGCGGAGGATGTTGTGCGCGTGATGACGGAGACGATCGCTGCATCGCAGGGTAGTACGGCTATCACGAGTTTCTGCGTGCGCGTGAAGCGGGGCAACAAGCAGTATCCGAAGAACTCGATGGAGTTGGAGCGAGAGCTTGGCGCGGCGATCGTGGACGCAACGGGCCTCGCGGTGAATCTTGGCCATCCTGATTGTACGGTGTACGTGGAGATTGTTGAGCGAACAGCTTTTGTGTTCACCAGGAAACTGCTCGGTCCGGGCGGATTGCCGGTCGGCGTTTCGGGTCGGGTACTTTGTTTGATCTCAAGCGGGTTCGATTCTCCCGTCGCCGCCTGGAAGCTCATGCGGCGCGGATGCATTGTTGACTTTGTGCACTTTCATTCCTACCCGTATACGTCCGATGCATCACTGCGGAACGTGGAGGAGATTGTCGGCGTCCTCCAGCGTTGGCAACAGGCGTGCGGGGAGCTCTATTCGATCCCACTCATCGAGTACCAAAAACAGGTCATGATGCACGCACCGTCTGCGCTGCGTGTGCTGCTCTACCGTCGCATGATGTTCCGCATTGCGGAACAGATCGCGAAGCGCCGCGGCATGGGCGCGCTGGTCACCGGCGAGAGCGTGGGACAAGTTGCCTCGCAGACGATTCCGAACATTGCCGCCGTGGAAGCAGTGGTGGATCTCCCCGTGCTGCGGCCGCTCATCGGCGAGGATAAGCAGGACATCATTGCGCAGGCGGAGCGCATCGGCACCGCAGAGTACTCTGCACGGCCGTATGATGACTGCTGCTCGCTCTTCACGCCGGAGCATCCTGCAACGCGTGCGCGCTCCGAAGAGCTTGATGCGGCTGAGGCGCCGCTTGATGCCAAGGAGTGGGTCACGCGGCTGCTTGCGGTACCACCTGCGGCATCGTGATACGCTGGGGATAGGAATGAACATCGTTTGTATCAATGACGCACGGTATGGCAATGGATCAGGCAATTCGTGGGCTACCGGAACAGTTTGCGTGGGTGCCGGTGATTGAGCGGGAGGACGCGCTCTCGGAGCAGACGCGGGGAGTGGTGGTGTGCGGGATGGGTGGTTCTGCATTGGCCCCGGACATGCTGACAGCAGGGGATCCCGCGTGGAACGGCGGAGGGAATATTGTCGTGCATCGTGGGTATGGCATTCCGGAGTTGTCCGATCTTGATGATCGGCTAGTGATTGCAAGTTCGTATTCCGGCAACACCGAGGAGACGCTGGATGCGTACGATGCGGCACAAGCAGCCGGGCTTGCAACGGCGGTGATTACGACGGGCGGTGCGCTGCTGGAACGCGCGCAGCGCGACGACATTCCGCATATCGTCCTGCCGGCCACCGGCATTCAGCCCCGCATGGCGATCGGGTACAGTATCCTTGCAATCGCGGCGCTTCTGCGTCATGGGCGGGCGCTCGCAACGCTGGGGACGCTCGCCGCGCGACTGGATACGGCGATCTTAGAAGAGGGCGGCGCGGCACTCGCAGGGGCATTGGGCGATCGTACGCCTCTTCTCTACGCATCGGACCGCAATGCCGCCATCGCGCGGTTCTGGAAAATTGCCATCAATGAGACGGGCAAGAATCCCGCATTCATGAACACGATTCCGGAGCTCAATCACAACGAGATGACCGGGTTTGATGTTGGTGTAGTCGCACGGGAGCTTCTTCAGCGATTTGCCGTTGTGATGCTGACCGATGGAGAGGATGATCCGCGTATCGTTCGGCGTGCGGCGGCGTTGCAGGAGTTGCTGCAGGAGCGCGGGATTCCCGTGCATGAGGTAGCGCTTGCTGGTGATGAGCGGTTCCTGCGTCTGTTTAGCTCCGTGGGATCAGCATGCTGGACCGCATACCACCTCGCGATGCGCGATCGTGCGGAGCCGGAGCAGGTACCCATGGTGGAGGCATTCAAGCAGCGCATCGTCTAATGGTATGGATGCAGCAATCACGATCGCATTGAATGCGTTTGCGCTCCGGTCGCCCGCATGGAGCGCCTTGAGTGTGTTTTTGGCATCGGGGCTCCTGTGGGTCCTCATTGGTTTTGGCGCGATGGTAGTCACCCGTTTGCCTGCGGCCTCGCGGCTCTCGCAGGTTTGGTTCATCGCCGCTTCTGTGGTGATTTCGTATGGGTGTAGTCAGCTGATCGGATGGCTCGCATTTCGGGCGCGTCCATTCGTGACACATCCGGCGGTTACGCAACTGATTGCGCGGGACGCAGCGGACAAATCATTCCCGTCAGATCATGCGACCATTGCGTTTGCTTTTGCACTCCCGTTGCTCGCCGCCACGCCTTCCCTCTGGATGCGCATGGTGCTTGTTGTTCTCATGGTACTCATTGCTCTCGGACGCGTGCTCGTTGGTGTCCACTACGTCAGCGATGTTGCTGCGGGCGCGCTGCTTGCCGCCGGCGTTTGGATGTTGCTTCGATGGGTGCGGTCATCCATGGCATGACACGCGATGGGGGATGGAGCACACTCTCTGGTACGAAAAACCGCCGTAGCAATCAATGCTGCAGCGATCGACATGTCCGATATTTAGTGCAGAGGAGGAGCGAACAGACCAGCGCGTCGGTGCACGCTCGCAACATTCGGATGTCTTGAGACGTCAACACTCGCCTGAGGTCGGCGCGCTCCTCTTCAGTTGTATGTGCCCACGCGCAGCGTGCACTGCTGGGCAGGCGTGGAAGTCGAATGGCCGATGTGGGATCTCGGGAAAATTCTTGGAGTCCCCGGCGCGACTATCCACAGCAAAGAACTGTCAGTACTAGATTGAGTATAGCACATACGGAGCGTCAAGGCACGGGGTTGCTGCTTTCGTGTCCCGAGAGGAGATGGTACCGTAGAGTTCTGCGGAGCGTTGCGCCAAAAAAACACTATGGCACGGCACGCGGTTATTCTGGCGGGGGGATCGGGGACGCGTCTTTGGCCGCTCTCGCGAAAACATGCCCCCAAGCAGGCGCATGCGCTGCTGGATGCTGCGACCTTGCTCCAGCAGACGTACGCTCGAATGCGGCAGCGGTTTGATACGGATCGCGTGTACGTTTCAACGATCGAGGAGCATGTACCATCTGTCTGCGAGCAGCTCCGCGAAATTCCATCAACGCAGCTCATCATCGAACCGATCGCGCGGGACACTGCCGCGGCAATTGGAAACGCCGCGCATGCGATCATGGAGCGTGATGGTGATGCGTCCTTCGTGACGATCAATGCCGATGCATACGTTGGTGATGATACCGCCTACCACGAGGCCATCGCGCGTGTGCTGGACGCGGCGGAGCGTGACGTGGGGGGCGTTGCGCTCGTCGGCCTTGCGCCACAGTATCCGGAGACGGGCTACGGCTACATCGAATGCACGCGGGCGATTGACGTGCACTCGAGTGACCCCGTATCTGCGGTACGCTTTGTCGAGAAGCCGGACTACGCAACGGCGCAGGGATTCGTTGCGAGCGGTTACCACCTGTGGAATCCCGCACTGTTTGCGTTCCGAGCACAAAAGTTGCTCACTCTTTTTCAGACGCACCTTCCTCTCCACAGTGCGCAGCTTGCCATCGCGCGGCGGGTGACGGGACCGGAGCGAGCGCAGGCATTCCTCGCCATGCCGAGGACGTGCATCAACATCGGTATCATGGAGCGTCTTCCGCGCCTGGTCGTGGTGCCCGCCGCGTTTCGCTGGGCAGACGTGGGGAGTTGGCGAGCGGTACACGAGATTCTGGCCGGGGACGATGCATCTGCGGACGTCGTGCGGGGTACGCATGTCGGTGTGCAAGGAGCAGGGAACCTCGTTGTTGCCCCGGAGGGAAAGCTCGTGGCGACCTACGGCTTGCGCCAGTGCATCGTTATTGATACCAACGACGCGCTCCTCATCTGTCCGCGCGAGCACGCACAGGGAGTGAAAGAAATTGTCGCGGAACTTGAGCGTCGCGGCCTGACGGCGTACTTGTAAGTATGCGGACATTCCGTGTCGTGCGGCTGCGTTGATGAGATGAGTAATCGTAATCGTCTATGTACACCGGCAATTCGTACAAACAGCCCGAGGGCGTCTTGGGGTATGTACAGCGACGTAAACGGTCGCCGTGGACGGTCTTTGCCAAAATCGTTGCGGCATTGATCGTGCTCGCGGGGGGTGTGTTTGGGTTGACGTTCGTGCTCCCGCAGGGCCCGCAAGACGCAGCTCCCGTTGCCGTAGTGATTGCCGGTTCACCCGACGAGGTGGTGCGCACGTTGCGCAGCGCTGGCGTTTTGCGATACGCAACTGCATTCCGGGTTGCGTTGCAGCTCCGCGGTTCCAATGCGCGTGCGGGGCAGTACACGATCAGTCCGCATCTCTCGGTATGGTCGCTTGCGGTGCTGGTGACCTCCACTCTGCAGCGGCAGGAGCGCACGCTGACGATTATTGAGGGATGGAACCTTCGCGATATCGCGGCGTACCTGGAACGGGAGGGTGTTACCGATGCCGCGGCGCTCTACGCACTCACCGGCGAACCGGCTGCTGATTACCGGAAGATGGAAGGAGCAACACGGCCCACGGTTTTTGATGGGGAGTTTGCATTCCTTGCAGAGCGATCGGAGTTTGTGGGGTTGGAAGGGTACCTCTTTCCAGACACGTACCGCGTCTTTGACGATGCGTCTGCTGCAGATATCGTTCGGAAATTGTTGCAGAATTTCGACGACAAGATGACACCAGTGTTGCGCGAGGAAACTGCGGCGAGCGGCAGGTCGCTTCACCAAATCGTGACGATGGCGTCTCTTGTAGAGAAGGAGGTAGCGGACGATGCTGCCCGTCCTATTGTTGCCGGTATTTTGTGGAAGCGACGTGATCAGAGGTGGCGGTTGCAGGCCGATTCCACGGTGAACTACATTACGGGCAAGTCCGACCCGCGGACGAGGATTGCGGATCACGACGCGGATTCGTCATTCAACACCTACAAGTACCCCGGCCTTCCGCATGGTCCCATCAGCAACCCCGGCATGGCATCCATCCTTGCCGCGCTGCGGCCCGAAGCAACGCCGTATTGGTTTTTTCTCACGGGTACAGACGACACCGTGCATTACGCCCGCACGTTAGAGGAACACAACGCGAACGTGCGAAAGTATCTAGAGTAAGCTGCAAGCCCAAAGGAAGACCCCATCCGCAGACACGGATGGGGTCGATGGTTGTGCGCTAGAGCGTGGGCAGGATGCGGTCGCGGTGCTGCTCCCAGACCTGCATGAAGTCCTCGGCGAAGAGCTCGAAGAGGATTTCGTCGATGTACACGCCGTCGCGGAAGAACTGCTTCCGATATCGTCCCGCCTCGCGATAGCCGCACTTTTCGTGCACGCGGTTCGAAGCGATGTTGTCCGCGATGATTGCGGACGTGATTTTGCGCAAGTTGAGTCCGGTGAATCCGTAGTGGAGCAGGAGCATGACTGCTTCCGTTGCGTACCCTTGACCCCAGCACTCCTTCGCGCCAATCACCCAGCCGGTCGTTCCCGTCCGATCAATCCAGTCAATGCCTTCGATGCCGCAGTTGCCGATGTGCTCGTTGCTCGAGTTGAGCACGATGGCGAACGTGAAGCCCGTTGTCGGACGCTTGGCGATGTGCGACTGAATCCACTCGTTCTGCGCGCCGTGTGGGATGGGGATGTGGCGCAAGAGCGTGCGCGTCACTGCGCGATCGTTCATCCAGACGTAGCACCGGTCAATGTCGTTCTGTTCGATCGGGCGTAGGTACAGACGCTGTCCAATGAGGAACTGCGCGTGCTGCTTTTCCATTGCTCCTCCTGACTGCCGGAATGTACGTTGTTTGAGACAGGACGGCTTTGTCCAAAACAAAACCGCTCCGGCGTTCCTGTCTCGCCGGAGCGGTTGGATGGGTGGTGCGGGAATTACGCAGCCAGTACCCCACCTGCTCGGGAGAAACAGGAACGGCAAGCAGTACCGAAGAGGCACATCTTCGGTACCGAGTAGTTGATGGAGTGATTTTGCGGATGTTGCATACTGAATACAGCGTATCATGGTTTCCTGCTGGTATCAAGCATGTGCGGTTGGTACGCTAGAGAGCGGTGCTCATGAGTATCCTGTATATGCCCATTTCCTACGATCAACAATTGAACGCAGAGCAGCTCGCGGTGGTCCGGGGAGGGGACGGGCCGTGTTTGGTGTTGGCAGGCGCGGGTTCGGGCAAGACGCGGACTATTGTGTATCGCGTCGCATACCTTCTGGAACAAGGCGTGCTCCCGCAGCAGATCCTGTTGCTCACGTTTACCAATAAGGCGGCGAATGCAATGCTCTCTCGGGTGGAGGCGCTGCTGGGGCTACACCCCCAGGGGCTTTGGGGTGGGACCTACCACAGCATCGCGAATCGTATCCTGCGGCGCTATGCAACGCTTCTGGGGCATACGTCCAGCTTTACCATCCTTGATGAGGAGGACAGCGGCGATCTTTTGAAGCTTTGCATGAAGGATGTCGGCGTGCCGCAGACGAAGGAGCGTTTTCCGCAGGTGCGCGTCCTGAAGTCCATGATCTCGCTCTCTCGGAACGCGCAGCGGCCGATCCAAGAGGTGGTGGAGGATCGCCATCCAAAATTCTCGCGGTACGCGGAGACGATCGAACGTATTGCGGCAACGTACGCGGATCGCAAGCTCGCTGCGAATAGCATGGATTTTGATGATCTCCTGTGTAATTTCTTGCGTATTCTGGAACAGCCGCAGGCGCACCAGCAGCTTGCGCAGCAGTTTCGGTACATCCTTGTGGATGAGTACCAGGACACGAACCGCATCCAGGCCGCTGTCGTGGCGCGGCTTGCGACGGCGCACGGGAATGTGCTCGTGGTTGGCGATGACGCGCAGTCCATCTACTCGTTCCGAGCGGCGGATATCGGGAATATTTTGGATTTTCCGAAAGCGTTTCCCGGCGCGCGGACGTTTCGCATTGAGACAAACTATCGATCAACGCCCCAGATTCTCGGTGTTGCGAATGCGGTGATTGCACACAACGAGCGGCAGTTTGATAAGCGGCTCAAACCGATGGCGCGCGGCGGGGCGCGGCCCAAGCTTGTGCAGTCGAATACCGCGGAAGATGAGGCGCGATACATTGCAATGCAGGTGCTGGCGCTGCGTGCAGACGGCGTGCCGCTGGCCGATATCGCGGTGCTCTTCCGTGCGACGCACCTCTCCCAGTACCTGGAAATGGAGCTCGTGAAGCGTGATATCCCGTACGACTATCGTGGCGGTATCCGGTTTTTTGAGCGCGCACATGTGAAGGATACGCTCGCGTTCCTGAAGGTAGTCACGAACCCGCAGGATGAGGCCGCGTGGTTGCGCGTGCTCCGCATGCAGCAGGGGATTGGCGATGTGGGGGCACTCACCATTATTGAGCAGATTCGGGCGCAGGCAGCTGCGGCATCCCCATCCTCCGATCCTTCAACGCTCGCCCTCGCCCTGTCGTCACGCCTGCAGAACGGCTGGACTAACTTTCTTGACATGGTGCAGAAGATGCTCGGCTGCACCGAGCCGGCGGCGATGATTCGCGCAGTTGCAGGCGGCAGCTACCGTGATTACCTGGAAGCCGAGTACCCGAATTTTCAGGAGCGACTTGATGACCTTGACCAGCTCGCGCTGTTTGCGGAGAAGTACGAGCAGCCGCAGGATTTTCTTGCCGAGACATCGTTGACGGAGCTGTTTGGCGTCGAGCGTGTTGGCGTCAACGAGAGCGAGCAGGAGCGCATCGTGCTCTCCACGATCCACCAGTCAAAAGGTCTGGAGTGGCACGCGGTGTTCGTTATGGGTATGACGGCGAACGCATTTCCAAACCGACGGGCGATGGTGGAGGATGAAGGGATGGAGGAGGAGCGACGGCTCTTCTACGTCGCGGCGACGCGAGCAAAAAATGTGCTCACCCTGACGTACTCGCTATCCGGGGGGTATGACGCCTCCTATCTCGCCGCGCCCTCGCCGTTCATCGCTGAGATCCCGCCGGAGATGTTGGAACCCATCGGCGTCTCCCGCATCGCCCCGCGCATGCGGTGGGATGACGATCGGAACAGTGACGAGCCGGTGATCGTCCTCGATGCATTGGGCGAGCGGAGCGCGTCGAAATCCTCGCCGAGGAGTGGCGGTTTTTTGCGGGATGTGAGTGAGCTATGATCGCGCGACCCATTGCGGGGTACCGTACCATTGCCGATCGTCAGCGTGCGCTCATGCGGTGGTATCAGAAGCATGGTCGGCACCACCTGCCGTGGCGGCACGAGATTTCACCATATCGCGTGCTGGTGTCCGAGATGATGCTCCAGCAGACGCAGGTGGATCGGGTGATTCCGTATTTTGAGACTTGGATGCGTCGGTGGCCGACCATCGAGGTGTTTGCGCGTGCACGGCGGGGGAGTGTGCTGCGGATGTGGGCGGGGTTGGGATATAATCGTCGTGCGGTCCATCTCCATGGCGCCGCGCAGCGGATCGTGCGAGAGGGGTGGTTCCATGATGTCGACATGCGGCGTGGGGTACTGGAAGGGCGCGCCGGCTCGCAGGATGCCATTGCATTGTTGGCGGGCGCTCTCCAGCGCCTCCCTGGTATTGGATCATATACCGCGCATGCGGTGCTTACGTTTGCTTGGAATCTCCCGGCGCCGTGTGTGGATGTGAACGTGCGGCGCGTGCTTGCGTATGTGATCTACCGTCGCCCCGCCATCATGCGGCTGCCGCTTGCGGACGTGGAGCGGCTTGCCGCGCGTGTGATCCCGCGTGGGAAGGGGTGCGCATGGAATTCTGCGTTGATGGATTACGGCGCGCTTGTGTTTCGTGCATCTGATGTACCCCAGCGCAGCCGCCCCAAACCAACGCAAGGGACATTTATAAATTCAACGCGATTTTGGCGTGGGCGTATCGTCGCGGTGCTGCGCGGTGATAGCAGCATGCCTGCCCGCCGCTCGCACATCCAGTGGACGGTGCGTGCGCTCCAGCAGGCACTTACGCGATACGGTACGCCGCCGGACGTTACGCCGCTGCTCATCGCACTTACGCGGGATGGCGTGATTGTACGGCGAGGCACGCGGTATGTATTGGGCTAATGCTTTCGTAAAGCAGGGGAGCGGTTGATATGCAGAAGGAGCGCGCATCTTTGCAAACCAGGAGCAACCGCGCGGTGCTCGTTGCGGTACTTCGTAGGTGCCGGGATTTGGAACTCTTACTCACCCGGCGCTGGTATCGTATTCCTGTTACGAATGCGCCTGCGCGGGCGTATGCGTATCTTGCGTTTTATCAGCCCGCATCCGCATTTGGAGTGCGTGGTCAGTGCATTCGATATTACGCTCGTGTGCGCAGTCATGCGCGGGTGCAGCGTATCCAACTCCTTCCCGACGAGCCGGAGCATCCGGGCGCACGCGAATGGTACGATTGCGTTCGCGTGGACACGGTGCGGCAGCTGCAGCATCCTGTGCGGAATATTACGCCGCGGCGCGTGACATTTGGATTCACCACGCTCCATCGGCTCCGCACGGCGCAGGATTTCCTGCAACTCTACAACGTTGCCCCTATTGAGCAGCTCGTGGAGGACGGGCTGCGGCGGGCGGGTATCGTGGCGATTCCGCAGCAGACCATTACGGAGGGAGCGCGGCGCTATCGGCTGGATTTCGCGGTGCCGTGTCGCAGCGGCGCAGTGGCAATCGAGTGTGATAATATCGCGTCCCATCGTAGTCCAGCACAACGCGCGCGGGACGCCCGTAAGGATACGTTTCTCCGCGCGCGTGGCTGGATGATTGTGCGGTTGCCAGAGGACCGCATCCTCCAAGATCTCCCATCGTGCATAGCACGCATTCGTTCTGCAATGCGTCAGTGCGGTGGAGCGTGCGTGTCCAGCACACGTCAGTAGCTTGCGATTGTGCAGTAGTTCCTAGGACTCCTCGTCGTCCTTTTCCGTCTCATCCGTCTCAGATTTCTTTGCCATTTCCTCCAACTGGTCCTCCGTCATCGTGTCGTACAGTTCCTTTGCCGGCCCCTGGAGCTGGGATACGGGCATGCTCCCGTGCTTCGCGGCGAGTGCCGTCGCTGCGTCCTTGCGCTGCTGCTCGGATGTTGCTGGCATATGGTTGGACCGAGTTATGAGTGAAGCGCCTCACATGCATACAATAATATGTCGAGATGGATAACGGATGAAGTGTCGCGCGGTGTGGAAATTGCTATTTTACGAGCGGCACGAAAAGGAAACCGGGAAGCAACTCTGTGTGTATCGCGCCGTCCGCCTGTTTACGGACGCGGAGCAGGTCTGTGCCTACAGGAATGACGAGGATTCCGTCGGACGTAAGCTGATCCACGAGTTCCTGCGGGAGTTTTTCTGTTGTTGCGGAGACGAGGATGCGGTTGAATGGCGCTGCTGCAGGGAGGTCGAGGCGAGGACTCGCCGGCAGAATGGTCGCGTGCGGAAAATTATATTTTCGAAGATTTTGCTGACCGAGCGTGACGAGATCCGGGATGGCTTCGATGCCGGTGACAATTCCTTCCGGGCCCACGATGTGGGCGAGGAGCGCCGTTGTCCAGCC
>JAUSKM010000043.1 GCA_030646955.1 bacterium
CGCTCACGATATGCGCGCTTCCCATCTTCCGGAGCATGCTCGCCGTCTGCGTGACTCTCCGCTGGCGCCTCCTCCTTCTTTTGGTGACCCTTCCAGAATTCCGACAGCATATAAAAGCGTAAAAAAATGATTCCGTGATTCTTGCTATGGACGCTCACGGAACGCAGGAGCGTGTCATGCGGCCGTCAACGGTCTCCAATATGATATAAGTATAGCACATTTTTGCGTCCGATTCTAGCGCGCAGGAAATAGTGCATCATAATATAAGCACATTGAAGCACCACCCCATTTCGTGGTATACTAGAAATATCGAAAGTTCGTGGTACGCTCCGTTGAGCCAAATTGCTACAAACGGGGCGGCAAAACGCAAACCAACATGCAAACGTCTTTTGATGCGCGTGCGTGCGTTGGCCTGGGCCAGCCCGCTGATCGCGCATTACTCATCACGAACCTCGCTGCGCAGGCGCGCACGGCCGATAATACGCTTGTCCTCCCCATTGCGGAGCGCGTTTCGGCTGCTGCACCTGCGGCATCGCATGCGTGCCGCTCCAATATTGGCTGGCGCGCGTGCAAGCAGCAACTCCCTATGCCCCCGCAGCGCGGTGCAACGCTCGCAGCGTCCGCGGCAACCATTGCCGTGGCGCTTGTTTGTGTACTCGCCGTTTCATATTGGCTCACCATCCTGGAACGGACGCTCAACCACTCGCTTGACGCCCGCACTGCGGTACACCGCATGCTTGGCATCCAAACTGCATACGCCGCAAACAACCGCGCGCCGCTCCTCATTCGCTCGCATCACATGCCGGTGACGGTCGCTCCCGGAGAAACCATCACGCTTTCGCTGGGTTTCAAGAACGAGGCGGAGTGGGCATGGGTACGCAGCACCGGTTCCACAGCCATCCTAGAACGGCTGACGCCAAACGCGCCCAGCCGTTTCATGGCGGGGAATTGGGTGGACACGATGCGCGCGACGTTCCAGAACGATGCAACCATCGCACCTGGCTCGCTCGCACTTTTCACCGCATCATTCCGCGCGCCGATGGAGGCGGGGACGTACACGGACACATTCACCCTCCGCACGCTGGACGGCCGCACGCTCGCAGGATCCGAGACCGAAGTGACCATGATTGTCACCGGCCCCGCGACCAATGCAACCGTCACCTCCTCGCAGACGCATGATGGGAACCTGAATCTCTATGGTGTCATCCCAGCTGCCGCGTTAGCGGCGGAGATCGACACGGATCCATACTTCGTTGCGCAACTCATCCGCTACCCCGAGGAGCCGCACATCCGCATCGGTATCGAGTACGAAGAGCCGCAGGATGACCGTTGGTTCCCGCACGTTGTAACCTCGCAGAGCGCATTCCGCGTGGTGACGGAAGGCGGCGCGCCCATCCTGACCGCTCGCGGCGGGGAGAGCGTCGCCGTGGACTTCCAGCCGGGAAAGGGCACGTACCACATCAAGTACAACGACGCATGGTACAGCTCAACAGAGCCGCTCCAATTCATTCCAGAGACGCCCGGCGCGCTCATGCAACTGCCGTACTACACGGACCGGCTTGCCTGGGAGGGTAACACTGCCGATAACATTTTCCGCGGCATCTTGGAGGTGCGATACGTCCCCTCCACGGAGCGGCTCTGGGCCATCAACGAGCTGCCACTGGAAGATTATATGCGCGGCTTGGTAGAAACGTCCGACGGCGCGCATCCAGAATTTCACAAGGCACAGGTCATCGCCGCACGCACATTCGCGCTCTACCACATGGAAAGGGGCGGCAAATACGTAAAGGGGCAATTCATCCTGCGAAACGACGCACGCGACCAAGTGTACCGCGGTGAAAACGCGGCGCTCCGCCGGCCCAACCTGGTCGCCGCCGTGGAGGCAACGCGCGGCATCGTCGCCACGTTCAATGGTGACGTGGCAGTGACACCGTACTTCGCGCAGAGCAACGGGCAGACCAAGGGCTGGCATCAGGTCTGGGGCGGCCAACCGCGCGCATGGCTCACCGGAGTAGAAGACCCCGCCTGCGCCGGCAAGCGCGAGATCGGCCACGGCGTCGGCCTGGCCCAGCGTTGCGCCATGACATTGGCAAACCAGGGCTGGTCCTGGCAGAGTATCCTCCACCACTACTACCCCGGCATCCAGCTGCAAAAGATATACGAGTAATGCTGAGGTTTCTTACCGAATGCAGACAAAAAAATCTCACCCGCCACAATACCGTGAAACGTGTGAGATTTCTCCTCGCGGACTCGTCGAAATGACAGAAAAGAGATCGTGCCTCGTGGCACAAGCACCACCGCCCGCGCGTCATGCCGGGCGGTGGTGCTATTGACTTGTGCGCCACAGAAAAGATACGATCGTCCTACTCGTACCTTTTCAACTCAATGGAACGGAGGTCTACGCATGGCGGGAGAATTAGTAGCGATGTCGCGGAGAGGAAATGCAGTAGGGCACGCGCGGCGGGTGGCAATGGAACGGCGACGCATCGTTCCGGACTGCCTGTTCGAGCTGAAGGACGTACAGGATGAAGCAACCGGGATGCCGACGCGCACGCGGTACTTCCTTGCGGTCAAGCGCATCAGCGAAGGGACGTGGCGCGCTATCGAGCTCAACGGCCCGATCCGGCACAGCATCATCGGTGGGAAACCCATCGGCGTGAGTGAGGTCACGTTCGGCATCAACGACACCATCCGCGTCCTCACGGGTGGAACCTAGGAAGGAGAAAAGCAATGCTCGCACATTTGCGGCCTGGGGTGGAAGTGGTGGTGGAGGATCACGGCGCATCGATTGGACACGTGCCGCACCTGCGCGTTTCGTGGACTGCATACTTCCAGCTCGTCGATGAGCTCATCTGCCTCATCGCGGACGAGCCGAACCACCGACCCAACCAGATCATCGGCATCGTGGGCGGCGGCTTCATCCCCGCGCGCGCCATCAGCCAGGCGCTGGGCATTCCGCTGGCACTCTTTGCAGCGGAGAGCTACGGCGCGGTGAGCGAAAACGATACGCGGGCGATGCTGCCGGAGCAGGACATCCGATTCGACCGCCACCTGCTGCGCACGCGCCCGGGCCTGGGCACGCGTATCCTGGTGGTGGACGACCTGACGGACAGTGGTCGCACGCTGCGGGCTTGCACAGCATGGCTCAAGAGCTGCCCAGAGCTTGCTGGGGCAATGCTGCATATCAGCACCGCCGTTCTCTGGAACAAGTACGCTACGTCCGCATTCCGGCCGGACTGCTACGTGGACCTGCTGGAAGTGCTCCCGGTCCCCAGCGGGACGGGAACCGGCATGCGCATGCCGTGGATCGATCAGCCCATGGAGTCGCAGTACCCCCGGAACATCGACGCCATCCGCACGCGTATCCCGACCGAGCGCCGCCAGACCTGAACACAAACGCCCCGCACCATCATGGTGCGGGGTGATCTCTTTTCGGGTTCTCCCCCTCCAAGATGGAGGGGGAGAAACAATACGAGACTGTAGAAAAATACCCACGCGTTGTCATTGCGAGGAGTCTCCGACGAAGCAATCTCGGTCAACGAAGCCGCCGGGATTGCCACGCCCTCGAGGACTCGTGCTCGCAATGACACTACGTATCCACTTTTTCTACGGTCTCAATACGGACACTCACACGGCGACAGCTGGTGGTGGAGGAGACGTTGCTGCGCCGTGCTCGACGACGATATCGTCGCGATGGAATTTTCGATCAACGTCTGCCATCTCCAGAATAAACTTTCGAACGGCATCGGGATTTGGTACATCTTCCAGCGCAAACCGCGCCGTCGCCCCCGCGCTCTGGACGTAGACGTTGCCGTAGTTGAGAAACGTCGGGAACACACCGCGCACATCCGTGGTCACGTCCTGCACGCGCCAGATATCCAACTCTGCCACCGTCCGCGCGAAAAGCCCGTGCTGCTCCATGGAGACCAACCGATCATTAGTGACGACCCAGAGATCCAGCTCGTAATCCAAAAACATGGTGAAGAACACGAGCCACATGGAGAGCTCATACGCGCCAAACGCGAGCACAAGCGTGGGGAAGCCCACGGGGTGGCGGAGGATCTCCGGAAAATTGCCCCGAAGGAAGAAGTACAACCCAAACGGGATGGCCGCGAGCACGAGCCACGCGAGCACACGCTTCACCAGAAGCAACGAATGCCGACGAAGCTCCATCACCTGCGTCTCGTACGGCTTCTGATGGATGAGCTTGGCGATGTTCATAGAGCGATACCCTTCGTCATGCCGCCAAACTGCAGCCCGGCAAGAATGGGACGCGACCAGTTGGTGCCATCGAGCAATGTAAACG
>JAUSKM010000037.1 GCA_030646955.1 bacterium
GGTGTTCAGATCGATCGGCGGATAAAGACGCTCATTTACACGAGGACGCGTATTTTCACCCAAGTGCTCGCGCTCCTGGCGAGCACGGCCCACATCACGAATAGCATGTGGGTTACCCCCGATCCACGAAGGGAGCAAAACGAGCCCACCAAGGGCGTTCGCTTCGTCGAGCGCCTGCAGTAGTACGCACAACGAGAACCCCCGGCTTTCATGCTGGGGGTTCTGCACGTTTTGTATCGTGTTTTTTTGTTTGCGGGTGCATTATTGACAGCGCATCAATACCGTGTATCATTGCAGTACCTTAGGTTCTTTACGAGGAGGGAACGATGGGATCCAAGGATATCTTGGTGCCGGAATTGGTGTTGACGTTGCAGCCGGATGCGCAGCAGCACGCGCTTCGCATCTATAGCGCAAGGAGTCAGCTGGAAGGTCTTGCCGAGGGGTCATGGTTTATCATCGCGGTTAGCGGCATTGCAGCATGCGTGGTCGCTGCGGTGAGTTACGATTCGGGGCGTCGTCATGCCTCTGGGAATTACATCGCAGAAGCGTTGTCCTTTTTCGTGCCGCGCCCTCCAACCGCTCTGGAGGTCATCGTGCCGCTGCTTGTGGGTATCGTGACGGCAGTCATCGCCGGCGCCCTCATGCGATACTTGTACGTGCGTCCGCGTCGATCTGTGATTATCGACGGCGTGCGTCGCTACCTGAATGAGCATCCATCATCTCGCGCAACGCTCACCGCGCTCATGGAGCGGGACGCGCGCATCCGGCGGCTTGTGCACAGGAACATGATCTAGGAGCAACGAGAACCCTCGGCGTAAAAGCCGAGGGTCTTGTGTGAGATTGTCCGCTCAAACACGCACCCTCGTCATCGTGATCCCCCCGCGTGTCATTGCGAGGAGTCGGCGACGCGGCAATCCCGGCAAACGGGCGCACAGGACCCCACATGCAACAGACACGCTATGACCGGGATTGCTTCGTCGGGACTCCTCGCAATGACACGGGGATCGGCTACTTCTTCTTCCCCCACCGTCGTCCCGGGCCGCGGGCGCGTTTTTTGGTGAGGAGGGTGAGGGCTTCTTCCAGCGTGATGGCTTCGACGGAGCTTTTCTTGGGAATGCTTGCGTGCGTGGTTCCGTCGGTGACGTACGCACCGAAGCGGCCTTCCTTGATGACGATGGGTTTTGTGCTCTCGGGGTCATCGCCCAGCGTGCGGAGCGGCTCGGCCATCTTCTTCTTGCGTTCTGCTGCTTCCGCGCAAATCACCAGCGCGCGATCGAGGGTGATGGCGGTGGGATCCTCGTCGGCAGGGACACTCGCGTTCACCGCGCCGCATTTGATGTACGGCCCGAAGCGACCGAGGTTGATGATGATGGGTTCGCCGGTCTGCTCGCCCAGCGTGCGCGGGAACGAGAGGAGCGCAAGTGCTTGCTCCAGCGTGAGCGCGTCCCGATCCTGCCCCTTGAGGAGGGAGGAGGATTTTGGCTTCTGGCGTTTGGGCTTGGCCTTCGATGGCTTGCCGGATTTCAGTGGCTTGGGCGGGAGCATGGGCATGTCTTCCAGGTGCCCAAGTTGCACGTACGGCCCGAAACGGCCGAGTCGTACCAGCACCTCCAGTCCTGACTCGGAGTCCTTGCCCACCACGCGCTCCTGGGAAACATCGGCCTTCGTGAGATCCTCTTGCTTCTCTGCGACCTCGCGCGAGAACGGTTCCCAGAAACTGCGCAGGAATTCCTTGTCATCGCGTGTGCCTTCGGCGATGCTATCCAAATCCTCTTCCATCTTTGCGGTGAATGCCAGGTCAACGATGGTGGGGAAGTGCTCGGTGAGCAAATCGATCACCATAAATGCAACGTCCGTGGGGACGAGCTGCTTGCCGTCCCGCTCGACGTACCCGCGTGCTTGGATGGTGGAGATGGTTGGCGCGTAGGTTGAAGGGCGGCCGATGCCTTCCTCCTCGAGTTTTTTCACGAGCGATGCTTCGGTGTAACGGGGCGGCGGTTTGGTGAAGTGCTGCTCGGGGCGGAGTGCCTGAAGCTCGCATGCATCGCCCTGCGTAAGCGGCGGGAGGAACTTTTCGCCATCCGCATCCTCGCGGTCCGTCCCGTGCTCGTGCTCTTCATCCCGCCCCTCCTGGTACGCGCGCAGGAATCCATCAAACAGGACGGTCTGTCCCGTCGCGCGGAACGTGTACCGTTTGGACGCATCCCCTCCAGCTCCCCCTCTTGAGGCGGGGGAGGGCTGCGCTTCCACGTCAGCACCCACGCGCTTGAGTTTGGCGTCCGGCATCTGGCAGGCCATGGTGCGCATCCAGATCAGCTCGTAGAGCGCGCGCTGCTTCTCGTCATCCACGGGGAGATCGGCGGGCGTGTGCGCGGTACTCGTGGGGCGGATTGCCTCGTGCGCCTCCTGTGCCCCCTTTGCCTTTGCCGTGAACGTGCGCGGGGCCGCGAGGACGTACTCCTTGCCAAATTGCACACCGATCTGCTGCGTGATTGCGGCCACGGCTTCTGCGGCGAGCGAGACGGAGTCCGTGCGCATGTAGGTGATGTGCCCGGTTTCGTAGAGCCGCTGCGCGAACATCATGGTCTGCTTGACGCCAAAGCCCAGCTTGCGGCTTGCCTCCTGTTGGAGTGTGGAGGTGGTGAAGGGGGGCGCGGGTTTGCGTGTGATTTCCTTTTCCTCAACGGTCATGACGCGCCACGCCGCATCGGTGCATGCCGCTGCCACCGCATCGGCATCGGCTTGCGTGTGCGGGACGTACTTCGTGCCGTCCTTCTGTTTGAGCGATGCAGTAAAGGCGGCTCCTCTCGCTCCTGGTGCAGCGGGGGAGAGCAAATCGGCATCAACGGTCCAGTACTCCTCCGGTTGGAACGCCTTGACCTCGCGCTCGCGATCCACGATGAGCCGCACGGCGACGGATTGCACGCGGCCGGCGGAGAGGCCCGGACCCACCTTGCGCCAGAGGAGTGGGGAGAGCGTGTAGCCAACCAGCCGATCCAGAATGCGGCGCGCCTGTTGCGCGTCTACCAGCTGCATATCCAGCGTGCGCGGGTGCGCGAGCGCGTGTTCAATCGCAGATTTTGTAATCTCGTGGAACACGATGCGCTTCGCGCGCTCCGGCGCCAAGTTGAGCGCTTGCGCGACGTGCCACGCGATCGCCTCCCCCTCGCGGTCTTCATCGGACGCGAGAATCACGTCGTCCGCATCTTTTGCCGCCTTCTTGAGCGCGGCAACCTGCTTCTTGCTGTCCGGCGGGATCACATACTCCGGCGTAAATCCGTTGGCGACATCGACGCCTAGTTTTGACTTCGGCAGGTCGCGGATGTGCCCAAAAGATGACTGCACATCAAAATTGGCACCAAGGAATTTCTTGATGGTTCGCGCCTTCGTGGGGGACTCGACGATGACGAGGGTCTTGGACATGTGTTCATTCGCGGATGAAGCGGATGCGAGATGCTGCTGCTATGGAATATTCGCACCATCCATGATTGAGAGTGTAGAAAAAGTGGATAAGTAGTGTCATTGCGAGCCAGAGTCCTCGAGGGCGTGGCAATCCCGGCGGCTTCGTTGACCGAGATTGCTTCGTCGGAGACTCCTCGCAATGACAACGCGTGGGTATTTTTTCTACACTCTCATGATTACGTTTTGACGTATCGCGATCCTCCTACATCTCGTACCACACCATCAAGCTCCAGGGATGTCAAGTGACTTGCCAGTTCATGTGCGGGCAGGTGCACCGCCGCGCCGATATCGTCAATGTGGCTGGGGAGGTGCGAGAGTGCGTTAACAATGTGCGCGGCGATACCGGTGAGGTGGTGCTGCGGCGTGGGTGCAGGGTCAAAGAGCTGGTCCAGGTGGAGCGCTTCGACCACGTCCGCGGCGCGCGTGATGGGGGTGGCGCCGGACTTCAGCATCGCGAGCGGGCCTGCGGATTGCTCTGCGGTGATGGGGCCGGGCACCGCGAACACCTCGCGACCAAAATCGAGCGCGAAGCGTGCAGTGATCAGCGCGCCGGAGTCGCGCGGGCACTCGACGACGATGGTAGCGATGGTGAGACCGGCGACGATGCGGTTGCGCGCCGGGAAATGCATCTTGCGTCCGGCGGTGCCCGGGACGTACTCGGACACGAGCGCGCCGCCGCTGCGCAGGATTTCGCGCGCGAGGCCGCGGTGCGCTGCGGGGTAGATGGCCGCGTCGTCCACGCCGGTGCCCAGCACGGCGATGGTGCGTCCACCCGCCTCGAGGCACACGCGATGCGCGGCGCCATCGATGCCCAGCGCGAGGCCGGAAGTGATGGTGAGGCCGGCGCGCGCGAGCGGTGCGGTGAGCAGGCGCGTTGCCGCGAGGCCGTAGTCCGTGCACGATCGCGTCCCGACAAGCGCGATCTGCTGCGTGCCCAGCGCGGCAACGGTGCCGCGGACAAAGAGGCAGAGGGGCGGGTCGGGGATATGCGCGAGGAGTGGGGGATAGCGCGGATCGGTACGCGGAATGAGCACGATTTCCTCGCGGAGCATCGCTGCAGTAAGGTGCGGGATATCCAGGTGTGCACGGCGTTCCAGAACAAGCGACGCAGTGTCAGGAGCGATGCCCACCGCCGCAAGCTGCGCGTGCGATGCGGCAAACGCCGCCGCGGGCGAGCCGCAGTGTTGGATGAGATTCCAGAGCCGCACGCTGCCTATTTCATCGGTCAGCGCGGCCAGGCCGATCCATGGTGCAAGTTGGGGGTCCATGGTACATTAGAGCTGCTCGCTCGGAGCATGCGATCTGATACCAGCATCTCGTATTCAGGAGCGAGGAGCCAGTACCTAGCAACGAGAAGCTCTATGGGAGAGGCGCAATTTGAGTTTCCGTTTGCTAAGCGTTCGCACGGAGCGCAGCCGGATGAGCCGGAGGATCCGCCGGCGTATACGGATGCGGAGCTGCCGCCAGAGGCGTCCCGAGAACTAGTGGCGACGCCATCGCCGCAGGAGATCGCTCGCCGCATGCGTCAGCGCGGAGCGAAGCGCGCGGAGGTTCTGGAGGCGCTCCATTACATCGCAACAGGCGAGCGGCGGACGCTTCCGATGGAAGGCGTGAATAAGCTCATTGACCTCTACGAGCTCACGCGACTTGCAGAGCGCACGAAACCCGAAGGGTGGAATGCCGAGGACTGGCTGGACTACCTCCATGTCATGGAGCAGGAAGAGGAAGAGCGCCGGGCGCGCGGAGAATATGGCGATGACATCATCGGCGCATAGCGCAAACTTGACGCGTGCTTGTTGTGTTGGTATGGTGTTAAGCTTGCGGGGACACAGAAGCGCCCCTAGGCCCGGGTCCCATCGCGCAAGCGGCGGGACCTCATCTTTTTTATTGACCTGCAAGGCGCTCCTCAATGGTTGTGATTGCCGCAGGGATTGCAGTATCGATCTTCATTCGTTCCTCTGTATTGAACCGTTGAAGCACAAACTGTTCCGCGGGGATGCGGTGTCCGTCCGGCGTTTCGTTGGGGCCAATGCCGATGCGGATGCGGGTGAAGTCCTGCGTCTTGAGGTGCGCGATAATGGATGCGATGCCCTTGTGGCCGCCGCTGGATCCGGTGTCCCGCACGCGCACGGTTCCCACGGGGAGATCGAGATCATCCGAGACAACGATCAGTCGCACATCGGCAGGCGAACGTTTCAGGTTGCGGAGGAGCGCGGCAACTGTGCGACCGCTTTCGTTCATGTACGTTGTCGGCTTGACGAGCATGACGCGCACGTTATGGATGTCACGCTCGCATATTTCTGCGTGGAGCAGGCGTTTCTTCCGCCATGCGTCATCCCCCGCAATCGCATCCACCACCACAAACCCAACATTGTGTCGGGTCCCATCGTACTTCGTTCCTGGATTCCCAAGCCCAACGATCAATGTCATACCGCGAATTTTTTTTCACGTCTCGGGTCTGTGGTCCACGCTACACCTTGACGCCCTTCACAAAGACGATAACCGGCGTGCCGGTGAAGTCATCGGTCTCGCGGATCGCGCGCTCCACGATGCCCGGAATCGCTTGCGGCAGACGGACGCGGCGGCGCGTGCGCAGGACAAACTGCGGTGGCGCGGTTCCAACCTGTTCCATATCGATCGTTCGAATTTGGCGCTGGCCCTCGCGATCTTTCGGCTCCGGAATGCGGTGCTTCGTGGTGGCGTAGACGGCCGCCAACTGCTCGCTATCAAGCTCGCGTCGCCATGCGGTGACCGCAGCGAGTGCCACGGGAATGATGCGGCGCACGCGCGTGCCGGTGACCGCCGAGGTGAGGAGGACCGGTGCCCACGCCATGTGCGGGAAGAGCCGACGTACGTTCGCGACGATTCGTTCCTCGTCGGGATCTCCGGCCTCGTCCATCTTGTTGATGACGATGATGCACGCGCGCCGTGCCTCCACGATTGCCTGTGCGAGCTGTTTGACATGGCGGGACGCGGGTCGCGTCGCATCGAGTACGAGGACCGCGACATCCGCGCGCTCTACCGCGTGCAAGCTCTTACCCACGGATTCGCGTTCGATGCGCTGAAGGCGCTTGCGGACCACCTTTTGCGTCCGCATGGCAGCGCGTCGGATCCCCGCGGTGTCCAGGAGTACAATGGGCGTCCCGTGGTACGCGAACGTAACGTCATGGACATCGCGCGTCGTGTACGGTTCTGGCGAGACGATGACCTCCTCCCAACCGAGGATCGCGTTGACGAGCGAGGATTTGCCCACGTTTGGTTCGCCCACGATCGCGACGCGCGTTGCGGCTTTCGGCTCTTCGTCATCCTCGATAACGACGGATGCGGCGCGACTATCTGCGAATGCCACGATTCCATCCAGGAGATCGCCGACACCCATGCCGCTCTTGGCGGAAACCGGGAATGGTGCGCCAAAGCCGAGCGCGGTGAATTCGTGGCAGGCATCGCGGTACCGTTTTGTTTCTGCCTTGTTGCACGCGATCACGACCGGCCGTCCGAGCGCGCGGAGCATCTGCGCGATGGCGCGCTCGCCCGGGAGCAGGCCGTCGCGTACGTCTGTGACCAGGACGATACAGTCGGCTTCTTGCACCGTGCGCTCCGCTTGCATGCGGATTTCTTCTTCAATGGTGCGCGTCGTTGCGGCTGCGGCGCGTTTTCCATGACGCGCATCCAGGTGCTCCACACCGCCCGTATCAATGAGGCGGAATGCAATGCCGCGCCACCCACTGGTGCCGACGATGCGATCGCGCGTGGTGTGTGGTAACTCTGACGCAATCGCGCGGCCTTCGCCCAGGATGCGATTGAAGAGCGTGGATTTTCCGACGTTGGTTCTCCCGACAAGCGCAATCGTGTACATAGATGGTGTGCGGTCTATTACAGGCGAGCGGACTCCGTATCGTTGGTGTCCGCCTGCGGCTGCAGCGCGGTTCCGCCGAGGACAATGAGAATGTCCGGTGAAGCCGTCGAGAGGATAGGAAGTGCGGGGAATGTCGTTGCAATGACGGCGTTGAACTGTCGCGCCAGCGCCGCTGCGTGCTGCGCGATTGTTTCGGCTGGCCGCGCGGCGTTGATTGCGGATGCCTGGTAGTAGATGACGGTGCGATCTACGGCGCGGCTTGGCGCGTTGCCAACGCCGACGACGGCGTATTGCTGCGCATCGAGCGCGTCCGCGGTTTGCTGCGCGAGGCCGTCGATGGCAGTGCCATTGAGGATAAGGATGTGGAATCGTTGCGGCGCCGAGGGGGTATCCACGGGATTGAGCGCACGGGCGATGGTTGCTTGGATGATCGCGTAGTCGTCGCCGCGGGGACGCAAGACGTATGCCCCGTTCCAGCGTCCGGCCGTCAGCACGCCGTTTGTGGGATCGTCCGTGAGCACCACCTGTTGGACCGTCGTGAGGTCAATGTCCTCGATGAGCTGCGCGAGCTGGAGGAGCTCGGGGGGGTCAAGGTTGGTGGCAAGGTGCTGACGCCACGTCTGGAGGAGCCCCTTGATGACCCGCGGCTCCGTGAGCGTCGCAGTATCGATGAGTCGCGCGCGGAGTGCGCGGAGGAGCTGTTGCTGTCGGCGTGCGCGCGCGAAGTCCGAACCCTCGGCGCCCCGGCCGTGCCGCGAGCGAACGTACTTGAGCGCAAGCGTCCCATCGAGGTGCTGTACGCCCGCCGGGATGACGAGGTGCTCGTACCGTTCCTCCCACGGTGCATCCTCCTTGCCGGTGATGGGGTAGAGCGGATCGTCCAGCGTGCGCTCCACCAGCACATCAACACCGTCGACCGTATCAACGAGTCCCGAGAATCCGCGGAAGTCCACACGGACATAGTACGGGATGTCGATGCCAAGCGCCGCCGCAATCGCATCGCGGAGCGCGGCGGCGCCACGGCGATCGCGGTCTTCGGCGTACGCGTGGATTGCATTCGCTTTCTCCGATCCGCCGTCCGGGAGTGGGAGCAAGAGATCGCGCGGCACAGAGACCAAGACAGGATCGGTGCCGTCGGGGCGCATGCTCGCAATGAGGATGGTATCCGCGAGGAGTGGTCCCTCATGTCCTGCGCCGCCAATGCCGATAAGGAGGACGTGGATGCGGTTGTCGCGCGTCGCGAGCGCCTGCGTGGGATTGGTGATAAGCGAGCGCAGCGTGCGGACCGTGGCAGAATCGCGCAGGGCGATGTACGGATTGGGGTCTGACGATCGCGTGCTCCACGAGAGCGCGACAAACAAGACCGCGAGCGTAATCGCGGCTGCGCGGATGATACGGCGCGTCCGTGCAAGCGGGGGGGGCGGGTGGCGCTCTGGCACGGGTCGCTCAAGGAAGTTGGGGGCGTGGATTTCGTGCATGGAACTGAGCCATTGACACCACTGTAGCATGACGATACCATTGGTGCAGCTGCGAAACCATGCTACCATGAAAGTGGCATCGGCACGAGGCCGGTGTGTTATTTGTACGCCTTCATGGGGTTTGATGAATTCCGCGGTGATTTTGATCAGGATGGGCCGGAGCAGCGCCGTCGGCTCCAGGCCTTTGGTGTGTACCTCTTGGAGGTCATCCGCGTGGTCGTTATCGCGCTCGCGATTATCATTCCTATTCGGTACTTCCTCGTGCAACCCTTCTACGTGAAGGGTGCTTCCATGGAACCGAATTTTGAGGACCACGAGTATCTTGTCATTGACGAGGTGCGCTATCGGCTTCGCGATCCAGAGCGCGGCGACATCGTGGTCTTCCGGTATCCGTTTGATCCCGGACAGTTTTTCATCAAGCGCGTCATTGGGCTCCCGGGAGAGCGGGTGGAAATTGGCGGAGGAGCGGTGCGTGTTTCGAATGCGGAGCACCCGAACGGATTCCAATTGGTGGAGCCGTACCTCGCGTCAGGCGTGGAGACGCCGGGACAGCGGATGGTGGCGCTGGGGGTTGACGAGTATTTTGTACTCGGGGATAATCGAACGCAGAGCTTTGATTCAAAAGATTTTGGTCCGATCAAGCGCCGTGCGATCATCGGCCGTGCGTGGCTCCGGGGATGGCCAGTGAAGAAATTTGGAACATTCGAGAAGCCCGCGTACGTGATTCCATGACCGGCACTCACGCGTCAGAGTGATGCTGCAACAGCGTAGGATCACCAGAGCATGCTATGGCAAACAACACCACGCACAAGAAGAAGGGAGCGGAGGAGGAGGCGCAACCAGCAGGCGAGGCGCAGGCGGCGAAGCTTCACCTCCTTCGCGGGTTCAAAGATATCTTCCCGGCGGATCAGCCGTACTGGGATCGGCTTCGTTCGCTTGCAGAGGAGTTCTCCACCGCGTACGGATTCCACCGCATGGATACGCCGTTGGTGGAGGAGACCGCGCTCTTCACGCGCGCGGTGGGTGATGCGACGGATATTGTCGAGAAGGAGATGTTCTCGTTCAAGGATCGCGGCGGCGATCTCGTCGCGTTGCGTCCGGAAGGAACGTCCGGCGTCGTCCGTGCGTACGTTGAGCATGGCATGGTGAACCTGCCGCAGCCGGTGAAGCTGTGGTACTTTGGCCCCATGTTCCGCTACGATCGTCCGCAGGCAGGGCGGTTGCGTCAATTCCATCAGTGGGGATTGGAATCGCTTGGTGAGCAACACCCGGCGGCGGATGCGGAGCTCCTGGCCGTGGCCACGGGGTTCTTCCGCGAGCTGGGTATCCCGGTCGTCGCGCAGGTGAACTCCATTGGGTGCGCGCAGTGTCGTCCTGGGTACGTTGAAGAGCTTACGAATTACCTGAAGGCGCATCGGACGCAACTCTCGGAGGAGTCGCGCACGCGCCTCGGCATCGCGCCGCTCCGCGTGCTCGATAGCAAAGCAGAGGAAGATCGCGAGGTCATCGAGAGCGCGCCGCAGATGGTGGATTGGCTTTGCGATTCATGCAAACAGCACTTCATTCGCGTGCTGGAGTACCTCGATGAGTTTGAGGTATCGTACGCGCTGGCGCCGTTCCTTGTGCGCGGTCTGGATTACTATACGAAGACCGTGTTTGAGTTGCTCCCGGCAGATGTCTTTGAGGGCGGTGGCCCCATCTCATCGCAGGCGGCACTCGCAGCCGGCGGTCGCTACGACGCACTCGTGGAGCAGTTGGGCGGACGACCGACGCCGGCAACCGGCATTGCGTTTGGCATCGAGCGCATCATCACCAAGTATCGAGAAGCGGTTGCTGCAGGAACAGCGGTTGCCCCATCCGCCCGTACGTTGGATGTCTACATGGCACAGCTTGGCGATCAGGCGAAGCGCAAGGCCATGCGACTCTTTGATGCGTTGCGGAAGGAGGACTTCACGGTTGCCGCGCATTTTGCCAAAGATGCGCTGAAGGCGCAGTTGGAGCATGCAAACCGACTCCAGGCGAAGCTCACGTTGATTTTGGGACAGAAAGAAGTGATTGACGATACCATTATTATTCGCGAGATGAGTTCCGGCATTCAGGAAATCGTGCCATTCAAGCGCGTGCGCGATGAAGTGCGCCGCAGATTGGCGCAAGAGGAAGTGCGCGAAACCGTTGATGAGTCGTTGAAGGTAGCGGGAGAAGGGGAGCCAAGCACCGGAGAGCGGCGGACGACGAATGATGTCCTGGAAGAAGAGGAGACCGAAGGGGAAGACGACCGAGGCGTCGAAGTTCCGTCGGAAGAACCGGACGCGAATGCAGACGAGGAGTAGGTTCGCGGTGGGCATCTATGGATTGTCTCTTCTGTCGTATCGCCGCAAAAGAAATCAGTGCTGCCGTACGCTACGAAGATGATCGCGTGCTTGCGTTTGATGATATCCACCCGCAATCACCAACGCACGTTCTCGTCATCCCCAAGCGGCACGTCGCGGCACTCCACGAGGTAGACGATGACGCGCTTGCCGGTGCGCTCGTCTGGGCAGTGCGCGCGATCGTTGCGGATGCCGGCATTGCGCAGACCGGCTACCGCGTCGTCACCAACGCCGGCGAGCATGGCGGCCAAGAGGTTGCGCATCTGCACCTCCACATTCTGGGCGGCAGGCAACTCGGGGCGATGGGGTAGGCCCTGGTGCACCAGGGATGCTAGCCGTATGCAGGAAGTCAGATCCTAAGGTTGAGACCGTAGAAAAAGTGGATAAGTAGTGTCATTGCGAGCACGAGTCCTCGAGGGCGTGGCAATCCCGGCGGCTTAGTTGACCGAGATTGCTTCGTCGGAGACTTCTCGCAATGACAACGCGTGGGTATTTTTCTACGGTCTCAAGGTTTGACAGTATTGCGCGCGTCCCGTACAGTATTCCTAGAGTGATGATCGGTCCTCGGACCGGTCATTGTGAATAGCAACATCATCGTTTCGTATGTCCGTCGAAGTCAATCGCCGTCGCGGGGAATCGTTTGATGCGTTCCTCCGCCGGTTCAGCAAGAAAGTGCAGATGAGCGGGCGCCTGATCCAGGCCCGCAAGATTCGGTTCCGCGCCGCGTCTACGTCCAAGAACGTGCAGCGCACGGGTGCATTGCGTCGCGTGCAGCGACAGGGGTACTACCAGTACCTGGAGAAAATCGGGAAGCTTGACGAGGAACTGGAGAAGATCCGCAGCCGCAAGCGCGGCCGCCGCCGGTAGCGCGCACCAGAGTTATGTCGCTCCACGAGCGCATCATCGCGGATCTCACTGCATCCATGAAGGCGAAGGACGCGCACCGGACATCGGTGCTGCGTTTGTTGAAGACGGCGCTGGATGATGCAGCCCGCGAGGCGCGCGCGTCTGGCACTGCGTTTGATGATGCCGCGGCAACGGCACGTCTCCAGGGCGAGGCGAAGCGCCTGAAGGAGTCAATGGCGGAATTTCGAGCTGCTGGCCGCGATGATCTCGCGGACGCTACCGCAGGAGAACTCACCGTGGTCGCTGCGTACCTTCCGCAGCAGCTCTCGGAGGACGAGGTTCGGAGTGTTGTCGCGCGCGTGCAGCAGGAAACAGGCGCGACGAGCATGGCCGCGCTCATGGGGCCAGCCATGAGTGAATTGAAGGGACGCGCGGACGGCGCGGTGGTGCGAAAGATTGTTGAGGAAGTGTTGGGGAAGGCGTGAGAGCATCTTTTCCATTTCGGCCGGAACGAATCCTCTTCTTTCTTGAGACCGTAGAAAAATACCCACGCGTTGTCATTGCGAGGAGTCTCCGACGAAGCAATCTCGGTCAACGAAGCCGCCGGGATTGCCACGCCCTCGAGGACTCGTGCTCGCAATGACACTACTTATCCACTTTTTCTACGGTCTCTTCTTTTCCGTCATTTCGACCCCGTTCGACTCGCCTTGCTCGCTCAGGGCAGGCTCCGCGAGTCCTTCCCCCCCTCGTCATTTCGACCGAAGCGAGTCCTTCCCCCCTCGTCATTTCGACCGGAGCGAGTCCCCGAGCGCAGTGGAGAAATCTCACACGGTTCGGGAGTCGTGGCAAGGTTTTTGATAGAGGAGCGGGTGAGATTTTTTTTCCATGACTCGCGATGTCGGAACGATAAGCAGAGTTATGCCCCACCATCGGGGCGTTTTTTGTTTGTGGTGATGGTACAATGAAAGCAGTGCTATCCACATGGGGCGCGGAGACATGGAACGAGGAACACAGAATAGGGAAGAAGGAACAGGGAACAGTGGACGACGGCGCCGTATCGTGCGGCATGCCTTCTGGTTTCTTGTCCCGTGTTTCGTGTTCCTTGTTCTTGCGCTTCCGGCAGCAGCGCAAGTGAATACGGGACTTGACGAGTTCGGTCGCGTGACCGTGCTGGGCGGGGAGGACATTCGTATCATCGTCGCGCGGATCATCCGCGCGTTCGTCGGGCTGCTCGGCATCATCGCGGTTTGCATCGTGCTCTACGGCGGGTTCCTGTGGATGACCGCTAACGGGGCCGAGGAAAAAATCACGAAGGCGAAAAAAATCCTCATCAATGGCGCCATTGGACTTCTCATCGTGCTCTCGGCATTTTCTATCGCCCAATT
>JAUSKM010000039.1 GCA_030646955.1 bacterium
ACGCATCGCATCGGTGATGCGCCGGTCATTGAGCTAGTGCGGCGATGAATGTGAGCAGCAAGGAAGACCGAGAAATTGGACTTGACCCCATTTCCTCACAGCCGCAATAATGCGCTAGGGACTTGACATTTAGACTTGTTCGTGATATGATTCCCTGTTACGGTCATCGTGGCTGTAAGGAGGTGCGCGTGACGAGAATACGCGGTGCGATGGTGGGTCTCCCGCCGGTGGTGGTCACCTACAATCTGCGGACCGATTTTCAGAGCAACGAGATCGCGGCGCAGCTTCGGCGGATGACGCTCAAGGAGGTCCGTGCGTTGCGGTCAGGCGACTGGGTGTACATTGACACCGATCCGCTCCATCCGGCCGGGAAGGTGTACGGGTGCAGGCGCTTCCAGGTACGGCAGGTGGAACCAGCCGGGTCGGGCTTCGGAAAGGGCGCGATGCGCGTGCAGCACTCGCACGGCTCCACCGTCGTCGAGCCCAAGGGGCACAACACCTTGCGCGCCGCGAAAGACCCCCAGATGCTTGCCGTGCTCTGCGCGGCCGACTGGCGAGCGACGGTGGTATCCCTCGGCGATGAGCCGTGGCGGCCCCGTTCATGAGCGAGAGACCCCGAGGAGTAATCCTCGGGGTCTTCAATTTGGAGAATGGGAAGAATGGGGTCAAGTCCCATTTCCTTTTCGTGATCGTCCAGGAAGACCGAGAAATTGGACTTGACCCCATTTTTGACTGACCCCTCATACGCGTTTGACATCCATGCAGCGCGGAGTATACTGCATGGTAGCGGCATGTACCGCGGGGAGGATTTCATGGGATTGTTTCGATTTCTCGGTCAGCTCCTTGAGCCGAGTCCCAGGTGGGAGTGTGATCCGAACGGGAAAGTCAGACCACGCTTGGCGAAGGAGACGGTGGAGTATCGTCGGAAGCAAGCCGCCAAAGTTCGGGGCAAGAAAAGTGGCTCTACCTTCCCCGGGGTCAACTCGGACGACGACTAGGTCAGAGGGATGGCACACGAATCGCGTCATGCCTCACACGAAACCCACCCCGACAACGCGGGTGGGTTTTCTTGCAGATAATCGTGCAGGAAATAATCGTGTCAAGTCTGCTCTGTAGAAAACACCAACATCTCATGGTATGGTGAGAGACTATGGTCCGAACCTCCAAATCCCCGAAGGCCGTCGCTCGCGTCACCTACGCCATCGCATAGCAATCCGTTCCTGCATACAGCCACCGCAAGAGCCCACACAAGTTCACCCAGCCGCAGCTCATCACGATCCTCGTCCTCAAGGAGTTCTTCAATAGAAATGGGGTCAAGTCCAGTTCTTGCCGGGAATAGAAAGCACCACCGGACGTTTGTCCGGTGGTGCTGCATTGTGCGTCGAGGGTTACGGCTGGAACAGCGCGTCGGGTTCGAAGCGGACGCGTGTCACTTCTGGGAATTGGAGGGCGGTTTGTTCGATTTGGAGCCAGAGGATGCCGGCGCGGCAGGCGCCGCCGCTGGTGTTGCCGAGGGGGTCATTCAGGGTGAGGGTGAGGAGGCCGCTGTCTAGCGAGGCGGCGCGGAGGGTGAGTTGCTCGAGCGGGAATTCTGTGGTGATGCCGGCCGCGCGTTCCTGGGCGGTGAGATCGCCGGCGAGGAGTGCGCGCACGGTGTCCTGGATGGGCGTGATCGTGCGTGGAATGGTGCGCTCCACCGGCACGATGCCTGCGCGGCTGCACTGGATATTGCCACTCGCATCGCGATCGCGTGCGGCGTTGTAGTAGTGGAGCGTGACGGAGCGCTGCGCGGTGCCGGCGAACGTGATGGGGATCCGCAGTTCTGCATCGTGCTCTGGTAGGTCGGATGGATTGCTGCGTTCCAGGATCAGCGTGCCGCGTCCGGATGTCGGCGCATCGAAGGTGAGCGTCGCAGTGAACGGTACGAAGTTCTCGGTCATCCATTCGCCCTGTGCTTGCGCGTAGTGCTGCACGAGCACCGTACCATCCTCGCGCTCGATCCTCACGGGGAACGTTGCCTCAAAGAACCAGGTGCCGCGTGCCTCGCCGGTCACCGTGAGTGGGTTTGCAATGGCAGCGTTCGGCCGTGGCGACGTCACGTGGATGCGATCGGATATTTCTAATGCATTTCCGATGTCCTGCGTGAAGGTTGCACCCGAGGCGGTCCGGCACTGCGGTGGGTAGGTCTCCAACATCTGTCCGCCTGCCGCGACGCACTCGTCAAAATTCGTGATGGTCACGTCCGCCGTCTGCTCGCGCGCCGTGTACAGCATCGTGCCTACGATGAGGACGATAGCGATGAGGAATCCGGTGATAGCCGTTGCTGCGCGGGTAGTTACCATAGGATGGGATGGTTTTTTACGCATCTCGCGAGAGTATAGCACGGTATCTGTGTAGTTGCCATATCCTTGACTTTTCGGTACGCTCATGGTATGTTGGGTTGTTGCAGCTCCGGTGGCTGCACGGGCGTGTTGCTCTTTCGCAAACAGACGAAAGCCAGCTGCAGTATGGGGCTGGGGGAGGTACGCATGGTGATGCAGCAGGAACGTGGACTGGGCATCGTCAGTAGGCGGCGCGAGTGGCGTATCGGCGAGCGGTGCTTCGCCGCGGTTATGCTATGGCCGGTGTACGTCATCATCTGGGGGATTGTGGGGTTGTTCATTCCCGGGGTGCGGTAGGTCCCGTGAGGCCCCGAGGAGCAATCCTCGGGGCCTTCGATTGGCGGCGTCCCTTTTCTTTTTCTCTTTTCCGCGTCGCGGGGAGCAGCCGTCTCATTCTGGCATCCCGTACATACCACCTCTCCCTCCCTCCCCCCACGAGTACGTACGGGGAGGGAGGGGATCGGATGGATTTGGTACACTGGAGGACTATGCTGAATGCAGCGGACCATTCCATTGAATCGGTGCTGGGAGCGCTGCGGACAGACGGCGCAGGGTTGACGACGAGCGCCGCGATTCGTCGACGACAGCGGTTTGGGTTCAATGCGCTGCCGGAGCGCAGGCGGCCGGGCGTGGTGGCGATTGCAGCGGAGGAGCTCAAGAATCCGCTGTTGATTATTTTGAGCATTGCGGCGACGGCGGCTATGGTGTTTGGCGAGCGGCTGGATGGCGCGTTCATCTTGGTGACGCTCGCGGTGACGGCGGGGTTTGGTATCGGGATGGCGCTGCGTGCAGAGCATGCGCTGGATGCGCTCAAGAACCTCCTGCTCCCCACCGCGATTGCGGTGCGCGATGGGCGCGAGGTTTCTCTGGATGTTGCGGAGTTGGTGCCGGGCGACCGCATCGTTCTGCGGCGCGGCATGCGCGTTCCGGCGGATGCGATCATGCTTGCGGGGCAGTCCCTCGAGGTGGATGAGTCCATGCTGACGGGGGAGAGCGTGCCGGTGGTGAAAGGAGGAGGAACATCGGACACTGCCCACCCCTCCCCCCGAGGACGCGGAGAGGGGGAGGGTAAGATATACGGTCCTTCCACGATGAGCGAAGGTGTGGGTGCTGTGGATGGGTTCATGCTCTGGCAGGGGACGTTGGTGGTGGAAGGTCAGGGGATCGCAGTGGTGACGGCGACGGGACGCACGACAAAACTCGCGTCCATTGCATCGTCATTGACGGCGACGCGGGAGCGGACGCCGCTCCAGGAGCAGCTGGTTCAGTTTGCTCGCACCATCGCGTTGGCAGTATCGATGGTTGCCATCGCACTCTTTGCGCTGGGTATCGCGCAGGGCATGGATGTTGGGGAGATGCTGGCGATCGCGATTGCAATTGCGGTTGCGGCAGTGCCGGAGGGCTTGGCGGTTGCAGTGACGGCGATTTTGGCCGTTGGCACCGTGCGGCTTGCGAAGCGCCATTGCTTGGTGCGCCGTATCATCGCAGCGGAGACACTGGGATCCGTGAGCATCATTCTCACCGATAAGACCGGCACGCTGACGGAGGGGCGCATGCGCGCGGTGGCGTTGCGCACGTACGATGGTGATGTGGGGGAGGTAGCGATTGAGCCGGGCATGACGCTCTCACGCGATGCGGGCGCGGTGCTGACGGCTGTCGCGGTTGGGACGGAGGTGACGATTGCAAATCCCCGGGCGCGGCCACACGAGTGGGAGTTCATTGGCTCCAGCACGGAGGCCGCGCTGGTTGGTGCAGCGGGGATTGCGGAGATGGATGTGCTGGCGCTACGGAAGGCGGCCGGGATCGTAGATCGTTGGCCGTTTTCGGCGGAGCGGAAGTATAGCGCGACACTCATCGCAAGTCGATCGTCGACAGCCGACAGCCACAAGCAGGAACATGAACTCATTCTCATTGGGGCGCCGGAGCGGATCGTGGCGCATGGCAAGTTGCCAGAGCATGTGCGGGAGGAGCTGGATGTGAAGGGATACGAGGGATTTCGTGTGATAGGCATTGCGATCGCACGGGTTCCAGTGCACACGGAGCGTATCGCTGCGTTGGGGAACCCGACTGCCCATGCGGTGCTCGTGGGTCTCTTTTTTATCCGCGATCCACTTCGGGAGAGCGCCGCGCGCGCGGTTGCGGCAGCGCGAGTGGCTGGCGTGCGGACCATCATGGTGACGGGCGACCATCCAGCGACTGCCAAACGCATCGCGGAGGACGTTGGCCTTGCTGCGGGCGAGCCGGTGGTGCTCACGGGTGAAGAAGTGGATCGCATGTCCGACGCGGCATTGGCAGAGCGCATCGTTGGCGTGGATGTGTTTGCGCGGACGACGCACGTGCAGAAGGCGCGGCTGGTGAACGCGTGGCAGGCGCGTGGCGAGGCCGTGGCGGTCACGGGGGATGGGGTGAACGATGCGCCTGCGTTGGTGACTTCGGATGTCGGCGTTGCCATGGGCTCCGGAACAGATATCTCCCGCGAGGCCGCAGACCTCGTGCTGCTCGATGATCGGTACGAAACGATTGTCGCAGGCATCGAGGGCGGCCGCACCATGTGGGACAACATCCGGAAGACCGCGAACTATTTGCTTATTGCGAGTTTTACGGAAGTGCTCATCGTGGCCGCATCCATCGTGAGCGGCATGCCGCTCCTCATTCTCCCGGCGCAGATCCTTTGGGTGAACCTCCTTGAGGATACACTGCCGGCTGCCGCGCTTGCATTCGAGCCGCCAGAGCATGGTGTCATGCATGAGCGGCCGCGCACGCGGAAGGAGCCGTTGCTCAACCGCGAATCGCGCTGGTTGGTTTTTGGTGCCGGGTTGGCGAAAGATGCGCTATTCATCGCGACAGGATTTGCCGTACTCCGGTGGACTGGCGATCTCGATCTCACACGGACGGTCGTCTTTGGCGCCCTCGCAGCAGAATCGCTCCTCTTCGTCTTCTCGGTGCGCGTGCTCCGCCAACCGGTCTGGCGAACGCGTCCGTGGCATAACCCGATGCTTCTCGCCGCACTTGCGATCGCCTTCGCGCTGCTCATTGCCGGACTCACACTCCCCGCACTCCGGCCTCTCCTCCACACGGTTCCGCTCCCGCTCTGGGGGTGGGGCATCATCATCGCCTTGAGTTTCTTCGGCCTCGTGTCCGTGGAGCTGGTGAAGGGGGCGTTCCGCTGGCAGCACGCGGTGTATGAGAAGAGGATGTGATCAAATCGATCGACGGTGATGGCACCAAGCAGTCCCACGGTGTGCTCGGGGGCTGCTTTTTGGTGGGGGCGCTCGATTCGCCAACCAGTGCGGACGGCGATAGAATGAGAGGAGAGCAGTGTTTTTGATATTTTCTTGTTTTTGCAACGCGCGTATGTCTATTCCGAAGCGTCTGCTGAGCCATCTTGAGCGGTGCGATATTGCGCATGAGGTGCTGCCGCATCGGAAGGTGTTTACGGCGTTTGACCTGGCGCAGACGTTGGGTGAGGAGCTGGGCGCGGTGGCGAAGTCCGTGCTGGTGCGCGCGGATCGTGATTTGGTGTTGGTGAGCGTTCCCGCGGATACGCGTATTGACTTTGATCGCTTGAAGAAGGTGACGGGCGCCAAGAAGGTGTCCATCGCGTCCGAGCAGGCCATCGCGCAGCTCAAGATTAAGGTGGGGACGACGCCGCCGTTTGGGACGTTCTTTGGCGTGCGGTGCGTGTTGGACAGCGGACTTGCGAAGTGCCGCCGCATCGTGTGTCGTGCGGGGAGCCACACGGAATCGCTCCGGTGCGATGTGCAGGATTTCATTGATGCGGAGGCGCCGGTAGTTGCGAAGGTGAGCGAGCGCGTGCGGCGGAGCATGAAATCGCGGAGCAGCAAGAGCAAGAAGCCAACGGTGGCAAAGCGGAGTGCGAAGAAGCCAGCGAAGAAAAAGCCGGTGAAGCGTTCGCGTGCGGCGCGACGATAGGATGTACATGGCACACGCGGTGCAGCTTGAACAATTTGCGGGTCCGTTGGACCTCCTCCTGCAGCTCATTGAGCAGGAAGAGCTGGACATCACCACCGTCGCGCTTGCGACGGTGTGCGAGGCGTACCTTGCGCACCTCCGTCAGATGGAATCGCGTGCGCCGGAAGATGTTGCGGATTTTTTGGTGATCGCGGCAAAGCTCCTCTATCTCAAGTCCCTCGCGTTGCTGCCCGAGGCCCAGGCGGAAGCGGTGGCGGACGACACGGGACTTGCCGAGCAGCTGCGCATCTATCGGGCGTTCGTGGAGGCGGCCAAGGGAATCGCGGAGCGGTTTGGGGAGGCGCCGCAGATGTATCCGAGTGCGCGGATTCCCGTGGAGCATCCCGCGTTCCTCCCGCCGCCCAATGTGTCGTTGGATGCGCTGGCGGCCGCGATGGTTCGCGTCATCCAGGAGCTGGAGCCCATCGTGCGTATCCCGAAAGCAACGATCGGCCGCGCTATCTCCATTGACGATCGTATTGCGGAAATTCGTACGCTTATCGCCGCGCGGCCGCGCACGTTGTTCACGGATATTCTGCGCGGCCGCGTGCGGAAGGATGAGCGCATCGTGAGTTTTCTTGCCGTTCTGGAGTTGGTGAAGCAGCGCGTGGTGGACTTCCACCAGGAAGGCAGATTCACGCCGATTACCGTGGTACGCTGCGGGGCGGGGGAATAAATTATGAGATCCTAGCTCCTAGATTCTAGCGTTTGGTTTCTGGATATTGTGAGCAGCGATGAGCCAGCAGCGAGCAACTTTCCTCTTTTCTTATGTCCAAACACGAAACTCCATCTATTGATCTCCACCGGGCGTTGGAGACGATTCTCTTCCTTTCCGGCAAGCCGCTTTCGACGAAGAAGATTGCACAGCTGCTCGGGTGCGATGTGCGTGCGGCGGTTGCGACGGTGGCGGCGTTTCAGACCACGTGGAACGCGCGCGGCGGCGGGACGATGGTGGTCGTCGCGGGCGACGCGGTGCAGCTCGCATCTCACCCGGACTGTCAGGGTATTGCGGAGGCGATTGCAAAAGATGAGCTGCGCGGCGAGTTGACGCGACCGCAGTTGGAGGCGCTCACGGTCATCGCATACCGCGGGCCGATCACGAAGGCGGAGCTGGAGCACATTCGTGGCGTGCATTGCGGCCTCATCCTGCGCAATCTCCTCATGCGCGGGCTCATCACGAGCCGTCGGGATAGCGCACGGGGCGAGGACGTGTACGAGGCCTCCATGGATTTTCTTCGACATCTTGGCGTCGCGGACATTCGCGAGCTGCCGGAGTACGCCGCGCTCCATCGCAATGCCGTCATTTCTGAGTACCTTGCGACAACACGCGGCGAGGATACCGCGCCGTCCGTGGATGCGCCGCCGGTATGACCGCGCTCCTCGCACTGCTCGTGACCGCACTCCATGCGTGGAGTGCACACCCATCGCTCTCGGAGCCGATGCAGGCGTCGACGGTTGTTGCGGAGCAGCCACAGATTCCCGTGCGCAAGCTCGCCGCGACAGACGAGGCGATGGAGCTGGGGCCGGAGCTGACGGCAGCCAGCGCGGCAGTGATTGACGTTGCGTCCGGTGCGGTGCTGTGGGGCAAACAGCCGTACCTTGTCCGCCCGCTCGCCAGCGTGACGAAGGTGCTGACGGCCATTGCGTACGAGGACACGGGACCGACGCTCATCACCATTCTCGCAGAAGATATCCCGCGTGAGGGGCATACCGTCTTGCGGCCGGGCGATCAGGTGACCACGCGCGATGCCTTGGCGGCAATGCTCGTGTACTCGGACAACGCTGCCGCGCGTGCGCTCGCGCGGACGGACGACGCGCACGCGACCGACGACGTGCTTGCCGCAGCGGCGCGTCGCCTGGGACTCCGCTCGTTCCGCATTGCCGATCCCGCCGGTCTTGAGTCAGCAAACCGCGGGACCGCCATCGATGCCGCGCGGCTCCTCATTGCCGCCGCTGCGCGTCCAGTGCTCCGCGAGCTCCTGGGGACTGCGCGTGTCACCATTGATGCCCATCGGCCCGATCGCCGTGCGATTGCCGTCACCACGACGAACGTACTTCTCACGGACAATCGCGCTCACCCATACGAGCTCCTGGGGGGCAAAACAGGGTACCTTGATGAAGCGGGGTACAATTTTGTCGCAATCGTTGCGCGAGACGGGCATGCGATTGCTGTTGCAATCCTTGGCGCTACGACGCACCCCGATCGTTTCCGTGATGCTGGCGTACTTGCGGATTGGATTTTTGATGCGTTCAGCTGGAATGGTTCGTAGTTGTCGGTTTCGAATGGGCGGGGTATGAGTGGTACAGGAGTGTCCACAGCACCGCGCATACACGTACACCCCGCACACGAATACTTGTATGGAGCTGATCGCCGTCATCACCGCTGCCGGGCTTGCGGGTATCACGTTCGTCATTTTTGCGGAGTCCGGACTGCTCATTGGGTTTTTTCTGCCCGGTGATTCGTTGTTGTTCACCGCCGGGGTTCTTGCGTCCTCGGGCGTTTTGAACATTTGGTGGCTCATCGTGCTCGCAACGGTTGCCGCGATAGCAGGTGACAGCGTTGGGTACGCGTTTGGGAAGCACGTCGGCCCAAAGGTGTTCCGGCGTCCGAACTCGCTGTTGTTTCACCCGGAGCACGTGGAGCGCTCTCGGCGGTTCTTTGCGAAGCACGGGCCCAAAGCTATCATGCTTGCGCGGTTCATGCCGATCATCCGGACGTTCACACCCGTGCTCGCGGGCGTCGGGCGCATGCACTATCCAACGTTCCTCGCATACAATGTCATCGGTGCGCTCATCTGGGCGACGGGAATACCGCTTGCAGGATACACGCTGGGGCGGGTTATTCCAGATATCGATCGGTACCTCATCCCCATCGTCATCGCGATCGTGCTCGTGTCCGTGGCCCCGGGTATGTGGAACCTCTTGCATGATCCTGTGATGCGGATGCGACTCATTGCGGTAGCGCGTGCGGTGTGGCAGCGTGTGCGTGGACTGCAGGGCGTTTGACGGTTTTCCGCGCTTCTGGCACACTAGAGGGTGAGCTGCGCGCTCGTTTTTTGTTCTGGCCGTGTGCGCTCATGGTGCGGGGTGGAGCAGCTTGGCAGCTCGCCGGGCCCATAACCCGGAGGTCGCAGGTTCGAATCCTGCCCCCGCATTACAAAGCACCCCGCACCATTGCGGGGTGCTTTGTAATGTTGACGGCCGTACACGTTCATGGCATGGTGGAGTACGGTGGAGAGTGTGGGTGCGGTGGCAGTTTTTTTCCGATGTCGTCGCCAGGGCATCTTCGGACCATCCCTCGATACCCTGACTCCTCGCTTACAATCATGCGTCGCGCACGACGCCCACTCGTCGCCAGGGTAGCTCAGCGGTAGAGCAGGGGACTCATAAGCCCTTGGTCGCGGGTTCAACTCCCGCCCCTGGTATTTGGATTTTGCTGGCACGGTGCATGCATGCGCAGGCAAGT
>JAUSKM010000045.1 GCA_030646955.1 bacterium
ATGAACGCCTGTCGAGATCACGCCGCTTCTCCTCGAACTCCTCCCTTGATATCTCCCCACGCGCGTAGCGCTCCTCGAGGATCTCGCGTGCGGACTTTCCTCGCGCACTCCCCGACTGTCCCGCGATCCATCGCACGAGCGCGATGACCGCAAGGATAACGAGTGCCCACCAAAGGATCATGGGAAGCCACATCCACGGCGCCCAGGTCCAGTCGGTAAAGAATCCCATCATAAACATGTATCGGTGACTACGATCCGCGAACGCGGAACCACTCCCGAACCGACTTCGGCCAGCCGAGGACGAGGAGCAACGCGAGCGGTGCACCCCAGTTGGCCCAGCGCTCGAAGAAATCCCAGACCGGATCCGGGCCAACAGGCCAACGGATCATCGCGGTCCAGAGACCCCACACCGCAGCCCAGAGCAGCACCACCCGCACGGGCTTGAGGAGCATGATGAGCGCGACCACGAGATCCGCGATGCCCACGATCGTGAGGAGTTTCCCGATTGTACCCGGATCACTGATTCCGACAGACTCGAAGTATTTAAACCAACCAACCTTCTGCTGGAGCGCAAACACGCCGTGACCGAGAAACTCCCCAGCGACCGCGAGTCGCAGTACCCACTCGATGAACCGTGTGTTCGGCATACTAATGAGGTTACTTCCGAAGATACGCTTCCAGCGAACGGCATGGGTCCACGCCGCGGTGGCAGACGCGCCAGACGAGATCGAGGAGTGGTAGGCGAAGCCGCTTCCGGATCGCCCATGCGTGTGCGACATCCACCGCCGCGACACCTTCGACCGTCATTGTTTTGAGCACCGCCGTAATATCACATTGCTCGCCAGCGCAAATCATTTCTCCAAACCGTCGGTTACGGCCGTGCGGCGAGAACCCCGTTGTTACGAGGTCGCCGACACCCGCGAGACCGTACACCGTTTCTGATTGCGCGCGAGCGCTCCGCAGCACCACCGCCATCTCCGCAAGCGCTCGCGTCATGAGGATCGCCTTCGTATTCATAGCGTACCGCATCCCATCGCACATCCCGAGCGCAATCGCGTAGACGTTCTTCAGACACGCTGCCCACGACACACCAATGAGATCGCGGGACGCCTCAACTCGGAACGTCGACCGCTCGAGTGCGCGCTGCCAGAACTTCGTATCCGCCGGCCTACCAGCTACCACGACCGCGGTGGGTGTCCCGCGTGAAAACTCCGTCGCAATCGCGGGTCCCCCGAGTCCCGCAACGGACCCGTGAATGCGACCGAGCGCACGAGCCACAACATCCGCGAGTGGCCGGAATGATGTTGAGGCGATCCCCTTTGCGACACTCAGGACAGGAATTCGCTTCGATATATACGGTGCCGCTCGCTCCGCGACCCGCTTGACGACCGAGGACGGAACCGCAACGATCACCCCGCGTGCACTCCGAAGCGCCGCTGCGAGATCGCCGGTCGCAGTAATCTGATGATCGAGCGTGATGCCGGAGAGATACTTTTCCGATCGGTGATGGTTGACGATGTCTGCGATGACGTCCGGCTCAATGGACCAGAGCGTCGTGCGGTGACCACGCTCCGCGAGCACGGTCGCAAGCGCAATACCCATATTGCCAGCACCGAGAATGGCAATATGCATACTCAGCAACTATTGCGCACGATCGCGATGATCTCTCGTTCCACGCGCTCCTGCGCCTTCACGTCCGTTCCGCGCATTGCCTTCCTCGCGCATGATCGGAGATGCTGTGCGAGGATGAGCTCATTCACGCGCTTCAGGGCCTTCACAATCGCGAGGTTCTGGAGGATGACATCGGGACAATATGCGCCGTCACCGATCATCTTCCGAACTGCCTCGACGTGCCCACGAACGTAGCTCATGCGATTGAGCAGTTGACGCTGCACGTCTTCGGATTGTCCCGGGCGATGCTTCGCCATAGGAGCTACGCGGATCAAAACCCCCCATGGGGGGGTATCCACAGCGTACCATGATGCCGATCCACCATGTCAAGGCCTGAAATAGAAAATCGCCTGCAATCTGCAGGCAATCATCACCGGAAGAGCATCCTTCACCACGCGAGGGGACGAAGGTATTCCTTGTCGAATTCGATACGCACACCTGTCTCGGGGTTCACGACTGTCGCACCGTCCCCCATCGCATCCCATGACTCCCGTTGCCCCTTCACGCGACCACGACGGGATCCGGGATCTTCACGCCCAGCGTCACCCTTTTCCGTCGCCTCCACTTCGACGCTCGCTGAAGTGCCGACCTCTTTCGGCGCGCGTATATCACGATCAGCTCGGTCATCGTCCTCGTCCTCCCCCGACGCTCCGGTCGGGGCAGGCCGTTCCTCCGGCGCTCCTCCCTCCCGCTCGACATCGGCTTCAAGCGCCTCCTCCGTCTGATCGTCTCGCTCAACCACACCATCCATTTCCTTCACCATCCGATCGATAAGAAGACCAGCGGTTGCCGCGTGCGTCTGCGCACGATCGTACTCCTTCGCCGCGAGTCCTCGCGCTGCCTCCGCGAGTTTTTCATGCGCAACCGCGACGAGCTCGGATGCTCCAGCCAAGGACTCCGACGTCGACAACGTATCTCGCAACACTTCGAGTCGCTCCTCAGCGTCCGCAAGGTCTTCGCGCACCGCGACGATATCCTCCTGCACGCCGCGCTGACGTTCTTCCGCTCGCTCCGGCACCTTCACGAAGTGCTTCGCATTCTTTCGAAGCACGATTGCCCCATCCAGCAACCGATGCGCCTGTTCCGCATCACCGGCGTTGAGCGCGACATCCGCCGCGGAAATTTTCTGCTCGACGCGACGGAGCAAGCGTGCGGCGTCTCCGCTCTCCCCATCCACGGCGCCGAGGTCATCCCCGAGCGCGAGCGCCTCCGAGCGCTCCTCGATGATTTTCTGTTTGATCGTCACCGCATCGAGCGATTGCGGCGTGGGACCACCTGGCCGCGGAAGGGGTGTACGGCGGACATCTCGAACGCCACGCGCTGCAGCCG
>JAUSKM010000001.1 GCA_030646955.1 bacterium
GGTGGTTTCGGTCACGGTATACGACGCGGGTGCCTTGAAGGTGTACGTGGTACCGGACGTCACCGGCGCGCCGTTGATAAAGAGGGGGAAGTTCGCGATGACCCGATTCCTTCCATTATCGTTAATGACTTTCTTGACAACGTTGATGGTTCCCGAATCTGGCGAAGCGCCCGTGATCCTGCCTGCGAAGATATCATCATTCGTCACGGTACACGTCTTGCTCTCACCCGCGGCGAGCGTCACGCTGCCGTTCGTGGCGCAATCCCCGCTGAACGTCGCTGCATACCCCGCGAATGCGTCCTCGCTCACGACGTAGGTGTCAGGGGCGAGGGAGTATGTGGTGCCAGGAGATACGGCTCCTGCGGCGGGGCTGCCGGTAACGTCGGTACCGGAGAGTTTGACGTGGAGGGTGAAGTCCGATGCGACAGCCGTACCACTGTCGTTATTCGTGACCGCTTTGATGACGCGGAGGGTGGCGGGAGCTGACGCGCACGTTGGGACGGTGATGGTATCCGTATCCGTGGTCACGGTTCCACCAAATGCCAATGCCCGTCCTGACCACGTCGTGTTTGCACCAACGGTGATACCCGCATTGTCAATGACGGTCCCTACAAACGTCGTGTTCGCAGCGAGCGTTGTCGCTTGCGTTGGTGTCCAAAAGACATCGCACGCCGACGAACCGCTCGACGTGACCGTCGCACCGGCCGTTGATGTCAACGCGCCATCTGGCCGGAAGATATACGTTCCGCTGCCGTTCAACGTCAACGGTCCGCCGACATCCATCGCCCCCGTGCTGCAGTAGACGCCCGGAGTGTACACGCCAATAGGACCGTGTGTCGTATCCGTGGAGAGGTTGATCGCCCCCGGCGCAAAGGTAAACGTACATGGCTGGGCGGCCAACGTAGTGAGCGCGAACCCTTGGTCTTCACCTGCGGTTGCGTATGGAGCACCCGATCCGTAGTTCGGATGTACTCCTCCGGGCACCACAGCTGGACCCGTAGTGAAACCAATATCACCATTGATGGTCGTTCCCGCCGTCGTGTTTGTGTACGTACTCGCAAGAACACCGTACGACGTTGCTGCGCCAAGTGAAGGAGTACTCGCAGCAAGGGCAGATGTGGGGACGAGGAATACAAAAAGGAAACCAATCATGGTCACCGATAGCATCTTGCGAAAAAAATTCATACATTTCTAGTGTGCTTTAAAAGAAAAGTTATCAACAGACTCATCGACCATTACTTATAATATATCATGATGTCACCCTGCACGGCACCAATGACGCAGCAGCGCTTCTCAATACCATTGATGGTCATGGTCACCGCACCCCCCACCGTTCGTCCAATGAGCGCTGCGCCGAGGGGTGACCGGAAGAGATACGGCCGCGCCCCGGGATCATCTCCTGCGAGCCGAGAGTTGTGTATGTGTGCTACGCGCCATCGCGAAACCACGCGAAACCGTTTCAAGTCTGCGAAACCGTGTCAAGTCCATAAACGAAAGCGTGTAGAAACAAAATGGTGTCCGTGGGAATAATCGGAATAATCGTGGGGCTTGGTGCCATAGGGCCCCTCCCCCTCCCCATGGAATGGAGAGGGGGAGGATAAGAAAGTGCCGCTGGCTCCATGTGCGTTGTTGGATACGTTGTTCCCCCTCTCCACGAAGTGGGGAGGGGGAATCTTTTGGGGGGGTGGGTGTTGGTTCTGTGGCGTGTGAGATTGCCGCGTCGCTCGGGGGACTCGCTCCTCGCAATGACGCGGGGGGCAGCAGTGGGAAGAGGCGGGGGGGTCAGCAGCCGAGGAGATCGGAGAGATGACCGACGAGGTCTGGAATGGCGATACGGTCTTGGGTCATGGTGTCGCGGTCGCGAACGGTCACCTTGCCGTCCTCGAGGGACGCAAAGTCCACGGTGACGCAGTAGGGGGTGCCGATCTCGTCCTGGCGGCGGTAGCGGCGGCCGATGGAGGCGACATCATCGTAGGCGACCATCCAGCGCGTGCGCAACTCGCGCACGATCTCCTGGGCTTTGGCGGCGAGGGGCTCTTTCTTGGAGAGCGGGAGGACGGCAACTTTGATGGGGGCAAGCTCTTTGGGGAGCTTGAGCACCACTTCGGCTTCTTTGGTTGACTCCGTAGTGGTGCTGCGGCCGCCTTCGATTTCGTGGTATGCCTCTAGAAGCACGGCGAGTACCATGCGATCCACGCCGACGGACGGCTCGATGACATGCGGCACGATGCGCTCCTTGGTGACCTCATCGAAGTACGAGAAGTCCTGCTTGGAGTGCTGCGCGTGCTGCGTGAGATCGTAATCTGTGCGGTACGCGAGGCCGTAGAGTTCTTTCTGGCCGAACGGGAAGTGGTACTCGATATCGATGGTGCGCTTGCTGTAGAACGCGCGCTCATCGTCTGCGTGCTCGCGCAATGCATAGCGCTCCGGCGCGATGCCACACGCGGCCATCCAATCCTGCATGAACTGCAACCACTCCGCGAACACGCGCTCCCAATCCGCGGGTTTCACAAAGTACTCGATTTCCATCTGTTCAAACTCACGCAGGCGGAAGAGGAACTGGCCCGGGGTGATCTCGTTGCGGAACGCCTTGCCGATCTGCGCCACGCCGAATGGGAGCTTCTTGCGCGCGGTGGCCAGGATACTGGGGAAATCCACGAAGATCGCCTGTGCGGTTTCCGGGCGCAGGTACGTTTGCGACGCCGTGTCCTCCATGGGACCGACGAACGTGCGGAACATCATGTTAAACGGGCGCGCATCGGTCAGATCCTCACTCCCACACTGCGGACAGGCCCCAGGCGGTTCCAGCGTGTCCGCGCGGTGGCGCGCTTTGCACTTACGGCAGTCCACCAACGGATCAGCGAACCCCGCGACGTGGCCGGATGCCTCCCACACTTTTGGATTCATGAGGATGGCGGCGTCCAATCCCACGATGTCATCGCGCTGTTGCACCACGCGCTTCCACCACGCGCGCTTGATGTTGTTCTTGAGCTCCACACCCAACGGACCGTAATCGTATGTGCCGGCAAGCCCGGAGTACGGTTCCGATCCCGGAAAAATAAACCCCCGGCGCTTGCAGAGCGAGACGAGTTTTTCCATGGTGACGGGCATAGGACGGATGACGCGGATGATGCAGGTTGTTTGCGACTATTTTCAAAAAGGTTGCTGCGTGCAGCGAGGGGGAGGATAAGAAAGGGGCAACGCGCGCGTGTTCGTGCGCGGCCGGTAGATTTTCAGCGTAGCGCGTGAGCGGGGCGAGGGCAAACGTGTACGGGGCACGAATCGTGGAAATTGCCGCGTCGTTCGCGGACTTACTCCTCGCAATGACGGAGGAGGTGCTGCACGATGTCGGGACGGGGGATGGCGGTTTGGGTGTGGGCAGCCATATGTTTGACGGCGACGGTTCCGGAGGCGCGTTCATCATCGCCGACGATGAGCACGAACGGGATCTCCTGGGCGACGGCGTAGGAGAGTTGCTCTTTGAAGGAGGTCTCGGCTCCTTCCCAGAGGACGGTGCGGATTCCGGCGGCGCGGAGCTGGCCGGTGATCGCGAGGTAGTCCGCGATGTGCTCCGGATCCATCACGGTGACCAACGCCTGGACGCGCGTAGGCGTAGGCGTGATGACGCCGGTGCGGACGAGCTGATAGAAGAGCCGATCTACACCAATGGAGGCGCCGGTGGCCGGGATGGATGCATCGGAAAACCGCGAGACGAGGCCGTCGTAGCGGCCGCCGGAGCAGACGCTGCCGAACCGCTCTTCCTGCTGCCCGTCGGCGCTGTCTGCGGACGGCATGACCAGCATCTCTCCACGCTCGTCGAGCAAGAACGTCTCGAACACCATGCCAGTGTAGTACCCCAGGCCCCGCGCGATGGTGAGGTCCAGGCGCCAACACCGCTCATCCGCTCCCATCGCGCGCAGGGCGTCCACGATGCTGCGGAGCTCTGCAATCCCCTCCTCCGCAAGGGCGACGCCCGCGAAAAGCGCTGCGCTGCGCTCGAGTAGCTCATCCGTGGAGCCGGAGAGATCCATGAACGCGGCGATGCGCGCTGCGGTTGCCGCGTCAAACCCGAGGCCAAAATCGGATTCCGTATCTGCCTCCCCTTCTGTCGCTGCTGCCTGCGCGGGACGTTGTGGCTTGGTGAGCTCACGCAGCACGCCGTCGCGCCCGATCTTGAGGTACTTGTCCAACACACGAAGCACGTCCGCGATGCGCGCCGGATCAAACCCCGCGTAGGGCGCCAACGCGTTGAGAAGCTTGCGGTTGTTGAATCGCACGGCGAAGCGTGGGACGCCGAGGGCCTGGAGAGCTGTCACGGCGAGCGCAATGACCTCCGCGTCTGCGACAGGCGTTGCGACGCCCACGATGTCCGCGTCGCACTGGATGAACTCGCGGAACCGCCCCGCCTGCGGACGCTCGCCGCGCCAGACGCTGCCCATCTGGTACCGGCGGAAGGGCAGGCGGAGCTGACGATCCTGCGCCGTGCCAACGCCAAGGTACTGCGCGACGACGCGCGCGAGCGGCACCGTGAGGTCAAATCGCAGCGCGGTGGCGCGCGGGTCTGTTGCATCGGCCGGAGCGCGATCCGCGCTGGTGCGCGTCTCGTAGATCATCATGCTGGCATCCTGCCCGCCCGTGAGCACCGCGCGCCGCTCCATGCCGGGCGTCTCCAACGGGTCAAAGCCAAATCGCTCATAGACCTCCCGAATGGTCTGGAGCATCTGGTTGCGCACGATCATCTCCCGCGGCAGGTAGTCGCGGAAGCCCGATGGGAGTCCGGGTTGAATTTTTTGTGGGGAGGACGACATAGAGGAGATACCCGAGGGTATGTGTCGCGTGTGCTGTATTGGGGGGTACTGCTTATGGTTCCCTCGTGCGCAAAAGCCCCTCCCCCTCTAACTCCCCCTCCCCACGAAGTGGAGAGGGGGAGGAACAAAAAAAGAAAAAACCGTTCCTTACACGACAGACAGCACGCGGCCCAGCATTACGCACCACTCAATATGAGACCGTAGAAAAATACCCACGCGTTGTCATTGCGAGGAGTCTCCGACGAAGCAATCTCGGTCAACTAAGCCGCCGGGATTGCCACGCCCTCGAGGACTCGGGCTCGCAATGACACTACTTATCCACTTTTTCTACGGTCTCAATATGAAGCGGCACGCAAAAATTTCAGGAGAGCGCGAACCCTAGACCGTCATGATCTCGCGAGATTTCTTGTCGCCCGTATCCTTGATTTTGTCGTCGTACTCCTTGGAGAGTTCATCGAGCTGCTTCTGGAGGCGGTACTTGTCGTCCTCGGTCACCTCCCCTTCCCGCTCTGCCTCCACGATGGCCGTGCGTGCTTTCTCGCGGACGTGGCGTGCGCTCTGGCGGGACTCCTCTACCTTCTGCCCGATGCGCTTGGTGAGTTCCTTGCGCGAATCCTCCGTAAGCTCCGGCATGGGCACGCGGATGGTCTTGCCGTCCACCACCGGATTGAGCATCGGCTGCGCTTTACGGATGCCACGCTCGATGTCCTTGGTGACGCTCTGATCCCACGGGTCAATCTGAATGTTGCGTGCGTCCGGCACCGTGATCGTCGCCAACTCCTTCACACGCATGATCGCGCCGTACGCTTCCACCGGCACATCTTCCACCAACGCCGGCGTTGCCCGGCCGGTACGAATCTGCTGCATCTCATGCAGGAGGTGCTGCAAAGTTTTCTCAAATTCTGGACGGTAGGGATCGAGGGTCATAACAGATAGTACGCGAATGATGGGTTGTGTATGCGAGCACGAAACGAGCAGTGAAGAGGATGCGACGGGATAGTGAGGAGAGGATAAGAAAGGTAATCCATGCATCCAGAACCGAGCAGCTACGGGCGGACGACTCGTTGCTTCCGCATCACTCCTTCACCTGCCTCGTACTCATCCATACCGCATCGCTGCTACGCCGGTCAATGAGGAGGCCGGTGATGAGGCGGGAGGTGGGGAGCTTGCGGGTTTCCCAAGTGCGGCCGGAATCCGACGTACGGTAGAACGTGGAGCGCGTGGCGTACACGATGCGATCACGATCTGCTGGGTCCACGGCTGCCGCGGTGATGGTGACAGATCCGGCTTCCGTGAGGAGCGGGATGGCCTCCCAGGTAGATCCTGCATCGCGTGAGCGCAGGAGGCCGTACTGCGATGCATGGATCAGCTCGCCCGGGCGCTCTGCCACCGGAACCACAACGCTCGTGTTGAACGCTGCGGGGAACGACTCCATGCCCTTGCGTAACGATTCCCATGTTGCGCCGCGCGTCATGCTGCGAAGCAATCCTTCGCGGCTGGTTACGGCAATGACGAAGCTACTGCCACCCGTGCGCACCGCGATGAGCTGCCGGATGGGATTCTCTGCGCGATGCATCGTGCGCCAGCTTGCGCCACTATCCGTACTCAACAGGATGTCGCCGCGCGAGTTACCCGCGTACACCACCGAGGGCGCGACGGGGTCCATCGCCAACGCGGTCATGGACACATTGGCCTCAAACACGCTGGAGTCCCAGTGGCGTCCGCAGTCCTTGGTCCGGTACACGCGCTGACCGCCGGCGATGATGATGGTACAGCGATCGGTTGGATGCAGCCCCACCGCGCTCGTGCGCGACTGCGCGAAGGATGATCCGAGGAGCTGCCACGATGCGCCGCCGTCCCACGACGCGTACGCGCCGTTGGCTTCCGTGGTTGTATAGAGCGCCAGCGGATCGTTGGGGTCCTGCGTAATCCCCAGAACGTTCACCGGCGCGAGCGACTGCCCGCCGCCCACGGAGAGCACCGCGCCACGTTGCTCCCACGCCTCACCGCGATCCTTGCTCAAGAAGATGCCGCCATCCGCGCCGCTACCGGAGAACGAGATGCACCCGGCGCCAAGGAACATCAGCGCAGCGACGGGAAGAGCGAGACGGGTAACGATGCGCATAAAATATTCAAAACACATTGCGAGATCGAGTCGTGATGAAATTACGGAGCATGTCCCGAGTACGCGAGGAATCCGCGTGCGTGGACTCGCTTCCGCCTCCGGCGGATGTAGAAACCTCGCAATGACGCAGACAAGGAGCTACGGATGCGCGAGGACGAGGGATTCAAGGATGAGACGAGGAGCGACATTGGCATCGCGGAGCCGCGGTACCCGCGCGAGCGCGTGGAGGACATCCTGCCAGTGCGCGAGGTGCTCGTGTGGGGCACGAAGGCGCTGCTGCACCGCACGTTCGAACGCCTTGACGATCTCGTCCACCTCCGCTCGTACGGCGGCGCGATCTTTAGGGAATGCACTGACGATCTTCTCCACGCTCCGCAGACGCGCTGCGATTGATCCCGTGGCCAAGGCATCTCCCGTTGTCCGATATGCACGAACCACATCCATGCGCGTTGCGTCCTCCGCGTATGCGAGTGCCCGTCCGGGTGCTCCGTCTGCAAGCGCCGCGATTATTGCAGCATCTGCAATCCCACGCGCTTCCAACGCAGACGCAATGACCGCCTCCGGCACCGCCCCCAGGCGTACGATCGCGCACCGCGATGCAATGGTGGGAAGCACGCCGCGTGCGCGCGATGCCGTGAGGATGATGACGGTGCGCGGCGTTGGCTCCTCAATCGCCTTCAGACACGCATTTGCCGCGGATTCTGTCATCACTTCCGCTGCTTCCACCATACCAATTTTCCATCCGGCGAACAACGAGGACTGCACAAGCGTGTCCGTCCACACACGCGCGGCATCAACGCCGATGGTGCCCTCCTCCGGCGCGAGCACCCGCACATCCGCGTGCACGCCGCTTGCAATGTGTGCGCACACCGTGCACGCACCACATGGCCGCACGGCATCCCCCGTGCAGAGGAGCCGCTGCGCGAGCCATCGCGCAAGCGTGGTCTTCCCCACGTGCGGCGGCCCCGCGAACAGGTACGCATGCGCAAGTCCCCCATCGGCAGCCAGCCGATCGAGGAGCACGCGCGCGGCATTGTGGCCGATGAGTTCCATGGATTGTTGTTGATTCAATGTGCTCCTCTTGCTCGTATCGTACCATGCGGCCAACGTTTACCGAATGCACATGTACACGTTGTGTTACTCGAAAACTTCGTCATTCTCTTGTATAACACAAGAGTCAAAATTTCATAAATATATCGCAATACAGCAAAAAATTGTGCGTTGTGCAATGTACAAATTACGAAAAACGCCATAGGATGCCAAAAAAACTTGACATGTTTTCCCGTGCGTGGTAGCGTTGCCGTAGAGCGTACGTCCTGTGCGGAACCTCACGGGAACACGGGACGTACACACATGGAGTACCTTCCACTGCTGCGTGCAGTACGCGCAGCACAAGACGAGGAGCAAGCAATGCGAACGAGCACCCGGGAAACCAATGCGGCAGCGTCCATCCTGTTCAACAGCGGTGGTAGCGGCATCTGCACACGCCTGCCGATCCAAGAAATCCGCTGTCCAGGGATTCGCAGGACGCACATGCTGGATCAGGGATGGTACGGTTGGGTGGAGCGCTGCAGCCAGCGCCCGGACGACAACGCCACCGGCCCTGCGATGCCGATGCTTTCATAGCCGCCCACGCCTCCACACGCCATTGCTCGCTCTGCTCGTTTCGTCTGGTTGACCCCGCCCATCACTGGCGGGGTTTATTGATTGGCGGGAAGTGCAGAAAATAAACCGCACGACCCCCCTCCATCATGGAGAGGGGTCGTGCATGCGAAAATCGGCCTGCCGTTATTCCACAAACAGCGGAGCGTGCTTGGGAGCTGCGGCGCCGAACCAGGCGAGACGAATGGTGGAACGGAGCGTCTCGGCGAGGTCTGCGTTCTCAATAATCACGCCGATAATCTTTCCGCTGTAGGTGAAGCCGTAAATCTTGTCGCCGAAAACCGAAATCTCGCCCTTGAACGGAAATGTACCTTCGGGGACTTCTCGGAAGTTCCAGGTGGGATGCTGCTGGATTTCCTCTGGTGCCACGGTGCCAGTGTAGAGCACATGCAACGTGATTCCTTTCGATCGCAACTTGCGATCGTGCTCCTCATGCTCCGCGGTGGAGAGCTCGTGCGTGCCCAGCTTCACCTGCGTGACCACCCAGAGATCCTTCGCGTCCGTGGCGGCTATCTCCTCGCGCATGGCGCGCACGCCCTCCGGCCCCTCGAAGAACCGCACCCGCGGCCGCTCCCCTGCCGATGTGAGCATCGCGCGAAGATCGGGGAGCACCTGGCTAAACTCACGCTCGCGGTCGCGCAGCTCCTCCACCTGGACATGGAGCAGCGAGAGGAGCCGATCCGGCGCCTCCGCGTTGAAATAGCGCTTCTTCCCACGCTCAAACGATGTCATGAGCCCCTTCTGCGTCAGGGCCTCAATCATGACGTACGTCGTGGCGCGATTGACGCCCGCTTTCCGCGCAATATCTTGCACCGGCTGCGGCCCAAGCTGCAACGACGCGAGGTAGACCTTGGACTCTTTGTCCGAGAGGCCTAGCTTCTGGAGTTCTCGCTCAAGAATGGGATGCACAATGATGGCGTGATAGGTGACCAGTGCGTTCTGTCATCAGCATAACAGGACTGCATTTGGTTGTCAAGCAATTATGACATTTTCATGATGTCGCACAGCACTTTCCATGTTTTACTTGCGGTTTTGTCCCAAGAAAACAGACGTGCGCGTGCTGTTCCTCGCACAGCGAGCGAGCGCGCAAGCGACGTGTCATCGAGCACGCGGGTCAATGCGTCAGCAATCGCCGCGGGATCCTGTGGATCGACGAGCAGCGCTGCTTCCCCCGCCACCTCCTCATGCGCGCCGCCGCGACTCGTGACAACGGGTATGCCCGCCGCCATCGCTTCTAGGATAGGCAAGCCGAATCCCTCCGCGAGCGTGGGGAAGCAGAACACGGACGCACGGCGGAGGAGTTCCGCGTACCGCGCGGGATCCACCCATCCCGGGGTGTCGATACGATCCGCGACAGACGATGCCGCAATAGCGCGCCGGACAGCATCTGCCCCGTACCCGTCACTGCCTGCAAGCACGAGGCGCGCGTTCGCGTGTGTTTTTGCAACACGCGTGAACGCCTCTACGATGCGAACAACGTTCTTCTTGTGCTCGAGGCGGCCGACGTAGAGAATGGAGGGTGCCATACCCCACCCCCCCTCGCCCCCCCTCCCAGCGGGAGGGGGAGGAACATGACTGACGCCATGATAGATCACCGTGATGTGGGCGGGGTCCGCAGCGTAGTAGCGCATCAATTCGTCTGCAACGTGCTGCGTGGGGACAATGATATGCGCGCCGGATCGCACGGCCAGCCGCGTGGCGTGATCGGCGTACCATCGCTCACGCATCGAGTACGTTTCGGGAAATGTGCAGAACACCACGTCGTGAATGGTGGTCACCAGTTGTGGACGCTTGACGCGCGGCATCATCATCAACACAAAGGGAATGACGTGCGCGGGCACGAACAGGACATCCGACGCGTCGCGAATCACGCGCTCCGCGAGGCGGAGCTGCGACCAGAGCGGCCAACGCAACGGCAAGCCGACTGTCGCAAACCACGCGCGCAGCGCAGCGGGTAACGGCGGCCACGGGAGCATGGTCTGCTCCCAGCGATCCGTGATGGGGCCGAGCGATGATGGCAGTACCGCATCCGAATACAAACGCACCCCGACGCCGTCAGGCATCGTGGTGCGCATGTGCGCGAGCAGGTGGTGCGTGTACCACCCAATGCCGGTTTTCTGCTCCCCTGCTGCACGAGAGGCATCAATAGCAATCCTCATAGCTGCTCGATGCTAGGTGCTAGAAACGGATTAGACATCCGAGCTAGGAGCCAGTAGCTAGAAGCTCGATGCTCTACTTCGTTCCCACCAAACTGCGCTTGTAGACGTCCAGGTTTTCAAGGGCAATACCGGTGCCCTTGGCGACACAGAGGAGGGCATCCTCGGCGACGTGCGCGGTCACACCAGTGGCGCGCGCGAGCAACTCATCGAGATTACGGAGGAGGGAGGTGCCGCCAGACATCATCATCCCCCGCTCAATGATGTCCGCGGACAGCTCCGGCGGCGTGTCATGGAACACGTCCTTGAGTGCATCAATAATACCTTGAAGATCGCTCTGGATGGCATCCGTCACGTCATCGGACGTCACGCTGATTGTCTTGGGGAGGCCGGTCACCATGTCGCGCCCGCGCACCTCCATCGTGAGGCGATCTTCCAGATACATCGCGGAACCGACCCCGATCTTGATCTCCTCCGACGTCCGCTCACCGATGGCGAGCCCGTGCTTACGACGAATGTGCTCTTGAATCGCTGTATCGAAGCGGTTACCGCCGATGCGGACGGAGCGCGATGTCACGATGCCGCCCAGCGAGAGCACGGCAATCTCCGCAGTACCGCCGCCGATATCAATAATCATGTGCCCGGACGCGCTGCCGATGGGAATGTCCGCGCCAATCGCGGCGCAAATGGGCTCCTTGATAATGTACGCGGCCTTCGCGCCCGCCGCGAGCGTCGCGTCAATCACTGCGCGCCGCTGCGTGGACGTGATGCCGCCCGGCACCGCAACCATCACTTCCGGGCGTCGAATCCGAAATCCGCCCGCGGCTTTGTTGATGAAGTACCGGAGCATCGTCTCGGTGGTCTTGTAATCCGCGATGACGCCATCCTTCATCGGACGATGCGCGATGATGGTGTCCGGCGTACGTCCCAACATATCCTTGGCGTCCCGACCCACCGCAAGGATCTTCTTGTCGAGCACGGAAATAGCAACCACCGACGGTTCATTGATAACAATCCCCCTTCGCGGCATGTACACGAGGACGTTCGTGGTGCCAAGATCAATGCCGATTTTGCTGGAGAACATACGGAGGTCTTGTTGGGGGCACTACGGCACGCGTTGCAGCTCCACAGCAAACTGGCGGTCGAGCTGGAGATCGGTGGTGATCGTGTAGCGCCCATCGCCCCATGCGGCCGGCACTTCGGCGGGGGAGGCCTTCTCCACAGAAATACCGAATTGATGATCCACTGTCAATTGCGTTGGGCGTGGGAGTCCCAATTGCTTCTGGGCGTGGAGGGCGTACCGCCCGTCCCGGATCTGCGCCGCAACCGCCGGCGTTATGCCGATATCGAAGGTCAGCGTTCCCGTCGCGCCCGGCTCGATGGTCCAATACGCGCCGAACACGGCACGCCCAAGCTCCTCCGCGAGATCCGGGGGCTGGGCAGCGCCGCGAACGCCGTAGAGCACCGTCCCGGGTGGCATGTACACGCGCGTGTAGCTCTGATACCGCGTTGTCTTCCACGTGAACGTCCCGGTGTTGCGGTATGTCAACGTCACTGTGCCGATGAATCCGCCGCGCGCGTCCGGCCGCAGCGCGTACGTGGTGGCACGCTCCATGACGGAATCCGTCTTCAGCGCACCGAGGTTTGCGTCCACCACCAGTAGCGCATCATCCCCCGCCGTAAGCGGCGCGACATGCCCCGCTGCGCCCACCTGCTCAAACGCACCCTGGAACAAGGGGTCTGTGCTGTACGCCATGAGCTGGCGCTCCTCCACGGCAGTTCGCACGATGCTCGCAATGCGCACCGCCTCGCGCAACGGCACCTCCGCAAACCGCGCGACGACCGCACGGGAAAGCGGCGCGATGATGTCCTTGCGACGCTCCTGTGGAATACCACGATCGTAGTACGCCTTCTCCACCTGGTACTCCAGCTCGTCCGCGATGTTTGCCGCATCAAAGCGTACACCTTCCACCGTCACCGGCCCGGTGAGCGCCAGGAACGCCGCGGCGAGCGTCGGCGTGAATCCAATAACAACCTTCGGTTGGCCTGGCCCACGCTCTGCGGCGTAGAAATCGAGTACGGTCTTGGACGATTCCGCAAAATCCGGAGACCAGTTGGCATCGCGCAAGTACCAATACTGCACAATCCCCCGCTGCCGGAATGGAGCAGGTGGGTCGCGTCGCAATATACCGACAACTTCTTTATCCAATGCGTAGACGTCGTCGGTGGTGAACGAACGCAATGCGCCGCCCGCGATCCTGGCTAACCCGTATGTGCCAAAAAATCCACCACCCGGACGTAATTCCGTATTATTCAGGAACATGACCAGGATATCCGTGGGCTTGGTATCGCCTGCGGCATTGGCGAATGCGGCCGCCGTCCGCGTCATCCCACGCAAGCGCTGGCGCTGTTCGGCCATCGCTGCAGATCCCAAGGCGCGATCCAATGCCGCGCATTGCGGAACCAGCGCGCGAACACGCCGGGAGCACTGTGCGCGGGCAAGCGCTTCATCACCCACAGCAAACGCCGCGTCGGCATTGCGCAACCGCAACACTGCGGAGCCAAAAATCTGCACAAGCTCCGCCTGTTCTGCTGCGGTAAGCGACGCAAACGTTCTACTCCCAAACTGCTCCGCGACGCGCTGTACATCTGCGCCGATGGTTGCCAAACGGTGCGCCCCGCGCACCCACGCTTCTGCGCCGCGCGCAGCGTTGACCGCCGCCGCGTGCGCGTTGCGCGCCACGGGAACGTACCGCAAGAACGCCTGCGACTCCAGCCGCTCCGCCGCACGCGTGAGCGTCATCTGTGCATTGGAAAGATCCACAACGATCGATTGGATGGCGTCCAATCCCTGTGCGTCCCACGTACTGGATGCATGTGCTAACACCTGCTGCGCATCCAGCGTCTCACGTGCCGCGGTTGCAATCGCGGGGATACTTCGAAGTACCACGAGCGCCGCAACACCCGCGCAGACGAGCACGACGGACGCGGCGACTTCGATACCCATTTTCCAGGATCGCTGCATACGATCAATGCGATTTCTTCGCAACGTAAAATCCCAAGTACTTCCCTATCATCAGCCGCGTCTGCGCCTCAATAGCCGGGAACGCACCAAAGAGTATCAACGTAAACGGCAGGAGCAACCACTGAAGCACATGCACGATAAACGATGCGGGATGGCTGCTGCGTGGCCGCTTGGGGATCAACGTGAGCGCAAACAACGCCGACGCGAAGATGCCCACCATCGCCACGGCGAGAAGCCACTCCAGCACATGCGGCGCGGTTTGCGCGATCACCGTACTGTCCCCACCGGTCCGCCGGAGCACCGCGAGCGGCAGGCGGCTAAAGATGAACAGCAGCAGCGGCGCCGTGGCCATGGAGAACATGCCTTCGCCAAGATTCCAAAGGTACTTCACTTTCTTTCCCAATGCAATGGTGCGCCCGGATCCAAAGAAGAAATGCCAGACCATGTACGGAAAATGCTCCACGCCCCACATCCACCGCCGCTGCTGTTTGTAGAGATTCACCACACTCTGCCAGAACGTCCCCGCCTTGGCGGTGTACATGGATACCGGCACAAAAAGCGGGGTGACCGTGTAGTTACCGGCATACCGAATGAAACACTGCAGGAAGATGCGCGAATCCTCGGTCACGATGTCCTTCTCCCAGAACCCCACCTCCACCAACGCGGTCAATGGCATGGAGTGGGATGAGAAGGTGAAAAGCCGGTCCGGTCGCATGAGCTCCGTGAGCAGCCAGAACGTGGTCCCGAACGCAGCGACGCGCATGAACGACGGCGACTCCCACATGTTGTTGTTGTAGAGCGCCACGGGTTGATAGCTGGTGTGATAGCGATCCGGGTGCGAGAGGAACGTCCACGTGAGGCACGCGAAGTACTGCAGGTGCACCACCGTATCGATATCGAACGCGGAGACGAGCACGTGATCCGTGCGGATGTCACGCGCAGCAAGATGCGCCAACGCCTGCTTCCCTGCGTAATGGAGGTTGGATCCCTTGCCCGGAATTTCATCCGGGAGATCCGTGGGATGCACGGTGATGAGAATGTCGAACGCATCGCCAAATTCGTCCTCAATCGCGCGCGCCCGCGCGTGAAACGCATCAGCGCCCGCGCGCGCCTCACCCGCAAGGACCACCGTCATACGTCCAGGCGGACAGTGCGCCCGCTGGAGGCCCACGAACGTTTTGCGGATGACATCAACGCTTTCGGTGTACGTCGGCAGGAACACCAGGTGATGCACGTCCTTCCACGCGCTCGGAAAATCCCGATCGAGCAGTGCGGTCCAATCGCGCACGATATCGCGCCGAAACCTTCCCCAGGATGCCACGAGGTACACAATAAAATAGAGAACTCGCAACAGCCAGTAGAAGCTGAAGCAAATCATGAAGACGACAATCCAAACCGGGCGAACGAACGAAAGCGCCACGCTCGCGCTGAGCGCAGTCCACAGGACCACGCCCGGGATCATCTCAAAAAAGCGAAACAGCGGCGTTCCCCGCGGAACGCGCTCAATGTATGTCGATGTACCCATGCCCTTCCATCATACCCGTCCCCCGCGCGCCGAACCACCTCCCACAAAACACCAACGGCCCCGCGTGGGGGCCGTTGGTGCGCCATGTCGAGTGGCCTACTTGCCGGAGATGTCCTTGCGAAGCCGATCGAGGAACTTCGCGGCATGCTCCTTGCCGCCGAGGCCGAACGCGAGACCAGCGCCGATCGCAACCATCGCGACGAAGCCCTGCACGATCGTGTTGAGCAGCACGGTGCCGATGTTGAGCTGATCGAGGGCCACAAAGATGCTGAAGACCATGATGGCCCACTTTGCGATGCCCGCGACGAAATGCGGGCTGAGCAACCCCGTGCTCTTCACCGCATTGCCAACAACTTTGTACACGAACTCCGCGGTGATGAGACCAGCCGCGAGGATCACGACCGCCACGAGCACCTGCGGGATGTAGAGCGCAACGCTCGAGAGGAACGCCGTCACTTGTCCCCAGCCAAGGATGTCCGCCGCAGCGATGAGGAAGGCGATGATGAGGAACCACTTCACGAGCCAACCAACGAGACGCGCGAGCGAGAAATCGACGTCCGCCTTTTCGAACACCTTGTGCACGTTCAGGCGCTCGATGAGCTTGTCAACCTGGGTAAAATCAATGATGCGCCGGGCAACGTTCCCGAGCGCAGCAGCGATCACCCAGCCAACCACAAACACAATGAGCGCTCCGAGCAACCGCGGAAGGAATACCGCAGCACTCAACCAAAGATCCTGGAGCGACGAAAGCAAAACGTCACCCCATGCAGATACGTTGGAGTCAGGCATGTGAATTATCAATGTTATTTTCTACGACCCAACCGACCGACCGAACATCGGAATGTACACGACCTTTGTGGATATTCTCAATACCAGTATACCATCCCATCGCATTTTCCTGCAGGATCGTTATCCACATTGGGAAGCTGCAGGCCAGAAGATCAAAATTCGCGAACGAGGAGCTAGGAGCCAGCAGCTCTTGTGATGGTTGGTGGTGCGCCGTACTCCGGCTGCGCGATGCGGACGCGACGGCCGTGAACGGTGAGCGGAACACCCAATGCCCACGCGAGCGCGTTGGCAGTAACCACGCCAAGCCGCACCGCGCTGAAGCGCCCGGGGCCTGGTACCACCGCGATCTCCGCGATATCTGTGACACGGCATCCCACAATGGCGCACGCGCGATGCATCGCGGTGAGGAGCACGCCGGGGCGCTGCGATGCTCCGCCGAGCGCAAATGTTCGCGACACCGGTGCTCCGGCTCGCGGACGCTCGACACGCACCATGCCGCGCGCGCCCGTCGTGTCAATCTCGAGCGAGCATCGCCGCTTCCGCCGCGGGGGTGAGCTCGTCAACGACGCTAATCTTATTGCCTTCGAGGATGTCATACAGGAACCGGTCCCCGATGCCCTTCCGGTAGTTAAATTCACGAACGGTCATAACGGTGTAATTCACCGTCCTGCCGATCTCGCGCTCAAACTGACGCATGAGCCGCGTCAGGCGATCGCGCTTCACCGCGCCAACCAGGAACACATCAATCGGCGCTTCTGCCTCACCAAGGAACAAGCCGAGCAGCGCGAAGTACCGCAGCGTCCCCAGTTCCGTCACGCGGCGCTTGAACTCCGCCTCCAGGAGAAACTGCGATTTCATGACGAGCGAGCGCAACTCTTGCACCAAGAAGAATCCTTCATCAATCCGATAGTACCGCCGCTGCCGAGTCCGCAGCCCATCTTCGAGTGGCGCCGGCGCCTCCGCACCCGTGATGATTCCTAGCTGCTCCAGGTTCTCCAGCTCGCGACGAACCGCGTGGATCTGGCCGCCAATGCGCCGGGAAATCTCACGAACATAGAAACTCCCGCTGGGATTTCCCAGGAAGAGCTGGAGGAGCTTGACGCGGGTTTTGGACCCGAAGAGGTGTTCAAGCATACGCCGCCGCAAGCATGCACACGGTACGAACGCTACCCAATACGATATACTGATTCCATGGTGTGTGCAAATCATGTGTTCGCACCCCCGTCGGCCGATTCACGCCCGCGCACCATCGTGATTCGGACCGACACTCCTCCGCGCATCGCGCGGCGCTATGTCATCAGTGCTACTCATGCACACTGCCGCGGAGCACCAGCACGCGGCCTCCATCTCGCAACCCATTGCGCTCCTGACACCGCGCCGCGCGCGGTTCTTCGCGCTGCTTGCACCTGTCGGAGATCATCAGAGCGCCGCCACGAGTGCATACCTCGACCGCATCGTCACCACCATGGAGAACATCGCGGGAGCCAACGACCTCCTCACTGCCGCGGATGGCGGACGCAACGCCGGGGATCCTGAGGCATGGTTTGCCGCGTACGTCCAACGTATCCACGCGGCACTTGCGGAGCACGGTCCCGAGGGGAAGCAGCGTCGCGCATTCCCGATGCACGCCGTCATCGGCATCACCTACCACGCCCAGGGGCGCCGAGCGATCACGGTTGCCGCTGCGGGCGGCATGCACGTCCGCCTTGCGGCGCGGAACGCGCACGGCAACGTCGCAATCGGCGACATCATCACACCAGAAGCGCCAACGGTACCACTCCACTTCGCGCACGCGATGTCCGGCTTCTTAGGACCGCACGACGCGCTCCTCGTTGGCGCTGCGGCCGCGCACGAGGTGCTGGATGATACAATCGTGCGGCGCGCGCTCGCACGACAAACCATGAGCGATGCAGCCGCGCGCATCCAGCAGGCATTGCGCGATGCGACGGTACCGGGAACGCTCCTCGTGGTCTGTGGTTCTTCCACAAAACCCGCTGATCACTCGCAGGCGTCCATGGAATCCTTCATCCAAACCGCTGCGCTCACGGAGGGCTTCCTGACACCTCGCCTTGGTCCCTCGCTGCGCCGATATTTTGTCAACGCGCGGCGCACGGGCACCATGATTGCCGCAGCGACAGTGCGCCCGCGCCGGAGGCACCGCGGCAGCCGTCGCGCTGCGGCCCCGCGTCGCATCCTGCCGGCAATCGTACAGGCGATCCGGTTTGCATTCCAAACGGTCCGCGTCGCCGTCACGAGCACGCTCGCGCTCGTAGCCGACGCGGTGCGCCTCATTGGCATTGGTACGATTCGCACCATCCGCGGTGCGCAGCAGCTCCGGGCTACAGTACGGGAGCTCCCCGCAGTGGCACGCGGGCACGCGGCCGCTCACGAGAACGATGCAGCACCCGCAACGGCCGCCGCGCGGGCTCGCGACATTATCGGCAACCTCCAAATCATGGTCCCCACCCCGGCACACACGCGAGACGCCGTGATGCATGCAGTGCGATCCGCACGCACGCAATACCGCGCACTCCCCCGTCAATCCCAGTACCTCCTGGTACTCGCCGTCGGCTTTGGGCTCCTTTTTACTGCATCTACCTTCGCGCTCTGGCGCCGCAACATCGCCGAGGCAGATATTGCGTCGTACAACGCGCTCATCGGACGCATCGAGGAACTCCGGTCTGTTGCGGAGGCGCGGCTGCTCTTCGGCGATCGTGACGAGGCACGTGGTGCATTCGTGGACGCTACAGCGCTCGCCGCATCGCTTCCCCATGACTCACGCGCACGCCGCGAACGTGCGGCGCGGCTGGAAGAAGAACTCACATCATCGCTGGACCGCGCGCGGCTCCTCACGCGAATCGAGCAACCGCTCGCCGTGGCCGCATCCGGCGCGCTTCCGTTTACCACAATCCGCAGTACAACCGTCATCGGAAACGTGCTCGTCGCCATAGCACCTGATGCAACGCAGGTCGTCACGATCGAACCAAAAACGGGAGCAATCACTGCACAGCGCGTGGTTCCCGTCCCGCAGCTCGCCAACGATTTCCGTGTCCTCCCATTCGATGATCGTTCGATACTCCTCATTGATCGCAATGCCGAAATCGCACTCGTGAATGCGCGTACCGGCGCCATGACGTCCGCATCCATCGCATCGCCGCCCGCAGCAATTCGCGATGCCGCTCTCTTCCAGCAGCGGCTCTACCTCCTCCATGAGGACGGCTCTATCACGCGACATCTGCGGACAGCCGGAGGATTTGGCACTGGAACAAGCTGGCTCCGCGCATCCGATGCTACCGCGCTCCACGAGAAACTCTTCGTCAACGGTGCGGCGTACGCGGCAACGCGCAGCGGCGATCTCGCACAGTACCTCGCAGGCCGCCGAAGCGATATCGATTTTGCACCGCACATTGATCCGCCGCTCCGAAGCACCCCGCTGATTGCTGGCGCAGCCGATGCAGAGATCTTGTACCTTGGCGTGCCGACGGATGGCCGCATCATCGCGCTCCGCGACGACGGCCGATTGGTCGGACAGCTCCAGTCCGATGCATTCATCGGCATGTCCGCACTCGCGCTCGCACATGATAGCGCCTCGCTCTTCATCCTCGCCAACGACACCATCTACGCCGCAATTCCGCCAACGGAGTAACGCGTAATGAGAAGGAACGCAACACTCGGATCCGGCAGGTGCCGGATCCGAGTGTTTTTCCGTTTGCGTGCGACCCCTCGACTCACTGCGCTCGATGGGGATCATCGCACCGACAAGGCATCCCTTGCTGCTATTCCGGTGCGATTACTTGAACGTCACCTTCGCGCCGGCGGCTTCGAGCTGCTTCTTCCACTCGTCTGCAACGCCCTTGGCAACGCCCTCCTTGATGATCTTGGGAGCGGCATCCACCATGTCCTTCGCGTCCTTGAGGCCGATCTCCATGAGCGAGCGGATGGCCTTGATGACATCGATCTTCTTGTCGCCTGTGGCCGTGAGCTCCACGTTCACTTCGGTCACCTCTTCGGCGGCACCTGCGTCAGCACCTGCGGCCGGAGCAGCCATCATGGCCATCGGCGCTGCGGCCGACACGCCAAACTTCTCCTCAAGCACCTTCACAAGCTCTGCGAGGTCGAGCACCGTCATCTTCTCGATCGTGCCCACGAGGTCCTTGAACTTCGCCGGAACTTCAACTTCCTTCTTCTCGTCCACTGCGGTTTCGTCTGCCATACATGCAACGTCCTTTAATTTCTTAGACACCCCCGCGCTGCCGCTGAATCGCGGCAAGCACGCCAACCAAATTGCGATGATTGCCCTGGAGCACTCCTACGAGGCCGCGGAGCGGGGCTGCGATGGAACCAACCGCCTTCGCAATGAGCTCGTTGCGGCTCGGGAGATCACCCAGCGTACGGACGCCTGCCACATCCACGGCGGTCATGGCACCCTGTTCGCGCATGAATCCACCCAGCACTTTGAACGCATCGTGCGCCTTCGCAAAGGTCTTTGCGAGCTTCGCGGGAGCGACCGCATCAGAAAACCCGAAGAGCACGGAGAGCGCACCATCGATGCGCATGGCGTCCGCAGGCATGTTCCGCGCAGTAACTGCGCGATTGAAGAGCGTCTTTTTCACCACGAGGTACTCGCAGCCGTTCTGACGCGCCGCAATGCGCAACTCCTCCAACGCATGCACATCGCACCCCGTGAAGTCCGCAAAGACCGCTCCCTGCATCTTCTCCAGGCGCTCCTCCATACCCGCAATCATCGCCTGCTTCTGTCCTTTCGTCTTTGGCATACAACAGAAAACACTTGCCCGCCAGCAAGTGCAAACCTCGACCTATCCCGGAAATCCGGGGGGTGCTTGCCTCTGCAGCATATTAAGGGCATTGTGGGGCGCCCCGCTGCTTTCTCTGGCGATACCACGACTATACGCGTCCAATCAAGGTACTGTCAAGAAGACGTACACCTGCCGAACACAGAGCAAAAAGAGTACGCCCCCGACCGGTGTCGGTCGGGGGCGGATGGAACGAGAGGCGTCTGAGCACCTTCATGCACCTCTTCGGCGCACGAGCGCGTGGTGGATCTCATCCGCGCGCTTGGCGGCGATCCCGGGAATGCGCGTGAGATCCTCCCCGGAGCGTCGCAGCTGACCGATGCGGTGGATATCCGCCTTCCGCAGCACCTTCTCCGTGGTGGAACCCAGCTGGAGGACGCTGATGTCGTCACCGTCGCCCTCCGCGTACTGCGGATCAATGAGATCGAGCAGCTCCTCGATGGGCTGCTCGGTTGCGCGACGGCGGATCTCCACGGAGGGAGCGACCACCGTGCGACGGCGGAGATCGCGCAGCATCTCGATAGTGACCGGCTCACCACCGGTGTCGAGCAGCAGTCCTTCCAACGCCGCCTTTTCGACCGCGCCGTACGACACCTTGAGGAACTGCGTTGCCCGCGCGATGCCCACCAGCTGGATGAGCTGGTCCACCGTCAAGCTGTAGCGCGGGTTGTCCTTGAGGAACGCGTAGAGCGACCCGTCGTCAAACCACGCGAGGTACCGCTTGAGCACGTCGTCGCTGTGGAGCCATCCCTTCGGATGCGCCTGAACGAACGTCCGGAGATCCTCCGCGAGCTCATTCTCGCGCTTCTCGAGGAGCGCGATTGTTGCACGGATACCCTCCAGCTCCGCAATCCGCACGCCCACGATGCGATCGCCCGCATCCGTCCCCGCCGCCTGGTCGAGCGCAAGCTGCTTGCCCTTGACGTACGCCTCATATGCATCGCGCAGGCTCTGCGCTGCCAACGCAAACTGGTGCTCGCTCTCGAGCGCCGCGAGATCCGCCTCGACACCCTTGATCTCCCGATCGTGCAACCCCACCGCTGCCGTCGCTTCCCTGAAAATCTGGAGATTCTTAGCCCGCAAACGCTTCTTCTGCCTGGACCGCTCGGCTCGCAACACGCGAATCTTCTCGCGCAGCTCCCCCATCTGCTGATCCAGTACTTCCAATCTTCCTGCGTCCATCGCTTCCTCCTCGCATGACCTAAAATGAAAAGAGCGCCCCCGTGGGGCCGCCTCTTTCGTATCATGCCGCCCGCACGCCGTCAAGCACAACAAAAAATACTCCCTTCAACTTCTTCGTCGAGCGTTGCCGTTTTTTTGAATGCGCTCGGCAATGCTTAGGAGTTCCTCTTGCGTTAGGTGTGACATCATCAAAAGAGCGCGTGTTGCCCCACGCGGTGCTCGTCCGCCATCACTTCATCCAGCACAACAACATCCGTGATGCGATCGATCGCAAAACGACGGATGTCCTGCCGGAGATGGCAGAACGCATCTAGGACATCCCCGTGGATGCCGCGAATATCCAGCTTGCGACGATTGCGGTGCCCGTCGCCGGTTGCGTCTACGGTGGAGACGTACTCAATCTCCACGCGCTTGCCCTCGCGGTGCGCTCGCTCCAGCCGTACGCGGAGATCGGTCGCAGCCGTCGCGTTACTTCCCCATGCCACGGGCACGGCGCGCTTGGACCCGTCCTTGCCCATGAAGAACACCTGCCCATGCTCGCGCCCGTATTCCCAGAGCTGCTTGGTGAGCCGCACGTCATCTAAGCAGTAGCGCTTCACCTTCTCAATCTCGCCCTGGCGGAACCAACGAACCGCCTGAAGCCCATCGCCGGATTTCTTAAGCCCGAACGTGGCCTCCGCGCACGCGTCCAATCCGATACGGTGCCCCAACACGCGCTCGAGATGGCGCATGAGGTCCAGCGATGGCACCTTCGCAGTGTCGAACGGAAGGTATGGCTGAATTACCGGCAGGTCAAAGTGCTCGCCGTTGAACGTGACCACGCAGTCCGCCTGCTTGAGGAGCTGCCCAAACTGCAGCACCTCGTGCTCCTCGATCGCGCGGTACTCGTCCGTTGCCGAGTCCCAGTACCCGATGACGGACACACCCAGCAGATGCCGATTGTGCGCACCGCCCACCTCCGCAAATTCCTTCTTGGTTTCCACGTCGAATACGATGGTGCGCTGCATACCACTAGTCATCATTGTCTTGCGGGAGTGTCTGCTGCATCCGCTCGATGGTCACCTCCGCCTCCTGCAGACGCTCCCGAAGCCCATGGGCCAACGTCATGCCGCGCTCAAACTTTGTGAGCCCCTCCTCCAAATCCACGGCATCGCCCTCAAACCACGCCGCAATTTCCTCCAGCTCCTGGAACTGCTTCGCAAAACTCGATTGGGATTTCTTGGGTGCGGACATATGTAAGCTTCCAGCTTCCAGCTACAAGCTGCAAGCCAATACCGCGCGCACGCTCGCTCATCGCATTGCAAACCCATGCTCCCTCTTCATTCTTCACTCTCCGCTCGTCTGTGTCACTGTGGATGTCGCGCTGCCACGAGCAAAGCGGGTGTGGAGCATGTCGCCAGCGCGAAGCTGCGCTGCGTCGCGCACGATGCGCCCGCCACTGGTGGTGATTGCGTACCCCCGCTCCAGCAGCCGCGCGGGATTGAGGCCAACAAGCAGACGCGCAGCAGCGTCCACGCGCGCCTGCCATGTGTCACGCCGCGCGGTGAAGAGCGCCATGACGCGATGCTCCGCATCACGCGTCCGTTGGTGCGCCTGCTGCACCACCACGGCGGTTCCCTGCGCGAGCGTGCGCGCGTGCGCGTCCACCAGCATGCGACGCGCGTGCACAAACGCCACGCCGCGCCGCAGGAACCGATCCAGCATCGCGCGGCGCGCATCCACGGCGCGACGCACGGCGCTGGCCATCCCCTGCTCCAGCAGGCGCAGCTCACTGGCCACCGCGGCGCGCTCCGGCACCGCGCGCTCTGCCGCGTTGGATGGCGTGGACGCGCGTACGTCTGCCACGAGATCCGCGATGGTCACATCACGCTCGTGCCCCACGCCCACCACCACCGGCACCGCGCACGCGAACACCGCGCGTGCTACCTCCTCGCTATTAAACGCCATGAGATCCTCCAACGATCCACCGCCGCGCGTGAGCACCACCACGTCCACCTCCCGCATCTCGTGCAACGCCGCACAGATCGCATCCACCGCACTCGTGCCCTGCACCGCTACGTCGCAGTGCACCACGCGCGCCCCGCCCCAACGGTTCTGAAGGATGCGCAGGAAATCCGAGTACGCCGCAGAGTCCCCGCTCGCGACAAGCCCGATGCGCTCTGGAAACCGCGGAAGCGTCCGCTTGCGTCCGGCATCAAACAGCCCTTCCGCGCGCAATTTCTCGCACAGCAACTCAAACGCGCGCTTCAAACTTCCCTCTCCGACCGGTTCCAGCGCCTCCACGGTGATGGAGAACTTCCCCGACTTCTCGTACACGCGGGGAACGCCGGCAACGCGCACCAACATGCCGTCCTCCACCTCGTGCCGCACCTTCCACGCCGGCATAAAACACGCAACCATTCCCCGCTCATCTTTGAGCGAGAAGAACGCCCACTTGCCCTGGCTCATCGAGTAGCCGGACACCTCGCCCTCAACCAGCGCCGGCACGCTGGCGAGCACTTCATTGATCCCGCCAAGAAATTCCGAAACCGTGAGCACGCGCATACCCGTGCATCGTAGCACGCTTGACAGCACGGAGACGAGCGGGTGGCACCAGACACTCTTGCACTCTTGCGCACCCATACTTCATACGCACTTCATGTCCCATGGAGAGTATGGGTGTATACGTATCGCCCTGCTTGCGCTCATCGTCGCATGGTACGCTGGAAGCATATGGTGGAACACATCAGCCCTGCGGTGCGCGCGGCGCACGAGCGCGGGAAAATTCAGGTGATCCCGATGCGCCCGCTGGAGAACATGGAGGACCTAGCGTGCATCTACACGCCAGGTGTTGCCGAGGTCTCCCGCGCGATCGCTGCGGATCCGTCGCTGGCACGGCGATACACTATTGCCGGGCACACCGTGGCTGTCATCTCGGACGGAACGGCCGTGCTGGGGCTTGGCAACATCGGCGCGGCAGCGGCACTGCCAGTCATGGAGGGCAAGTGTGCGATCTTCAAGCGCTTCGCGGGACTGGATGCCATCCCACTGGTTCTCAATACGCAGGACCCCGATACCATCATTCGCGTGGTCCGTGCCATCGCACCGGGGTTTGCCGCGATCAACCTGGAGGACATCGCAGCGCCGCACTGCTTTGCGGTGGAGGCCGCGCTCCAGGATCTGGGCATTCCCGTCATGCACGACGACCAGCACGGCACAGCGATCGTGGTACTCGCGGCGCTCACCAACGCGTGTCGCGTGACCGAGCGGAAACTTGAGAACCTCCGCGTGGTGATTAGCGGCGCTGGAGCGGCAGGCATCGCGGTTGCAAAGCTCCTCACGCCGCTCGTCGGCGACGTTGCGCTGCTGGATTCCAAGGGCGCGCTGTGCGATGCACGCGGCGACCTGGAAGGCGCCAAACGCACCGTCTTGGGCAAGCTTCGCACCAAGAACCGCTGCGGCTCGCTCGCGGATGTCATCTGCGGCGCGGACGCGTTCGTGGGGGTCTCACAACCGGGCGTACTCACGCCAGACATGGTGCGATCCATGGCAGCCGATCCCATCGTCCTCGCGTTGGCAAACCCCACGCCCGAAATCATGCCGGATGCCGCACACGCGGCGGGCGCTGCGGTTGTGGCGACCGGCCGCAGTGACTTCCCCAACCAGGTAAACAACGCGCTTGCGTACCCCGGCGTCTTCCGCGGTGCCATCGAAGCACGGGCACCGCAAATTACAGACGCCATGAAGTACGCCGCCGCTGCAGCGATCGCGGCACTGGTTCCATCGCCCACTCCCCACTGCATCGTCCCCGCAATCTTTGACGATCGCGTCGTTCCCGCAGTTGCGCACGCTGTGCACAGTGCCTACCAGCACGCAAAAAAGGTGGCTGTTGCAACTATTTGACGCTGGATACAATGAGGCGTACGGTAGACGTGTGCTCAAGGAACGATAGCACCCCTCCCAATCGACAAGATGGAACGAAGCATGATCAGCTTCGCTCGCTACGCAACCGGAACGTGCGCGCATCGCACGACGGTTCCGTAACGGCGGAGCTGGTACTTTTTTTCCTTGCCGTGTTGATTGGAGATGGACATCACTGAAGGGAGCTCGCGTGGGATCGTCCATTGCCCTTTCTCATTTCGATGGATTCCACGGACTTGTCGGACGAACTGTCCACACGCCCAATGAAGTGACCCACCTGCCGCAGATCATCCAGCGCATCCTCGGCATGAGTGGAGAACAGTCACTCCGCTACATCGCCGAAATCGCCGCACGCGAGCGGCATTGGCAACGACACCCCACCGGGTTCGCATGCATCGCGTGCATGGACGGACGCGTGCACCTGCCGACGATTACGAGAACCGCAATGGGGCTCGTGAAGCCGTACCGCGCCATGGGCGGACGATTTGAAATCTGGTGGCCGGCGTTCGCCAAGCGGTTCACGAACTGGGCCGACGCGGTGCTTCGCCACTACGGAGAGCGGTGCTGCGTGTTCGTCACGTACCACCACAGCGCGAGCAACAACCGGGAGCTCGGATGCGCCGGATGGGCGTGCGATACCGTTGCCGCCCGGGCGCACGCGGAGCACCTGGCTGCGGACATCAACGAGGTGTATCGCGACCAGGTGTACGCAATCGTCGTCGGCATCGAAACCGATCGCGGCATCCTCAACCTGCACGGACCCCGGGGAACGGTCACCGGCGCGATGCAGAATGGAACCTCCGAGGATCACGTTCGCATGGCCCTGCGGGAGACGTTCCTGGGCATGCCGCCGCGCATCCTGGAAGACATCATTCCCTTCGTCACCGGCAACGCGGCATACGTCACGGAGCACGGCCCGACGCCGCGGCCCGACGATGTCCTGTGCCACCAGGAGCTGGTCATCGCCGTGGGTCACGGATTCGACTACTGGATCAGCGAGGCCAACCTCGCGGTCGCGGTGGACGATGCGGACCCCAATCTGGACACCCCGATCGCTACGGCAGCAAAGATTGTGGCGAACAATCTCAAGCGCGCGGGCCCCAAGGCGGAGGCACTGCTCCTCGCGAGCGTGCCGTTCGAGCGCCAGGGCACTCCATGGAACCTCGCCGTCAAACGCGCGGAAGGCCTCGGCAATTTCGCGCTGGAGTGCATTCTCGCGTCCCAACCCTCGCTGCTCGACAACGGACGGCTCCGGGTACTCATCGGCGTCACGAGCGACCAGACGAAGCAGCTCGAGCCCATCGCATTCGCGTAGATCGCTAGTGCCTTGACCGCGCAACGTCCATCCGATACCATGAGCGCGAGGATACACTCGCATCGCCTGCTCCTTACCGGCGTAGCTCAATTGGTAGAGTGTCGGTCTCCAAAACCGAATGCTGCAGGTTCGAGTCCTGTCGCCGGTGCCAGCCCAAGCCCTTCCCCTAACCAGGGAAGGGCTTTTCTCATCGCGAGATACAAGCATCATCGCCCGAAAATACAACATCAACGCAGCACCCGCATGCTCGCGAGAAGTGCCTCGTGCACTGCCCCATCCAGCGCGGGGTTTGCAGCAACCACGTAGTACCGCGTGGGACCGTTGGCCGCACGGAAATCTGTTACCGTATGTCGCGCATTGCGCCACGCGGGTTGTTCTGCAAATGCGGAAACCTCGGACTTTTTTTCGATGACGTAGCGGCGTGCGGCGTAGCTCCCCTGCCCCACCGTCAAGTCATACTGTTCGTGAATGGTTACCGTTGAGAGCGTTAAAAAATCCGATGCATCAAAATAGCGAATGAGCACTTGCGAGCGTTCCCGCGCCGTACCGCCCCCATCAACGCGATAGAAATTGAGCGCTTGTATCGATGAAATGTACTCCACATCCCACCCGGGCGGCAGCGTGAAATCGAGCGCGAACACGTCCTTGCCCTGCGGGTCTGCCAGCGCGGCATACTGCGCCGACGCCGTATTCGCCGAAACAGTCACCTCGTATTGCGCAAATACATCCGCTGGATTCAGCCATCGCGATACCGCGCGCGCATCGCGCTCGTACCCTTGAAGACGCACATCTTCACCCTGATAGAGCGCAAAATGCAAATGCCGCCGCTCACCGTCTGTCTCGCGTGAGCGATCATCACCCAAAACACCGATCACTTCTCCTTGTGCAACCACATCACCTGCGCGCACACGCACGCTTGCCATATCCAGGTGTCCGTAGATCGCATGCATCGCAACACCCGCTGCGGCAATGTCGTCATGCCGCACCACCATCACGCCACCGTATCCCGCCACCCACCCCGCATACCGCACGGTGCCATCGGCAATGGCGCGCACCGGAACATCCCCGCGAACGTCCGGCAGTACCTCAAGATCTTCCGCTACGTGATATCCCGTAAATCGATCTCGAAAGTACTCCCCAAACCGCTTGTACGTTGGGAGGTAGGGTTCAACCGGCAACACCAACTGCGGAGCCACGATCTCTGAAGCTCTCGCCGCAACTTCAGGAGCAGACATGCTCTGCTGATCATCCGATGCAGATGGCGTCTGTGGCGCGGGCTGGACACGGCAGCCAATGCCGAACATGAGCACCATTGCGATGATAATTCCTCGCACGATATTCTGCATAAAATCGCCGCTTGTAAAAAGGCGTCATTGTCGCTCGCGGATTCGCTCCTCGCAATGACGCGGGGTGTTTTTTATTGTACCGCACACATGAATACACGAACGCGCTCGCTGTCCACGGGCGTCTCCCATGGCGTGCGCAGGCGGTGTTCGGTGCGATCGTGTGCGCCACCGGCTTTCAGCGAAGTTCCAACGATGCACCCCGCGATGTGCGGCAGGTAGGACGCAATGTTTGCTGCCGTCATGCCGCTCCCGATGAGGATCGGCACAGAGACAGCTGCATGCGCTTCTGCGACATCGGCCATCGCTGCGGGCTCGCCCGTCCACGTTCCGGTGATGATAATTGCATCCGCACCTGCGGCAGCTGCGGCACGCGCGGACTCCGCAATGGGGCGCGGCGCAAGCATCTGAGCATGCTTGACCTGAATATCCGCAAAGATACCAACACCCGCCGCACCTGCAGCATCACGCGCGCGGATGACTGCCGCGGGATCGGCCTGGAACGTGCCGTACTGCGTTGCAACGCTATCAACAAACACGGGGACTCGGATCCACGATGCACCAAATTCCGACGCAAACGCAAAAGCAGCAGGATAATCGTTCCACAGTAATGAAATACCAAAGGGCACCGAAAGATCACGCGTGAGTACGCCCAGGAGCGCGCGAAACTCCTGGCGTCGCGCATCATCCAGACGCTCGGTATGCGGAAAATCGTACATGTTCTCCACCATGATTCCCGAGATTCCGCCCGCGAGCAATGCATCGCGATCGGCAATGCCGCGCGCGCATACCGCGTCAAACGACACCGCTCCCTCACGGCCGACGAGCGGCGGAAGATGAACCATGCCGATGACGAGTGGTTGAGGAAATGAAAACATAGTGAAAGGCATCGGCTGAGCGCCGATGCCTTTGGTATACCATGCACAAACGTCACGCGCGAGCGCGTTAGGTGCCACAGAACGTGCCGCCGGTCGCCTGCACGTACCGCTTGAGGAGATCGAGCGCCCGCCCGTCGCCGATTGCCCTGCGGCACTCGTGGACGCACCCGCGGAGTGCGTCGAGGTTGGGCCCGCGACCCTCGCAGAATGCATCCTCATCCGCCATGTCCCGCGCCACGAAGAGCGCGAGCCCCGCGTTCATTGCGAGGTAATCGGTCAACGCCGGCACGCGTCCGGTGAGCGCATCGAGGTTCGCGCGCTGGAGCAGCGACGCGGTGTTCTCGATGCCAATGGCGCCGTTCATCGCGCCGATCCCGAAATCGGACAGGTGCATGAGATGACTCCCGACGTACGCGCCATCACGCACGAATGCGACCACCGAGGCGAACGGCGAGAGCTCATCGAGCACGGCATGGTCCTTCACCAGCCGCCGATCGCACACGCGATGCGCATCGATGTCCGCGTCCAACCCCGTGACGATCGCTGCGTTGCCGATGCGCTGCGCGCCGCATCCATGGATGAGCTGGTACGCGAGCGCGACATCCTCGGGGTGCACCTTCTCGTTGACCCCCATCACCTTGTGAAGCGTCGCCTCCTTTGCCACCGGCGGCGTCATCGGTCCAATGAGATGGTTCACCGTTTCGTGACGTGGCGCGAGGTGCGAGAGGTCATGGATCGTCTTCACGACGTGCGCGTCGGTGTAACTGAACCCCGACCGCTCGAACACTGCCGCAAGGTCGGCCACGCGCCGGTGCTCGATGCGCGCTCCAAATCGCTCCACCGCGTCCGTCGAACCCACTGCAGACGTGTTTGCGTACGAGCCGTGCTTCATCGTGGGGATGCCCAACGACGCGACGACGAGCGAGGAGAGCGTGGACGCGTTGATGACTTTGCGCGGCTTGTCGCGCGGCGGAAGCCCCAGGTCGCCACCGGTCCCGCACGTCTCGAGGACGCTTTCGGAGAACGGCATACGCACGACCAGATCCTGCATCGCCGCCGTCACCATGCCGGCAATCTCACCGGGGGTGAGCTGTCCCCATGCCTCCTTCATGGCCATTCCGTTCAGGAACTCGCGGCCCGCGATGCGGCAATCCATGCCGTCGAGATCCGTGAAGTGCTGCTCGGTTGCCGCCGCGAACACGCGGTTCGTTGCGCGCAGCACGTAGCACATCCCCACAAACGCCTCATCGAAGGTGAGATCGCGACGCTTCATCGCGGCATCGATCTCACGGAATGACGTCGTAGGGAGCAGATGTTTCGCCGTTGCATGCGCGGCGCGGTCCATTGCATACTGCGCATCGCGTGCAAGCGCTTCCCGCGCCTCCTGTTTCGGCTGATACGCCGACCCCAACTCGATCTGCGAGATACCACCCATGGGAACCCTCCTCTTTCGTTTTCCGTATCCTCACACCGATGATGCCTGCACGCTGCCGAGCAGCGCGATACGCCGACAAAGCTCATCCGCCTCCGGTTGCGGCACCACGCGCAGACGACAGAACGCGTCGTTCCATTCGGGGTGCGTCTTTTGAAACCCACGCCCGACGGCAACCGCGACACCGACCGCTGCAAATGCCGCACCAAGGTCACGTCCGGGGTCATGCAACGCCATCGTGAGCGTTGCCGGATGCGTGGGAAGCACCTGAAGGCCCGCGTGTGCGCACGCGTCCATGATGCGTTGCTTCACCGACCGCACGTTGTACCGTACGCCTGCAAGAAATCCGTGATCAGAAAGCGCGGCGCGCGCCACGTGCGTACTGTACGCAGACGGCTCGAACGGCACGTCTAGCTGCCGATAGAACTCCGCAATGGGAGCAGCACACGCCATGTACCCGATGCGCGCCCCTGCAAGTCCAAGCCCCTTGGAGAACGCGCGCATGACGATCACATTGTTGTACGCAGACACCAGATGCATCGCCGATTCGGCATCGGGCACGGTGTCCGCAAACGCCTCATCGATGAGCATGATGGTCCCGTGCGGTGCTGCTGCATCGACGTACTCCCGCACCTGCTCAAGTGACAGGAACAACCCCGTAGGGTTGTTCGGGTTGTCGAGGTAGCACATGCTGTACGCACCCGATGCGAGGCTCCGCACCATCGCATCGTGCGGGAACGTGTACGGCGGCTCTGCACGGATACGCATCGTCCGGTAGACACCGCCCGCAGCGATGAACTCGGACGGAATCTCGTTAAACTGCGGGCCGATGCCGAGCAACGCCTCCGGCTGCGCCAGCTTGTGGATGATGCGCTCCGCCAGGTTGAAGCTCCCATGTCCGAAGAAGAGCTGCTCCCGCTTGATGTTCGCATCCGCAAATCGTACAAGGATCGCCGGCGCGAGCGTCGCATCAGGATAGCGATCCGGATAGCGCATGAGTGACGCAACATCGAATGCTGCATGTGCTTCACGCACCGATACCGGAAACCCGAATGGGCTGCTGCCCGAATCGCAGTTGATGGGAGCGAACTCCGGATTGAGCACCAGCTGCACGCCGAGGCGCGTATCACGCTGATACGCCAGAACCTGCGACCGAATACGCAATGGTTTTATCATTGTCAACCTCCACATTCATCTTTCGTGATGACGCGCCAGCGCGCGCACCACCCATGGAAAAGGGCTTGCTGTGCTGGCGCGTACGCACGCAAGATGCGCACACGCCAGAACAACACGCAAACACTCCCCGATGGCCGGGGAGTGCGTTGGAGATACAGACAACGCGCACCGCCGACCCCGTTACCGGAGCCGCCACCAAGACGCAATGTTTCGCGCTGCGCTCATACTAAACACAGCGTATGCGAACGCATGGCGCTGTCAAATGACACACGCAGCGCTCCGGCCAAGGGCGGACAAATGATATACAGCCCCGACACCTTGTCGGGGCTGTGCAACTGCTATACAACTATCGTCGCCGTCGCTGCCACTCGTTCCGCGCCCGCGCGAGGTCCCGTACGAAGTCCTTGAAATCATCCGACCGCACGTGCGGCCAGAGACAGAACTTGTAGACCTTCACCGGACAGCTCCGCGGATCCGATGGATCACCCGGGGAGAGATCACTCCGGAGCTGGTACGGCTCCAAGAGCGGCGTCTCGGGAATGCAGCCCTGCTGCTCGTCCAACGCGATGATCGCGGGCAGAATGTTGACGTACTCGCTCATCGGCAACAAGCGCACCCACCCCGCAAACTCCTGGCCCGAGAGCTTCCGCCGCAGCAAGGCACGCGTGCGCATGCACGCCGCAACGTATTCGTGCTGCTCCTGCCGCCCGCCCCGAATGTTGTACCACGCCAACACCGGCGCCACGCACGTGCGCGAGCCCGAGACCGTATCATCCCGATGGCCGCTGATGTACGGAACGTCACGCGTGATGTGCTGCTGGAGTCCCTTCCGGCACAGGAACACGCCGCCAGGGTACGGCAGACGCCCCATCTTGTCCCCGTCCATCGTCACCGACATGACCTCGGGGATATCGAAGCCGAACGAGGGGAAGTCGCGTCCCGGATGTGCAATGATCTCATCCTCCGAACGCACGAACGGCGCCGTGAAGCCGCCGATGGATGCATCCACGTGGAGGTAGCACTGTGCGCGCGCCGAACGGTGCACGCGCGTACGGATGAACTCGGCGATGCGCCGCACGGGGTCCACGGCTCCCATGACTGTCGTCCCGACGGTCGCCACGATAATGAACCGCCGGAATCCCTCTTCGTACTTCAGCTCGAAGACGCGCTGGAGATCGCCGTACGGGAGTCGCTTGGTAGTGTCCGCATCGCCCGGCTGCTTGGGGCCGTACGGCCCCTGTCCCACATCCATTTCTCCCTTCAGGGTCATGCCAACCAGCGTGATCCCCGCGCCGCTCGGATCCGCGACGAAGATGTGCGGCTCCCCGCAGTTCGGACACGCGCTCGCGCGGGATTGTCCAATGTCGAGCAGCGCTGTGGCCTTGTGCACCGAGTAGTGCGTCGCAGCGGTGCAGAGCACCGCAATGCCACGGTCCATCGTATCGCGGAACTGGCGCAACCACTCCCGCCCGATCCATGTACCCATCAGGTTCCCTTCGGTTCCGCCGCCGCAGTAGTAGCCGTCCACTCGCGTCGGTACATGCACGATCCGCTCGTCCGGTGTGCCCGGATGGTTGGAGATGGCATCCGCGGTCTGGAAAATCGCTTCACGTTCCAGTGCATGCGTCTGCTCGAACCCTGCTTCCGGATCGGCATCGTCTCCACGCGTCTGGGTGCCAATCTGATTCACCTGCTTTGCGACAAGCCGCCCGAGTACCGCGTCC
>JAUSKM010000014.1 GCA_030646955.1 bacterium
CATTTCCGGTGACGAGGCCATCATCGCCCTGAATTCATCCTCGAGTTTCTTGTAGACCTCGACATTCTTAGTTGCAGCATCATCAAGCTGCCCGCGAGCGGCAACCGTTGCAACCGCGTGCGCCCGCTCCTCTTCCTTGCCCCCCGCATCTCGCAACTCAAGACCTCCAACTTCATCGCTATCAAGCGCACTCATGATGTCCACAATTTCTTTTCTGTCGCGTCCATCTCTTTCCATCATCTGCCTCAAATCCTGTAACACCTCTTTCTTGTCATCTGTGCCGAGTTCATTGAGCCTCACGTTGCTCTGCCCCGCTTCACGTAATGCAGCCAATTTGGACGAAGAGCCGAAATCCATCACCATACGCACCGAACCAAGATTGCCGCCTGGTTTTGCCTGGGCCTGCAATTGCACCACGCCGTTCACCCTGTTCTCGCCATGCGCATCACGATCCTTCCGCTGATCGTCCTTCGTACTCTTGGCGTTGTTGTAGGTTCGGCGATCCAGGTATGCCGATTTATTCTTACGATAATCATCGGAGTCAAAGAAATTTTTCCCTTCACGCTCATGCTGACGCACCTTGTCGTGCGTGGCATCGTACATCTCATCATTATGCGTCGGCGGCGCTCCCTCGGATACCGATGCAATCGTTGCACCGCCCATGAAGTCCGTCTTCCGGTCACTCAAATCCTGTGCCAGTTCAGGACGACCAACCCCAAGAGCAGCGAGGGACATCTTCTCCACCTCCATATGCGCACGGCGAGCAGCCTCTCTCTTCCAGTCCGTATTTCCGTTTTGCTTCTCTTCCTCGCCGTATTGATTAGAGAGTTTATGCTCTTTCTCACGCTTCACCTGATCGAGTGAACGCTGATTGCTCCGGAGTCCAGCCGCTTGTTTCTGCGCCGTAGAACCCCTCTCCAGTAGATGCCGACGCTGATCCTCCGAAAGGCCGCCCTGATCCGCGCCGAGTGCCGAGAGGCGCCGGACTTCTGTCGCACTGAGACCCGAAACCGCCTTGTCATCCATGCCCCGCACCACGGCGCCACGCTCCTTTGCATCTGTAATCAGTGACGGCATCATCTCCTTGGCAGCCTCACGTTCGTAGTGACCACCCGCAGTCCAGCGAGACGTTCCACTGCGACCGACCGTACGCTCCACGCCCTCTGCGCTCCCGCGTAGCTTGGTTCCCAACCACTTTGCGCCAACCATGCCGGCAAAACGACCGACACCATCCGTCGCGCCTCCCGCCATCCTGCCAGCCAACCTGCGTGCACTGCCGCCCTCGATACGCGCGCGGAGTGCCTCTGGATGCTTCTTGAGGGCCTCGATTTGTTTCTTCGCTGCTCCTTCGCGCTCCTTCTTGGCCTTCTGTGACGCCATGAGGCCAGCGGTCGAGAGGCCGGACACGAGCGGGACACCCGTTGCCGCGCCCCACGCCAATGCCTTCTGTGCAGTGTCGCTCTGCCCCGCGCGTGCGCCCACGGAACGGATCGCGCGTGCGCCGGAGACGTTGTAGGCGTACTTCTTGCCGTACTTCGCCAATCCCGCCTGTGCGGTTTTTGCAAGACCCGCACCGGCAGCGCCCGACTCGGCAGCAAACTTGAGGCCGACGCCGAGCATGGCCATCGCGATGACGAACGAAATAAGCGAATCGGTGCTACCGGCTTCTGTCTGGCCGACTTTGAATTCTTCCGCTATCTGGCCCGTCTCCTCTTTGGATTCCTTCACCTCCGCATCATTGCTCACATCCGCACCCACGTTCCCCGACCCCAAGCTGGTGAGCGTCAGCCAGAGAAAAAACGCCAGCACCGGCCCGGCAATGAGCTGGCTGGTGAACTTTGACCACCACTGATTGGCGTAACTACTGCCCTTGCCCGGCAGCACGCGCAGAATATACGGCAGCGGCGAGAAGACAACCAGCGCCCAGAGCATGACAATGCGGTACGCGAGCATCGCAATCATGACGATGACGATGACCAGCGCCATGACCATGAGGAAGAAACCGAGCAAGTACCCCCCCACGGCCTGCAACGTGCCGAACACGGCGCCATCACCCGTTGTGCTTGGCTTGATGGAGAACATCTTCTCGATCTGGAACATGCTGGCGAAGTTGCCGCCAGCTGATGCGGCAAATCCGTTGACAAACGTGAGCATGACCACCTGCGAGATATCGATAAAGATACCCGCGATCATCTTGGAGAAATTGATGAGGATCGCCGCAACAATGAGCTGCGGGAGCATCTGCTGGTACTTGTAGTTGGAGAGACCAAGGATGGTTGCGAAGGAAATCACGAGGAGGATCACGATGAAGAACATGTTCGCCACATCCCGGATAATCACCCATCCGGTGGTAATGGCGGCCGAGTTCAGGAAATCATTGTACTGCGCCACGGTGGTCAGCACGGCGATGGCACCAAGGAGCAGCAATCCGATGAACCATGTGAACGTAGAAATGATGAGTCCAAGAATGTGCGCGATCGTATCAGAGAGAGGCGCTGCGTGTGCAACCATCGGCATCGTGGCCACGAGCATAATCACTACTGCCACGCCCGTGAACGCCAAAATCCTCCCCGTGCCCCACGGCCCGCGGAATCTCAACACAATCGCGCGCATGGTGCGCAACATAGAGCCATTCATCCATGCAAAGTATACCGCGGATGGAGCAGAATGGCGCTGTGGACAGCACAATGAGAAAGCGCGCCGCGCTCGACGCATACGACATCATGTATCATTCATCTGCTGCCGGTATGCTATTTGACGGAAACGAAAAGCACCTTCACAACCACATACGACAGGAGGAGAACGCAATGCGCACCGCTGCTGCACCCTGGGTACTGATCGCGCTCCTTGCGGGCGCGTGCGAGAATACCGAGTCAACAATCACACCCACCCGTACCGCGCCCGATGACGATAGTGCTCCGGATGATGACATTGAGCCCCATGGCACAGGAACCATCGCGGTGACGTCCGGCTTCCTTTCTACGCTCACCGACGGCCAGTTTCCGAACGCAAAGCTCGTCCTGTTCCCCGCAACCTACGTCCATGAAACGCACGACGATGGCGAACGATACTTCTGGCAACTCGACGACCACGCCGCGTCTGCGTGTCAGTTCGGGAAATCGTCGACCGCCGCATCGCCACCGGACATGGCTGGCGTGCTCATTATCGATGCAGCGTACCCTGCCATGGACGATCCGTGTGCATACCTCGTGCCGACAGCCGATATGCAGACCGGTATCGTGCCGCCGATCCACATCACCGTGGATGCACGCGGCTACGTCGCTGGCATACATGCACAGGATACGGGCGGCGTTCGATTCATCGGATCGTCCGAGTTCATCGCCGTCCCGATCGATGGCATTGTAACAATCTCGCTTCGCGTGGGGCGAGATGTCGCGGGTTATTGGCGCCAAACTGCCGGCGACATGCTTATCTCCGACGCATTTCCAGTGCACATGGGACCGCAAGGGAAAACAACGGAACCAGGTGAGCTTGCGCCGTGCACCTATGCCGTTTGGTCGCTGGGATGGCCTGCCGTGGACGCACTCTGCCATCTCGGCGGCGAGCGTGTGTGGCATCATCGGATGCTCCGTGATGGCACAATGATCATCGTCGACGGCGCGTTCCGCGATGGCGGCACAACACTCGAGTATACCGTGAATGATGAGACGGGCGTGCTCTCCCCCGGCCCATACATCTTCACGCGCATCGAATGAGACCGCGCATAAACGGCCACCGGACTACAGTCCGGTGGCTTTGTATGTGCCGGCAATGCCGGCGCAGATGGAGATGTGCCTGCCCGCAACGCCTCGCATCGCAATGACACGCTTTTGCAGAGGTCTTTCTTGAGAGTGTAGAAAAAGTGGATACGTAGTGTCATTGCGAGCCCGAGTCCTGGAGGGCGTGGCAATCCCGGCGGCTTAGTTGACCGAGATTGCCACGTCGCAGACTCCTCGCAATGACAACGCGTGGGTATTTTTTCTACACTCTCCTTCTTGAATAATGAAACGATAAAACCCTCTCGATGAGAGAGGGCCGATGGGTGCGTGAGGCATGCCGATGCGCAGCCATGTACTGGCATCAGTGCTTTGTATGCACCGCGAACGAATGCTGCCATGCCACCAACTGGAGGCCGCTGGTGAGGTCAAGGAGATCACCTTCAATACGAGCATCGCCGTCCGTCATGCGCACGCGGACGTCAAGTGCGTGCGTGGGGGCGACGAGGTATCCCGGGTGTGGAGCGGTGCGCGCGTCTGTATGATCAGCGAGATGACGCGCCTGCACCCGCATCGCGCGCTCCATGTTGCGCGCAGAGACGATTGCAACACGCCGATCCTTGGCAAGGGAGCGCTCGATACGCTCACGCGCGTTCTCGCACCCCTCGGCCGGAACCGCCCGCGCGCACGTCACGCGCAGCTCGATACGGTATGGAGGAACAGCACCGTCCGCTCCACGCTCCGCCCGATCCAGCCCAGACCATACTCCTGCCGTCCCACGCGCATCCGGGAGTGCCAGAAGGCGATCGAGCATCTGCTTACACAGGAGCTCCGGTGCAACAAAACGCTCGAGGTACGCACGATCCTCCGCAGAGAGCGCCGTCATGGATGCACGATCTGCGCGTTGTGAGTCCACCGGATCCAAGGCATCGGGTGACGCATGGTCGTTTGGCACTGCTTGGACAACCATCGCAGCCGCAGCGCGACCCTGCTGGAGGGCGGCGCATGCTGCGGCATACCGCGCCCACGCATCGGCTGGTGCCGTGCCGGACAGACCAAACCCGCTGCCAAGGACGGCATCAAACTGCCCACACGGGTCATTGGGACCCGACGTGATGCGCGTTGCCGCATTCCCCACCGCGACATTGCAGCCCGTACCCGCAAACACCAGCACGACCGCGCACACGCCGCGCACACTGCATGACCCCATGCGCACCTCCTATCTCACGTTCGCTCTTCAAAGGAACAAACACTGCGCCAAGTATTGCGCACTTG
>JAUSKM010000030.1 GCA_030646955.1 bacterium
TACGGCGGGTTCCTGTGGATGACCGCTAACGGGGCCGAGGAAAAAATCACGAAGGCGAAAAAAATCCTCATCAATGGCGCCATTGGACTTCTCATCGTGCTCTCGGCATTTTCTATCGCCCAATTCGTGCTGTCGCGGCTCCTTGGCGCGATTGGCGATGGTGGAGGAGGCGGCGGAGGCGGGCAGGTGTCGTTGGAGGATGTCACGCTCACCGGAGCACTCGGAAGCGGCCCCATTACCGATCATGACCCGCAGCGCGACGCGACCGGCATCCCGCCCAACACCCGCATCTTCGTGACGTTCCGTGAGGCCGTGGATGGAGTATCGTTCGCCGCAGATACGAACGGGAACGGCTTGTATGCAACGGTGGGAACATGTACCGATGCCGCTACGCCAACGAGTACCTGCGACAACAATTTTGATCTTGCGCTCCCGCAGGCGGTTCAGGTTGCGCGCGTTGGTGTGGACGTGGACTGGACCAAGCTCACACCCGCGAACATTGACGAGGATGGAAATCCAACTGCTGCGTTCAGTGTTGAAGCGGCGAAGTTGGTGCGCGTGGGGGTCGCGCGTTCTTCCGATGGCAAAACGATCGTCCTCACACCAGTTGACGTGCAGGATGACGGGCACGTTCGTGCGGCCGCCGGTGGAAGCGCGGTCCGACAGTGGCTTGCGGGTGATGCGCGCACCCCGCAGGCGTACGTCGTTCGGCTCACGAGCGCCATACAGACCACGGGGGATGAGGCACTGTTTTCGGGTGCATTCCGGGACGGCTACTCGTGGTCCTTCACCGTGTCTGCCGATGCCGACCTCACGCCGCCGACGGTGACGGGTGTCATTCCATTCCCGGACAATACGCAGGATGGTGCGGCGGTGGCCGATCAGGCGGATGTCCCACGCAACCGCATTGTGCAGGTGCAATTTTCCGAGGCGATGGATCCGACGGTCACCAGCGGGACATACCTGCAGAGCGACACTACGAAACGATTTGCATTCCTCCAGACGCGTGGCACTGATCAAGCGGTTGATGGCGAGTGGGCACTCCTCAATGGGTACCGCACTGCAGAGTTTGTCACCTTTGCAGCGTGCGGCCAGAATTCCTGCGGCGGGACCGTGTTCTGCCTCCCGGGAGGCGCGGCGCTGTCCGGCATTGTAGAATCGGCCGTACCGGAGAACGCGAACGACCCGAATGCATCGTTCACGGCCGTGCCATTCTCGGGGGTGATGGATGCGGCGGGCAATGCACTGGACGGGAATCGGAACAATCATGCGGACGGCGCGGGCACGCCGCGATTTGATCTCCATCCCGACGCGAGCGCAGCCGGGACGAGCGACTCCGTGCAGTGGTCGTTCTTTACGACGAACGAGATCAACCTGACTCCGCCAACCATTGATGAGGTAGTGCATATCCAGCGCGGCTCCGGGGCGCAACAGGAGTACAGCGCCAGTAACCCGCTCACGAACGTTGAGAGTGTCTCCGCGACCGCTCCGATGGAGTTCCAATTCTCCAAACTCATGCGGAGCAATGCGGCCACTGCGTTGCTGCTGGAGGAGGTGACCGGCGCGCTCGTCGGGTGCAATCCAACATCGCCGGACGGGAGCGGGTGCATATGGCACTACGGCCGCCTCGCGCACGAGCCGACGGGAACGCCGATGCAGAGCCGTGTGACCGTCTCCCACGCCCGTTTGCGGGAACCCGTGGAGACATCTCCCGATGTTGTGCCGGAGTATCGCGTTCGCGTCAGCTCCGAGGCACAGGATATCGATCAAAATTGCTTCTTTTCCGCGAGCGCATACCCGCCAGGACCACAGGGGCCGCACGGCGGCGAGACATGCGTCCAACCAGCGAGCGGCAATGAGACGTGCGCAGTGATTCCGTAGAAACATGGAACACCGAATAGGAAACAAGGGACAGGGAATAGGGAATAAGGGGCGGAGGAATGCGCGTCGATGGATGCGGCGTGCGTTCTGGTTCCTTGTTCCGTGTTTCATGTTCCTTGTTCTTGCGCTTCCCGTAGCAGCGCAAGTAGACACCGGTCTCGACACCGTGGAGAGCGAGATCGTACTCTCGTCCGCTGATCCGCGTATCATCGTTGCGCGTATCATCCGCACGTTTTTGGGGCTCCTTGGCGTTGTCGGTCTTGGTGTAGTGCTCTACGGCGGCGTGCTCTGGATGACAGCAAACGGCAAGGAGGAGACCGTCACGAAGGCCAAGAAGGTGCTCATGAATGGCGCGATTGGTCTCTTCCTGGTGCTTGCTTCCTTCTCTATCGCACAGTTCGTGCTGACGAAGCTCGTGGATGCAACGGGCGCGGGCGGCGGGGGAGGCGGCGGACTGGTGGAGCTCTGCGGCGACAATGTTGATAACGATGACGATACTCTGATTGATGAGGGGTGCCCTGTTCCTCCGGATGATCCGTGGGCGTGCGCGGATAACGACAACAATCCAGAGACCCCACACATCTGCAAGGTGCAGCCGCTCGAGGGGCCGATGGGGACGTACGTCACTATGTACGGTACGGGATTCGGCACGTATGACGCTGATGTTTCCGTGGTGCGCATCGGTGAAGTAACGGCGCGCATTGTAGCGTGTGGCACCACTCCCAACTGGTCGGATACGCTCGTTGTTGCGGCAGTGCCAACGGATGGCGGATTGGATGTCGGGCAGCAGTATCCCGTTGCGCTTACGAATGCGAGCGGTAATGTCGAGATATTCAGTGATGGTCTGACAGGCAACTTTACGGTGACGGATGGCGAGCTTGGGCCGCAGATTGCGTGTATCGTTCCAAACACCGGGTCCGAGGGGACGGCGGTTGACGTCCAGGGCGACCACTTTGGCGTGATTGCTGCAGATGTCAAGCTTCGCTTCACGGCGAACAACAGGAACACCGTGGACGCGCAGCCGGATACCGTCACGGTAACGCAGTTTAATGTTGCCGTGCCCGTCGGCGCCATCACCGGCGAGGCGCGCGTGGCTCGCGGTGGTGTGCTCTCCAATCCGTACCCCTTTACCGTGTCCTGCAGCAGCCATGCGCAGTGCGGCGTCTCCAATTGCTGTGCGGCAAATCGCTGCGTAGACGTGCAGGCGTGCGTGGCCGTGGATCCGGTCATTACGAGTATCGACCCGGAGGCAGACGGTTTTGGCGCATACGTGACGATTACGGGTCAGAATTTTGGGACCAGCACGGGGCGCGTGCGATTCTCGTACACTGCGGATGTTCGTACATGTTCCGCGACTGCAGTGCGTGACACGGGCGGCCATTGCAGCGGTACCGCAACGGCGTGCACGAGCGATGTTGATTGTGCAACGGCACCGAAGTTTTGCGAGCGGACAGGAGGTCCCTGCTTCGGTCGATTTGACTGCACGTTGGTCACGTCAAGCTGCGTCATAACTGCATGTGCATCAAATGTTGCTGCGGTACAAGGACGTGCCTGTACGACGGACGCAGATTGTGCGGTGAGTGGCGAGGTGGTTGGTACATGTACTGCCGCCGGTGCAAAGCGTTGTACGTTGTTCTCACAGTTCGCGTCGCCGGTTACGTGCGAACAAAGAAGGATAGAGGTTGGCGAGTGGTGCGGCGAACGTCTAGATTTTTGTGAAGCGAGCACCTGTATCGTGGGCGAACAAGAAACCGTCACGCTCGGTGCGTGTCGCGTTTCGGGGATCGCATGCGTGAGCGACGCCGATTGTGCGGGTGGCGCGGGGGATACCTGCGATACGACGCAATCCGCGCGATGTACAGCGGATAGCGCGTGCGCTGCGGGGGATGCGCAGGGGACGTGCGGCCCGTCGCAGTCAGTGGCGCGCGAATATGAAATTATCTCCAACTTCCCTGGGCAGTGCACTGCCGTGGGGCGATGGACCAATACCTCCGTGCTCGCGCGTATTCCCGATGTGCTCTCGGGGTGGTCGCCAATCGGTACGACGCAGGCCCCTACATCGCTCGACGAATTGAAGGTGCGGTACGATGTTCGTCTTGAGCGCGACGATGGCGTCTTGAGCCGTTCGCCGCATCCGCAGTTTACGGTGACGGATGACGCGCCTGGACCTGGCATCTGCGCGCTGCAGCCCAGCACGGGAGCGCGCGGCAGTACGATTGCAATTCATGGTGAGCGGTTTGGCGCAACGCGCGGGACTGGACTTGCAACGATCGGCAGCATCGCACTCAACCTTGCGAGCGCTGTCTGGTCCGATCGGAGCATCGCCGGCGCTATCGTTCCGCAAGAAGCAAGCACGGGTCCGCGGGATGTTGTGGTGCGTCAAAGTGGGCAGGAGTCGAATGCGCGGACATTCACTGTGCAGGCAGACACCCCGCCGTCGGGCCTCCTGACAGGGCCGGTCATCGCCGCAGTAAGCCCGGCGCATCGCGATCTCTCCGGCGCAACGCCAACCGATGTGTGTGCATTGCGCGATGATCAAACGCGATGTACACCCAATGGCGCGGTTGGGAATTTTGTAACAATTTCCGGTCAGGGATTTGGGGCGACACCCGGCACGGTAACCATCGCAGGCATCGCCGCATCCGCACCGGCGACATGTTCTGGCGTTGCTGCATGGAGCGATACTGCAATCATTGTTGCCGTACCGTCGGGTATCACTGCGGCCGGGCCCGTCGTGGTGACCGTTGGTGCGGAATCGGATGCAACCAACGACACGCGCGGCGTTGCGATTCCGGATTTCGTGGTGACGAGCGTGACGCGCCCCGGTCTCTGCAGTGCAAGTAGCCAGATACCTGGTGAGCGAACGCTCATTGCGGGTAGCGGCCTTGTGAGCGTTACAACCGTGCACTTTGGCAGCGGCCCGCACTCCACATCCAATCTCCAGATGTCCGGTGCGCAGCTCTCCTCATTTGTGCCGCTCTCGTTGGCCGCGCCGCAGCAGGATATCCCGCTCTTTGCCGTTGATGGTGCCGGTGAGCGGTCCAATGCCGTTCCGTTTGATCTTCTTGTTCCCCAGCGTACGGTCAGGATCGACGCTATCGAGCCTGCTGCCGCGCCTCCGGGCACTGTGGTGACGATCCGCGGTGCGAATTTTGGCGAACAGGATGGCATTATCGAGTTCACGAACAGCGATGGCGCGATGTACCGCGTGCAATCCGTATGGCCGACGCAGTGTGCGGCTATGGATGATTGGACAGATACCCAAGTACTGCTGCGCGTTCCACCCCATGATCAATGGCAACAGCAGCCCGGCTTCCTTCGTATCAGTTCCGCGGAGCAATTGCTGCGTCCGTGGAACGTACGTATCGTTCCCGGCGCGGGCGGTGCACAAGTCAACGGCGCTCCCTATCCAACATTCACCGTGACGAATGGAGCTCCATTGCCAAGTATTTGCAGCATGACTCCCGTCATGGGGCCTGTTGGCACC
>JAUSKM010000035.1 GCA_030646955.1 bacterium
GCAATGCGCGCCGCGGCGTCCACGGGAGATCCGCGGTATCCGGACGCGGTGCTCTTTGGGGTGCGAGCGGATCTCGATGCGGCGGATCGCTACTTCCGGTTCCGAGCGGTATCATTAATCGAGCAGCCGCAGGACATTGACGAAGTGCTGCTGCCGGAGCGTGTTTCCATTGACGCGATTGAACCCATTGCAGAGCGCGCTGTCTTCGTCGGATTCCTTGCGCCGCGCGGACAGGTGTTGTTTGGGCAGGATATCCCGGAGATCGCCGTTACCTTCCGTCACGAACAAACTGCCATGACGAAGACCGTTCGCGTCAACGGCATTTCGGGTCGTGTGGATCTCGAATAGTATGCGCAGGGTTGATGTAGGAGGTGCATTGTCCTGCCGGTGGCAGGAGCGGGGGGAGGGGAGAGGATTTGGCCTCCTGGAGACCGTGGTGGCCATTGGCGTCATCATGACGGGGCTTTTTGCGGTGTTTACGCTCGTACTCTCAAATCAGCGGACGATTGATGCGGCGCGTCTGCGCTTCGGCGGAACGCAGGCCGCGCGCGAGGGCGTGGAAGTAGTGCGGCTCATTCGCGACAGCAATTGGCTTGCGGGGCGCGCGTGGGATGATGGAATCATCGAGGGGACCACATACGCCGCGTTGCCCGTGTTTGATCCCGATGCGGGATGGTCGTTGGATGCGGAGCAGTGGACTCTCGAAGATGAGCGCGCGGTCATTACCCGCTCGCCGGACGGTTTCTGGGCACATCCAGCATCAGCGGTTGTTCCCGGCACCGCGACACCGTACCGTCGAATCGTAACCATGTATCCCATTTGCGCATTGCCAACGGGTGAGCGCAAGACGCTCACTGCGCACGGTGAGACGTGCGACGAGACGGCGGGCGGTGAGCGCATTGGCGCGCACGTCGCGGCAATGGTGCGCTGGAACCATGGCGGCAGCGTGCAGGATGTGACCGTGGAAGAAGAAATGTATGATTGGAGGTGAGAAAAACAAGGCGCATGTGCGTGCGGGCTTCACGCTCATGGAGATGTTGGTTGCAATTGCAGTATTTTCGATTACCATCGGTGTGACGTCCGATTTGTTCCTCACCGCAACGCGGCAGCAGCGGCGGACGACGGTGCGGAGCGCTCTCGAGAGCGATGCGCGATTTGTGTTGGAGACGATCACGCGAGAGGTGCGCGAGGGGCGCATTGATCGGGCGGTCACCGACGCGCTCGCGATTATTCATTTTGATGACACGCAAACGCGATTCCGCATGTCTACGACGGACTGCGTGGGGGATAGCGGATCCTGCATTGCGATTGGACGAGTTGCGGCCGATGGGAGTATTGCATGGGCCGCCCTCACCGGTGCGGACATCGCGGTGGGTGCGTTTGATGTGCACACCGGCGATGCATCATTGCAGGACTACGCGACGGTGCGTTTACAGCTGACTGCGGCCGGCGCTCGTGCAGGAGAACGTGAAACGACGGAAGCGCAGACAACCATTGCAAGTCGCGTCTACATTCGGTGATGTATGCAATTTCCCCTCACCTCTTCCCGCGCGGTGCATGGTCGTGCGCCTCGCGGTTCCACACTCCTCCTCGCATTGCTCGTGTTGGCGGGATTTGTCGCAACGAGCTTCGCGGTGAGTGCGGTAATTGTGAACCGCGTTCGCGGCGTTCGGCAGACCGACCAAGCGATTGTAGCATCGTACGCTGCAGAAACCGGGATCGAAGATATTCTCTATCGCGTGCGCCGTGAGCGGCAGCTCGTCAACCTTGATGGTGCCGGTTCGCTTCCGGGCGGGGCGGCGTGGGAGCGTCGCGTCGTGGAGAATGTGGATGATCGTTACCTGTACCTCGCGCAGGATATTCCCCAGCAGCTCGATATCTTTCCGGCTTCCGGTGCGTTTGATGCCGCAGCTGACGCGCCGATTGTCCGCGCGCTGCGCGTAGCACCGGTGGATCTCGTGGCGGGAGCTGCATCAGATGCCGCATGGTTGGAGGTAACCTGGGTACCATGGCTCCGGTCCGGGGAGTGGGCCACGTCCATCGGGCGTTCGCTCCTCAGTCCCTCTGATTTCGCGGGTGGGGAGGCGATCATCAATCTCCTTCAGCACCCGGTGGGGGAGGAGCCGGTGGGGTATCGTATCCGGTTCCTGGCACGGTCTGCCGCGCTTGGTACCGTACGCGTTCGTGCGGCCAGTGACACGCTTGGCAACGATCTCATTGCGTTCCCAGCGGGGATTCGAGCGAACGTCACGGGCACGTTTGCGGGTACTCGTCACGCCGTCCGTGTTGAGTTTCCTGCCGCGCTTCCGCTCGCCTCGACATTCGATTACGTTCTCTTTTCCGAGTGTGACATCGTGAAGGGCGGCACATCGTCATGTCCGTGAACGTGACGTCATCCTTCTCTCCCCCTCCCCGCTCTGGGGGGTGGGGGAGTTGGAGGGGGAGAGGTGGTGTATCTTGGTTCAGGATGCCGTATGACGAAGGTACAAGCACGACAGCGCATCGCGAAACTTCGAGAAGAAATCGACCGGTATCGTTATGCGTACCACGTCCTGGATCAGTCGCTCATCTCTGATGCGGCGCAGGATTCGCTCAAGCATGAGCTTGAACAGCTGGAACAGGAGTACCCGGATCTCGTGACGCCGGGTTCGCCCAGCCAGCGCGTGGGTGGCGCGCCGCGTCCGGAGTTTGCAACCGCGGAGCACGCGTCGCGCATGCTCTCGTTGGTGGATGTGTTTACGGAGGACGAGTTTCGCGCATGGGCGGATCGCGTCAGCAAGCGAGCGGAAGCATCCTTGGATTTTTTTGTGGAACCCAAGCAGGACGGCCTCGCGCTCTCCCTCGTGTATGAGCGCGGGGTGCTGGTGCGCGCCGCGACACGCGGCGATGGGCGGGTAGGGGAAGATGTAACCGCGAACGTGAAGACCATCGAGGCGGTGCCGTTGCACCTTGCGGATGCGGCGACGATTCGTCGACATCGCGCAGCACTTGCGCCGGCGCTGCGGCTTCTTGGGGACTGGGAGGCGATGGTCGCGCAGGCACATCGCGGGCGGCTGGAGATTCGCGGTGAGACGTTCATAGGCAAGCGGGCGTTTGCGGCAGTGAACGCGGCTGCCGAGAAAACGAGCGGGAAGCAGTACGCGAATCCGCGGAACCTCGCGGCGGGTTCTATCCGCCAGCTTGATTCAACGGTCACTGCGCGTCGGCGGCTCTCCTTTTTCGCGTACGCGCTCATCGGCATTGATTGTGCCACGCATGAGCAGGAACACGCACTCGCGAACGTGCTGGGCGTCCCGGTGAATCCATTGAGCAATCGTTGTGATGCGGTGGGCGATGTCCTGCGATATTACGAACGACTTGGCGCACAACGGAAAAAGCTTGATTACGAAATTGACGGCATTGTGGTTAATGTGAACAGCCGCGTTGCTTTCACGGAACTCGGCGTGTTGGGGAAAGCGCCGCGCGGCGCGATTGCGTTTAAGTGGCCGGGCGAAGAGGCAACCACCACGGTGGAAGCTATTCGTGTGCAAGTAGGCCGGACCGGTACGCTCACGCCCGTTGCGATACTCGCGCCGGTGAACGTTGGCGGCGTCACGGTGACGCATGCGACGCTGCACAATGCGGATCAAATTCGTCGGTTGGATGTGCGGGTGGGCGATACGGTGATTGTCCACCGTGCGGGCGACGTGATTCCAGAAGTCATGAGCGTGCTTACCAATTTGCGTCCCACGCGGACGAAGTCCTACCGTTTCCCGTCGCATTGTCCCATCTGCGGGAGTGCGGTGGAGAAGCGGCGCGTTGGCACGAAGACCGGCCAGAGTGCTGCCTACTTTTGCGCCAATCCCGGGTGCTATGCGCGGCAGCGTGAACGCATCCTCCACTGCACGCGGCGCGGTGGGTATGACATTGATGGGATTGGCGAGAAGACCGTGGACAAATTTTTGGAGCTTGGATTGCTTACCGATCCTGCGTCGCTCTGGGAGCTCCACGCGGAAGACATCGCGCAGCTTGAGGGATTTGGCCAGACATCCGCAGAGAATCTTGTCCGTGCAATTGCAGCGCGGAAGACCGTGGCGCTCGACCGTTTTGTACTCTCGCTTGGCATCCCGCAGGTTGGTGAGGAGACAAGTCGCGCGCTGGCAGTGGCGATGACGCAAGAATCGTCCGGCCGCGCTCCCTTGACTCCCCGGGATGTGCTCCGGTGGCTGGATGCGCAGACATTGGACACGTTGCAGGAGATTCCGGACATCGGCCCGACGGTCGCCGGCGCCATCCTCGCGTGGGTGCGGGTGCGCGATAACCGCACGATGATTGAGCGGCTTCATGACGTCGGCGTTACGATAGCCGCAAGCCGACCGTTGCATGCTGCAAGCGAAAAATTTGCGGGGAAGACCTTCGTATTCACCGGCGAGCTTGCGGTCATGACCCGCGAGGATGCGGAGGCGCTCGTCCGGACACATGGAGGTAAGGCGGCGAGCTCGGTCTCCAAGCACACGGACTATGTAATTGCGGGGGAGCGTGCCGGATCCAAGCTTCGGCAGGCGGAGCAGCTTGGGGTTTTGGTCATTGACGAGCAGCAATTTTTGCGCATGGTGCAATGATCGTCTCGGCCAGTAGCCGCGCGCGTAGGAAGGTGCTACGGTAGTTCTGGACGCGTTTTTTTGTTTCTGGTATTTGTTCCAGTCCTCCCCCTCCCGTCGGGAGGAGGGAGGAAGAGGGGGTGGCCGTATGTCTCTCACGACCGATGAAGTCCGTCATCTCGCCGCGCTTGCGCGGGTCAATCTCACGGATGCGGAGGTAGAACAATTTACCGGCCAGCTTTCGGAAATTCTGGAGTACGTTGGGCAGCTCCGGGAGGTTGCCGTGGATGTGGATGCAGAAGCGGTCGCGAACATTTCGGGACTGGAGAATGTCATGCGCGAGGACGAGATCCGCGTGCGTCCGCGCGAGGAGCGCGATGCGATCCTCGCGCAGTTTCCTCTGCGTGACGGTGAGCTTCTCAAGACGCCCGGAACGTTGCAGGCGAAGTAAACACATGCAGTGGCTCACGATTCAACACATTGCCGATGGCCTGCGTGCGAAGCAGTGGTCCGTGACGGAGCTGGCGCAATCGCATCTCGATCGTATCCGCGCGCACGATGGGGCGTTGGGGGCATATCTTCATGTGATGGAGGACGATGCGTTGGCATCTGCTACGCGCGTGGACGCAGCGATTGCGCGCGGGGATGACCTCTCCGTGCTCGCTGGCGTTCCCGTTGCAGTGAAAGACACAATTCTCGTTGCTGGACATCCGGCGACGGCAAGCTCCCGGATGTTGGAGTCGTACGTTGCGGCGTACGATGCGACCGCCATTACGAAGCTCAAGGCAAATGATGTCGTATTTTTAGGAAAGACCAATTGTGACGAGTTCGCCATGGGGTCATCCACCGAGAATGCGGCGTTGGGGAAAACGGTGAATGCGTGGGATGCGGCGCGTGTGCCCGGAGGATCCAGCGGCGGCTCTGCAACGGCGGTAGCAGCGGATTTGGCGGTTGCCGCGTTGGGCTCTGATACGGGCGGGTCCATTCGTCAGCCCGCTGCGCTCTCTGGCGTCGTTGGGCTCAAGCCGACGTACGGCCACGTTTCACGCCACGGTCTCATCGCCATGGCGTCGTCGTTCGATGTCATTGGGCCATTCACGCGCTGCGTCGCAGACGCACGGACCATGTTCCACGCGATGAAAGGAAAAGACGTGCTCGACGCAACGTCTGCGGATGGATCTGGTTTCATGCCTCCTGTCTCGGGTCTCGCGTCTCTCCGCGTGGGCATCCCCAAAGAGTATTTCGGCGACGGGATGGATGCGGATGTTGCGCGTGCGGTGCGGGACGCGATTGCCGTGGTTGAGGGGCTGGGCTGCCGCGTGCAGGAGGTCTCGCTTCCGCTCGCCGCCTACGCGCTTGCGGTGTACTACGTGCTCATGCCCAGCGAAGTGTCCGCAAATTTGGAGCGATACGATGGGATTCGATATGGGGCATCCGTGCTGCGGGATGATGAGCAAGGGGTGCGGGTGACAGACCTGAAGGAGGTCTACACCAAAACCCGTGCTGCGGGATTTGGGCCAGAGACAAAGCGGCGCATCATGATGGGGACGTACGCATTGTCTTCAGGATACGCGGACGCATACTACAAACGTGCGACGGCAGTGCGCAATCGCATCAAGCAAGAGTACCGCAAGGCGTTCGAGGGCGTGGATGTGCTCCTCACCCCTACGACACCCACGCCCGCGTGGAAGGTTGGCGAGAAGGCCAACGATCCCATGCAGATGTACCTCTCGGATATCTTTACTGTTTCTGCCAACGTCGCCGGCGTTCCCGCCATGTCGGTGCCCTGCGGGTTTGCAGAGCGCGACGGTGCAAAGCTCCCCATCGGTTTGCAGCTTGTCGGTCGTTGGTTTGAGGAAGACACGCTCTTTACGCTGGGCGAGGCCTACGAGCAAGCGACATCGTGGCACCGGGAGCATCCGAAAGCGTAATCGTCATTGCGAGGAGTCTGCGACGTGGCAATCTCACACGCTCCAAACAATGACCGAGATTGCTTCGCGGACTCGTAATGACGAGAGCAAACACACATGGTGTGGCCGCAAAAATATGTCATTTCGAGCGTCAGAGAGAAATCTCACCCGCTCCAATACCGTGAAACGTGTGCAATTTCTCCTCGCGGACTCATCGAAATGACAAAAGGGTGTTGCATCGTCTATTTTTTTTATGGCCTCATAGGTGAACCCCGCCCACGGATGTGGGCGGGGTTCTGGTTTCCGCGACCTAGCGCAGGTCGTAGATGCGGATGGTGCCGTCGGGCATCGGCTTGCCGACGGTGTAGTCGCCGGTGCGATCCTTGATGGCGATGGCCGCGCGGATGGCGCGCTGCTGGGCAGCGGCATCCAGCGGGTGGGTGCGTGCGAAGTAGGCCACGTTCTGGCTGGGGTCCGCCAGGATTTCCGCGTAGCACGCCTCCGCCACGCGTGCGCGTTCCTGTTCGTTCAGGGGCAGGTATTCCGGATGGCCGGAAGGGCGTTCTTCGTTGAGGAGGAGCGCCTCGCACGGCTGCTGCGTGATGAGCGTTTCCCTGAGCGTAGCCTTGGTTTGCACGTCCGGCAGACACTCGGGCTGCACCGTGTAGAACGACCAGAGTTCCGAAGGGAGCTCCTTGCCCTTGATGCGGTCTGCGCAGATGGCCTCGGTCAGCCGCTGCGCAAACGTCTCGGAGAGTCCACCGACGGTGATGGCATCGCGCGCGCGATCGAAGTCACCGTAGCCAAGCGCTTCCTCGAACCGATCCGACGCCTGCTGCAGCGTCGGCCTGTGTCCGACGCACGGATGCGATGCATCGACGCGTCCTTTCTTGATCATCTCAGCACAGTACCCCCAGCAGACCAAGTGGTCGTTTTCCCACAGGTCGGTGACGGCTGCGTGCGCCAACGGCTCGCTATCCGTCAGACCAAACTCGTGTATCACATCGTCTGCGATGATGTAGGAATCGCAGTAGGCCGAAGACATGTAAGAATTGATCGCCTTGGCCGCGTAGGACAGCATCTTCTCGCGATCGCCCTTGAAGTGCTTCAGGAGACGGGCGAGCGAGGCGTAGTTCGCGGCCTTGTCCTGCGTCGAGTTCTCCACGCACTCCTCGATGTCGTCCGCGAACCTCTGGAGGAGGTCCTGCTGCTCCCAGTCCCTGCAGACGCCGCTTTCGAGCATCGCGAAGATGGCGCTGTTGCATTTGCCGTGCTCGATACTGCCCTCGACGCGTGCGACCGCCAGCTCGTACTCGTCCGAGCGCGGGGTACACCCGATGAAGTTGAAAAGAGCGAGGCCGATGGCCATCGCAAGGACCTGATGTTTTCGCATCGCGAACCCTCCTTGGTGATGCGTTCACCGGCGTGAGCATGATGCTCTTATCAACGTATCATGTTTTCGCCCAAATGTCAAGGATTCCCGGCAAAAATGCCGGGAATCCTTGTGTTTCCTATTCCTTCGTTACTGCTGGCCGCGCACCTGATCAATGACGGTCTTGAGCTGGCTGTAGGGAACCGCGCCGCCAAGCTCGATACCGTTGACGAAGCTGCCCGGCGTACCCTGGACGCCCACGGCCAGGCCAGCGCTCTCCTGTCCGCGCACCTTGCCCTCGTACTTGCGGGTGGAGAAGCACTCCTGGAACTGCTCCGTGTCCAGCTTCAGCTCGCCGGCGAGCGTCTTGTAGAAGTTCGGAGCAAGTTCGCTCTGGCGCTGGAAGAGCGCATCCGCGTACTCCCAGAATTTGCCCTGCTCCGCTGCGCACTCGGACGCTTCGGCCGCGGGACGTGCCTGCGGGTGGATGGATTCCAGCGGGAAGTGACGGTAGACCCACCGCACATCCTCCGGGTACTCCACGAGCGCCTGTGCAACGGTCGGGTGGAAGCGTGAGCAGAACAGACACTCGAAGTCCGACCACTCCACAATCGTCACCGACGCATCGGGGTTGCCGCGGACGTGATCATCTGCGGTGACCGTGATGTCCACGGGACCCGACGGCTGCGGCTCCGGCGTGGGCGTTGGTGCGGGATTTGCGACTGCGTTGGTCGGTGCAGGTGCGCCGGGCTGCTCCTTGATCGCGCCGGGCAAGAGCACCAGGAAGCCCACCATACCCAGTGCGCCAATGCCGAGCGCCGCGCCAAGGCCCATGGCCGTCTTGGGCGGGACAGTCTCGGTCCACGATCGCTTGGGGGACGTATTGTCCATACGGAAATACGGAAGAGACTTATGAACAGGACATCTATTGTCGCATGCCACGCAGAGCGTGCAAGTGGCGGGAAAAAGATGTACGCTGTGGGATGGAAGGATTGCCATGAAAAATTTTTGAATGTATTTTATTCCCTCCCTCTCTACGTCCGCGTGGGGAGGGAGGGGAGGGTAGGGGAGGGGGAGGAAAGAACAATATATGAAACAACTCGTCATTGACATCGAGACATCAGGGGCGGATTTTGATTCCTTGGATAAGGAGACGCAGGACTATCTCCTCAAGCGCGCGGATACGCCGGAGAAGATTGAGAAGGTGCGGGACTCCATCAACCTCTGGCCGCTCACGGGCGAGATCGTGGCAATCGGCGTGCTCAATGTTGATGCGGACGTGGGCGCGGTGTACTATCAGGCACCGGGACGGAGCATTCAGACGTTCACGGAGGAGGGGATTCTGTATGAGGCGGGCACGGAGCAGGCGTGCCTCCAGCGGTTCTGGGCAGATGCGGCGGACGCGACGCGTATCATCACATTCAACGGCCGCATGTTCGACATGCCGTGGCTCATGACGCGCTCCCTGGTGCACGGCATCCCTGCGACGCGCAATCTCATGCCATCGCGCTACTCGACATCGTTTCATGTGGACCTGGCGGACCTGCTCACCTTCTACGGTGCCACGCGCCACTACTCGTTGGATTTCTGGTGCAAGACGATGGGCATCCCGTCCCCCAAGACCGACATCTCCGGTGCCGATGTGCCCCAGGTCTACAAAGCCGGCGAGTACGAGCGCATCGCGCGCTACAACGGTGCCGACCTTCGCGCTACCGCAGAACTCTTCCGTCGCTGGCACACCACCATTGGGCAGGTGTAGATTTTTGCGAGCCATCGCGTGACGAAGGAGGCGGAGTATGTTGCCGAACTGGTATCTCGTCCAACTTCATCTGGGCCCCATTCCCGTGAACGTGTGGGGATTGTTTGTTGCGGCGGGATTTTTGGTGGGAACCTGGTTGGCGGTGCGGTTGGCGCCGCGGGCGGGCATCGCGCAGAAGGACGTTGTGGACGTTGCGGTGTGGGCGATGGTTGCGGGCATGCTGGGCGCACGTCTTGGGCATGTACTGCTCTACGATCCGGCGTACTACCTTGCGGATCCGTTGGCGATTTTGCGTATCTGGGAGGGCGGCCTCTCGTCCTTTGGCGGATTTACGGGGGCGGTGATTGCGGCGTGGTTATTCATACGGAAGCACCAGACACCCCCCCTCGCTCCCCCTCGCCCCATCTCTTCTCGGGGGGGTGCGTCATTTGTCCGTTCGCACATTCGTGCGCTCGTCAGCTACACCGATCTCCTCCTCTGGCCGCTCATGATCGGATGGTTTATCGGGCGGCTTGGGTGCTACGCGATTCACGATCACGCAGGCATCCCGTGCAACGGGTACTTGTGCGTGCCGTTTCCGGACGGGGTGCGGCGGTTGGATATGGGCGTACTGGATGGGCTGCTCGCGCTCGTGATTTTTCTTGTCGCGTGGCCGTTGCGACATCGTTTTGCAAAACGTCCTGGCGCGATGACCGCATTCGTGTGCATCGCGTATGGTCTTGGTCGCTTTACGCTTGACTTCCTCCGCGTGGCCGACGCAACGTACCTCGGTTTGACGCCGGCGCAATACGGGAGCGTCGCGTTGGTTATGGGAGGTGCGTGGTTGGCTGGTGTCGGGCGATGGCATGGAATGAAAAGGTGAATACAGCGTATGCTTCGCTTCCGTCTCGTGGCGTGTTGTTCCGGCGCGGCGGTGATGATGGCCGAGATGACGGCTGCGCGCGCGATCGCTCCGTACTTCGGGTCATCCATCGTCGTGTGGACGAACGTCATCGGTATTGTGCTCGTCGCGCTCGCGTTTGGGTACTGGGCGGGCGGGCGCATCGCGGAGGCACGGCCTGATCCGCGGGTGCTGGGCGGGATCATCGCGACCGCCGGCGCGCTCCTCCTCATTCCCGCGTTCGCCGTGCAGGTGGTGGGCAGCACGCTCCTCCGCGCTGTCCTGGCATCCGGCAATGGCTTTGCGGCGATCGCGACGGGATCGTTCATCGCCGTTGCATTGCTCTTCGCGCTGCCTATGGCGCTCCTGGGCATGGTGGCGCCGTACCTCGTGCAGCTTGCGGTGACTCCGCGCGATGCGGTGGGGCGCACGGCGGGGTCGCTCTACGCGCTCTCCACGTTGGGCTCTCTCGTTGGCACGTTCCTGCCGGCGCTCGTACTCCTGCCGCTCATTGGCATGCGGCGCACGCTCTTGGTCGCTGCAGTGTTGCTCCTGCTCACCAGTGCGCTGCTCCTCCCGCGTCCGCGCCGCGTCGTCGCGGGCGCCGCGCTCATCATGGCCGTCGTATTCGCGGTGGGGAGCGATGGTGCACCGTGGGTGTTTGGCGGTACCGTCGTTGCGGCAGCAGAGTCGCGCTACCAATACCTCCGCATCGTGGATCGGCCGGCGCGGGATTCCTCGTCGCATCCCGAGCGCCTTCTGCTCTTCAACGAGGGATTCGGGGTGCAGTCAATGGCGGTGCGCGACGACGGAGTCCCGAACGGGTATTTTACAACAGCGGCGTCGCTGCCCGCGCTCTTCCCGCCCGCTCGGCCATTGCGCATCCTCGTGCTTGGGAATGCGGGTGGGACGATCGGCAACCTGATGCAGCGATACTTCCCGGATCGCGCGCTCGACATTACCGGTGTCGAGTTGGATCCGATGGTGACCGCACTCGCGCGGGAATATTTTCCGCCACCACCACAGCCGTACCCCATCGTGCATGCTGATAGCCGCGTGTTTGTACGCCAGAGCGATGCGGCGTACGATGTGATTGTAGTGGATGCGTACACGGATCAGCTGACGATCCCTGCGCATCTCGTCACGCGCGAGTTTTTTGCACTCCTGTCCGAGCGCCTTGCGCCAGAGGGCGTGCTGGCGCTGAATGTGAACGCCCCACGCGACGATTCGCGGCTGCTCGTTGCACTCCTCCAAGCCGTTCGGAGCGAATTCCCGGACGTACGCGTTGCGCATGTTGCTGCATGGAATCGCATCGTGCTCGCTGGAACGTCGCTGCCGCCCATCGCGCGGGAGTACGAGAGCGTCCTGCCCGCCCGCATCGCGGAGGAGTTCACCGCGTTTACCCGCGCGCTCCAACCGGTCCAGCACGATCCCGCCGTTCGTCCCTTCACGGATGACTGGGCGCCGATCGAGCTGTACACGGATCTTGAAGTGTTTCAGGGATATGCGAAGCGTGGAGGATAGGGAATCTCCATCGCGTTCTATGGGTATCGTCGTAGAGTACAACCCCGATCTCGCGCTCCGCACCATGGAAGAGCATCGCGCCGGACGGCGCGCAGCGGAGGAGTGTATGCCCGATCCGCTCGTCGCGGGGAGCGAGCACGTTTTTCTGAAGCGTGGCCAGCGGTGCTACTGGATGCATGGCGAGGTACCGCTGGTGCTCACCGAGGGAGCGCAGCGTATCTCGCGTCCATGTGCGAGTGTGATCATTCTGGAAGCCGCACATGTGGTGAGGGACGGCGAGGTGTGGACGCGTGGAAGGTATCGTATCGCTGCGGTATTCGATCCTGCTGATCCGGCGATTCACTTTGAGGGACATGAGCGCACCGCGATAGCATGACCGGTATGGCACAGCCCCAGCAATCCTTCGATCTCCTGATCATCGGCGGCGGCGCAGCGGGATACAGCGCGGCGATGTACGCGCGGCGCTATCGGCTGTCCGTTGGTGTCGTTGAGGGGAAGCAGTTTGGCGGGTATACCGCGCTCGCGGGTGTCATCGAGAATTACCCAGGCGTCCTGCAGGCCAACGGTCTGGAGCTCGTACAGAACATGAAGCGTCAAGCCGTGGATGCGCTGGGTGCGGTTGTTATTGATGGAGAGGCAACAGCGGTAACGGGCGAGCGACACTGTTTCGAGGTGACGGTGGAGGGGGTAGTGCACCACGCGAAGACCCTCATCATCGCCACGGGGATGGAGCACCGCACGCTGGGCCTCCCGCGCGAGGAGGAGTTTCGGCAGCGTGGCGTACACTTTTGCGCGACGTGTGACGGCCCGGTGTACGCGGGGAAGCGTGTCGCGGTGGTGGGCGGTGGTGACGCTGCCGTGAAGAGTGCAAATCAGTTGGTGGACATGGGCGCGGCACAGGTGTCCCTCATTGTGCGCGAAGACGTGCTGGGGAATGTTGAGCCGATCAATCGCGAACGTCTCGAAGAACGCGTTGCTTCTGGAGTCGTCGCAGTGTTGTACAACAGCGAGGTGGTTGAATACCTCGGCGGGCCGCCGCTCTCGGGTGTTCGTCTTCGCGTTGCTGTCCTTCCCTCTCTTCAAGAGGGGGATACCCTCGCAATTTCCGCCGTTTTCATCGCGATCGGCGCTGTCCCACGCACCGCGCTTGCAGAGCAATTGGGCGTGCGGCTCACGGCGCGCGGCGAGATTGACGTGGAGAGCGAGACGATGCAGACGAACGTGGACGGCGTGTACGCTGCTGGCGATGTCTGTGATGCTGCGTGGGGGTTCAAGCAGACCATCACGAGCGCAGCGCAAGGAGCAATCGCCGCCACATCCGCGTATCGTGACGTTACCGTCCATGGCGGATCCGCGTGCTCGATGCATGCCATCGCTCTTCCTCCCGGCGCACTTCCGGCAGTGCTGCCTTTGTGACACTTATTCTTCATGGACATTTTTATGCAGTCCATGCATCGCATGATCGCGCTCCTACGCATTGCCATGGGGTGGGTTTTTTTGTCTGCGGGTCTTGAGAAGCTCCTCAAGGACGGCGGGTGGTCGGCCGCGGGGTACCTCAAGGGTGCCACCGGTCCGTTTGCGGATTTCTTTCACGCGATTGCCGGTGCTGCATGGGTTGATCAGCTCAACATGTGGGGGCTGACGCTCATTGGTATCGCGCTCATTCTTGGCGTTGCGGTGCGGTGGTCGAGTTTCTGGGGCATTGTCTTGATGCTTCTCTACTATGGTGCAGGATTCGAGAGCAACACGGCACATGGGTGGCTGGATCAGCATGTATACTACTCGTTGGTGCTGTGCACGTTCCTCGTCCTTGGCGCAGGGAAGTGGTACGGACTTGATGCAAAACTCAAGGTTGCTCCGGCGGTGCGCCGCTGGGTGTTGAGCGGCTGATGTGCTCAACGGCATGTGGCCCACGTTTTTATGCCCGTGCTTGAAGTAAGGGGCTCGTAGCGAGCATCCTCCCTCATGACCATCACAATTCTTGGTGCGGGAAACATGGGATGTGCGCTCGCGACGATGCTCGCCGCGAATCGGCATCGTGTTCAACTGTGGTCGGTGGAAGCCGATGTCGTGCAGGATATTGAGCGGCATCATCGCACAGAGAAATATCTTCCAGGTATCACGTTGGATGTGCGACGTATTCGCGCGACAGGGGACCTGGCAGCGGCATGTCGGGAGGCGGACGGTATTGTTGTGGCGGTACCGTCGCATGTCGTGGCCGCGGTTGCGCGTGATGCACGGCCGTTCCTGGCGGCGCGTGTGCCGGTGCTCTGCATCGCGAAGGGTATTGATGCACAGACGAATGCACCGCTGCCGTTTGTGCTTGCTGGTGCGCTGGGGCGGCAGCGTGGCGGCATCTGCGGGCTTGCGGGTCCGGCAGTGGCGGCGGAGTTTGTTCGGGGCACGCCGACGGCCGTGCTTGTTGCCGGATCGCCATCCGCCGCGGGCTTCTGGCAGCGTGTGTTTGCGCGGCCAACGTTCCATGTGCAGCGAAGCTCGGATGTCGTTGGTGTCTCCTGGGCAGCTGCGCTCAAGAACGTGTACGCCATTGCACTGGGGATGTGCGATGGCATGCAGTATGCGATGAACACGAAGGCACTGCTCGTTGAGCGGGCAATCGCGGAGATGACGACGGTGCTGCGGCGCGTGCGTGCGCGGCCGGAGACGGTGTACGGTCTCGCAGGCATTGGCGACCTTGTGACGACGGGGTTCTCCGCGCACGGACGCAATCGCCAATTTGGTGAGCGTATCTGTGCAGGTGCGGATTGCGATATCCCTGCGGTGCTCGCCGTCACCACCGTCGAAGGCGTCGCGTGCGTTGCTGTCGTCCACGCGTGGGCGCAGCGTCATGGCGTGGCGCTTCCGCTCCTGGAGACCGTGTGGCGCGTCTGTCATCGGCATGCAGACCCCTGCCGGGCGTTAGAGCGGTACCTCCGCACCGCATATCAGGATTGACGAACGGAGAGCGCCGTACTACGATACAGTTCTATGAAGAAGTCCATGATCATCGGTGTGCTCGGCGCATTGGTGCTGCTCGGTGGCGCAATCTTTTTCACGTCGCGCGGCAAACAGAATCCAGCAGCGGAGGCGTTGGCGTTGTGCCTCAAAGAAAAGGGCGTCGTTGAGTACGGTGCGTACTGGTGCCCGAATTGTCAGGAGCAGAAACAGCGGTTTGGCAGCGGCGCTAAGCTCATCGACTATGTGGAATGTGCGATGCCGGGCAATCCGCGCGCGCAGTCGCCCAAGTGCCAAGCTGCGGGCATCACCGGGTACCCCACATGGGTCTTTCCTGACGGGAATCGTCTCGTCGGTCTCCAGTCCCTCGAGCGCCTCGCCGAGGCCGCGGGGTGTGCGTATGCGCCGGCGAAGTAACGCCATGGTATGAAGCGGCTCCTCCTTGCGATGATGACGTTGGCCGGGTTGGGTGTCGTTGTTGCGGGATATGGATTGTGGCAGCATTACGCGCCCGTTGGTTCGACGTTTTGCAATATCAATGAGACGTTTTCGTGCGATATCGTGAATAAGAGTGCGTGGTCTGAACTGTTTGGGATTCCCGTTGCGGCGATCGGGATACTGGGCTTCCTGGTCATCGGCGCACTCGCCGCGTCCGCGCGGCAGGCCGCGGTTGCTGCGCGACCGCAAGACGAGCGACAGACGGTGGTCGTCCTGGCCGTGCTTGCGGTCGCGGGGCTCATCTTCCAGGTGTGCTTGACGTACATTGAGCTCTTCGTGATTGGGGCGGTGTGCCCCGTCTGTATCGTGTCACAGGTGCTCATTCTCGGCATTGCCGTGCTGGCAGTGATCGCGTGGCGTTTGCATGTGCGCGGGAACGTGGCCGCGCAGCATGAAGCACCCCTCCCGGGAGGGGGAGGGGTGGAGCGCTAGTTCGGGTGCCAGTCGAGCGTGCCGAAGATGAAGAGGTCTTCTTGTTGCTGGACGATCTGGACATGTCCGTAGTGTTCGCGAAGGATGGTCTGCGCGAGGAGGTACGGGAGGTAGAGCGTGTTGCATTGTGCCAGCATCGATCCGCTGACGTCGAGGAGCGATATGATGCTGGCGAGCTGTGGAGTGGCGACGTGTTGTGTATGTCGCAGTCCATGGAACAGCATGAGGAATGACGTGGTGGCACCATGCGCATTGAGCATGGTTCGGAGACGCATTCCGGCAGAAATAACGCTGGGCATGCAAACCTCGTCGGAAGGTGCTGGTCCGAGTATACACGGTCGTATTGATTGCGGCAAGCGGTTGCGCTACGCTGGACGTGATGGTGGGATGGCCGAGTGGCCGATGGCGCACGCTTGGAAAGCGTGTGTACCGCAAGGTACCGTGGGTTCGAATCCCACTCCCACCGTTTTTGATATTGCATGATTGCCCTATGAAGAAGCGCGGCGCGGAGTTCCGACATTTGTTTTTGCGGGACATGAATCCCGTGGTTCGGCTGCTCATTATTTCGGATGTCGTCATCATGGGAGCTGCGGGATTGTTCGGTCCGATTTTCGCATTGTTCGTGGAGGACTTCATCGTGGGAGGGAATGAGGCAGTTGCGGGGATTGCGGCCGGCGTCTACCTCTTTACCAAGAGCACGCTCCAGATTCCGATTGCCCACCTCATTGATCGCATTCGCGGTGAGCGCGATGATTTCTGGTTGCTATTTGTGTTCTCGATGCTCATGGGATTGGTGCCGCTGCTCTACCTGGTGATTCGGACGCCGATTCAGCTCTACGCGGTGCAGTTGGTGCTTGGAATCTTTACCGCGTTCACGTTCCCCACGTTCATGGCGATGTTTACGCGACACATTGATCGTGCGAAGGAGGGGACCGAGTGGGGTGTGTATTTCACGCTCGTGGACATGATGAGCGCCACGTTCGCGGTGGTGGGTGGATATGTTGCGGTGTCCGAGGGGTTCCCTGCCCTCATTACGGTTGTCGTCATTCTTTCATTTATCGGTTCGTTGCTGCTCTGGCCGATCAGGCCATACATGCGGAAACGATAGCAATACCTGCTCCGCACCGCTTGTCTCCGAGGAGACAAGCGGTGCGTTTTGTGTTATCCTTTCACGGTATGCAGCGAGCATTCATCGTCCATGGGTGGCGGGGACACCCATTGGATGGGTGGTTTCCGTGGTTGCGCGCCGAGTTGGAGCGTGAGGGATTTTCGGTACAGGTGCCGCTCATGCGGTCGCCGTACCTGCCAACCCGAGAGACGTGGGTTCCGGCGTTACGCGCGCACATTGGTACGCCGACGGACGAGACCTATCTTGTGGGGTACTCGCTCGGATGTATCACCGTTCTGCGATACCTCGAGTCGCTGGGCGTGCAGCATCGCGTTGGTGGTGTGGTGCTCATTGCCGGATTCACGGACGATTTGGGGTACGCGGAGTTATTGGAGAGTTACTTTCCGTATCCACTTGCGTGGGAACATGTGCGCGCTCGCTCGTTGAACGGATTCATTGCAATTTCTTCCGATAACGATCAGTATGTTCCATTGACACATGCAGACGTTTTTCGGCAGCAACTCCACGCGACACTCATCGTGTTACACGGGATGCGTCATTTTGAAGAATCGACAGGCATCCGTGAATTTCCTGAAGCCCGCGACGCGGTACTGCGGCTGGCAGGATTTTCGCGCTAGCGATCTTCGGGACAGGCGGCGTTCTCCTTGCTACGGTGAAGGAGGGATGAACGGGCGCATTGACGTTGTGGGACGCTGTGCGATACTGCGGGGCATATGGCATGGTTCACGCGATTCGGAATTGTAGCGGCCCTCGCACTCCTGGGTTGGTTTGGGTGGGCTGGGCGCGAGGCGTATATTGCTGAGACACCAGCAGGTGTCTCGGTGATTGTGCGTGCGGAATCGCCGGAACCTGCAGCGGATGCGGCGTTACCCGTACCCGAAGCGGAAGGGGCGCTAGCAACGCAGGATCCCGCACCCGCTTCATCAGTACCACCGGTAGTGCGTCCTGCTCCTGCGCAAACGCCTCCTCCCGCACCTCGTCCAACACCTGCACCGGCATCACCCCCACCACCCGTTCAAGTGGAGCAGCAGGGAACGTCCGATGCGCCGCGCGTCGTGCGTCTCACGGTTCCGTTCGTTTCCCAGGCACCCTATCGCATCTGGCTGCCACCGTACAAAGAGTTCTGCGAGGAAGCATCCGTGTACACGATGCACCTCTTCCTCCAGGGCATGCCCGTCGGGAGCGCGAGTGATTTGGATGCGGCGCTCCAGGACATCCAGCGATGGGAGATCGAGCACATTGGATACTGGGAGGACACCACCGCAGCCGAGACCGTGCGTATTTTGCGGGAGAAATTTGGGTATACCAACGCGCGGGTCATTCCAGATGTAACGCAGGCTATGATCAAGGAGCGGATTGCTGCCGGCAGACCAGTCATCGTTCCCCTCCGCGGGCAGGAGGTGGACTCCCCGTACTACACGCCGCCGGGTCCTCTCTATCACATGCTCGTCATCATCGGGTACGATGATGCAACGGGGGAGTGGATTACGAATGATGTAGGCACGAACACGAAGGGCGCGGGACAGCGGTATGCCTACGACGATCTTTACGATGCGCTGGCGGATTGGTCGCATGAAGATGGTGCGCCCATCGGGGGGAAGATGATGATCGTGGTGGAATAACGGTACGCATGTATGACCGCATCGGTGCTGGTTGGCGGTGCGCTTTTTGTGCTGCTCATGGTGACGCTCGTCACCTTCGCATACGCCGGGCTGCGCGCGGCACCGTGGGTACCTACACGCACAGGAGATGTGGAGCGATTCGTGCGCATGGCGCGTCTCCGGCCTGGCGAGCGGTTCTACGATATCGGGTGCGGCGATGGGCGCCTCGTTTCCGCCGCGGCACACGCGGGCGCGGATGCGGTGGGATTCGAATGCTCCCTGTTGCCCTACGCGCTTTCCTGGCTGCGTCCGGGCGCGCGCGGCCGTGTGCGCTATCGTGATTTTTGGCATCAGCCCCTCCATGACGCTGATGTCATCTACTGCTGGCTCATGCCCGGGGTGTATCCCAAACTCAAGGCGAAGTTCGAACGTGAATGCAGGCCCGGAACGCGCATCGTACTCTACGTTTGGCCAATGGAAGGATGGGCACCGCACGAAGTAGATATCGCGGAGGGAAGTCCGAAATTGTACGCGTATACACTATGAAAATCGTGCTCACGGCCACCGATCAGGCGATGCAGTTCATGCGTCGGGCGGGATACGGGTACCAGAAGGAAAACGGCGGTGAGGTTGCGTTCATTCGGCGTGTTGGTGGCTCGGATTTCCCGCGGTACCATGCGTACGTTGTGGAAACAGGGAACACGGAACGAGGGACAAGGAACCTCCAGATTAATCTCCATGTGGACCAGAAGGCGCCGACGTATGGGAGCGGAAAGGCGCACAGTGGCGAGTATAATGGGTCGCTCGTGGAGCAGGAGGGAGCGCGCCTGCGCGGACTGGTGACGATGCGTCCTGAAGAGCGGAGTACAGAGAGCGGAGAGCAGGAAGGGAAGAAGGGATTTTTCGGCCGTCTGTTTTCTTAGCGTGCAGCTGTCGGCCTGTAACTCTCCGTGTGTCTACCACCGACGACATCAAAGCGAAGATCGATCTCGTGGACTATCTCCGCGAGCAGGGATTGGTGCTCAAGCAAGCGGGGCAAAGCTTTAAGGCGTGCTGTCCGTTTCACAATGAGAAGTCGCCGTCCTTCATGGTGAACCGACAGAAGCAGGTGTGGTTCTGCTTCGGGTGCTCCAAGGGCGGCGATCTGTTTTCGTACGTGCAAGAGCGGGAAGGGTTGGAGTTTGGTGAGACGCTGCGGTTGCTCGCCGAGCGCGCCGGCGTGCAGTTGGAGGCGCGTGATCCGCGTTTGGAGGGCGCCAAGACGCGTGCGCTCACGGTGCTAGAGGCCGCGACGACGTTCTTCCAGCGGACGTTGCAGCAATCGACGGTTGCGCAGCAGTACGTTGCGCGCCGCGGGATTTCGGATGCGATGCTGACACAATTTCAGATCGGCTACGCGCCGGATCGTTGGGATACGCTCTCGACGCATCTCATGCAGCAGGGATTCCGAACGCAGGAGATCGTAGACGCGGGAATGGCGCTCCCAAGCCGCAAACAGACATCAGATGTTGAAGACGCGAATGGCGGCATGCAGGCGGGGTCGCGTATCTACGATCGCTTTCGACATCGGCTCATGTTTCCCATCCACGATGTGCATGGACGGGTGATCGGATTCACGGGGCGAATCCTCGATGGCGGTACGACAAGTGGGGATGCCCCTGCCAAGTATGTGAATACGCCAGAGTCGCCGGTGTACAAGAAGCAGGCGGTCGTGTACGGACTCGTGTTCGCAAAAGAGGCAATTCGGACCGCGGGGTACGCGTTGCTCGTGGAGGGGCAGATGGATGTGGTAACATCACACGCGGCGGGGCTTGCGCAGACCGTAGCAACATCCGGTACCGCATTCACGGAGCAACAGCTTCGACTGCTCAAGCGGTTCACCGAGCGTCTCCATCTCGCGTTTGATGCGGACAGTGCGGGGCAGGACGCGGCGATGCGCAGTATTGATGCGGCGCTGGACGCCGGGTTCGACGTGCGTGTGGTGCAGGCGCCGCGGCATGCAGACGGCACGCCGATAGGGAAGGATGCGGACGAGTGCTTGCGCGCGGACGCGGATGCGTGGCGTGCGGCGGTTGCGAATGCGCCGGCGGTGTTGGACCACACGATCGCCCGTGTCCGTACGACGTTCGACTGTACGACGCCAACCGGAAAACGTGACGCAGGCCACATGCTCCTGGATCGACTCCAGCACGTTGCCGATCCCATTGAACGTGCGGCGTGGATCGCGCGCAGTGCGGATGCGATTGGCGTGCCGGAGTCAGCGCTCCGTGAGGTGGTGAACGCAGCCGTGCGTCGCGCGCGACAGCAGCCGCGTGCGGCAGGTGCTGCCGGGCCAACTGACCGTGGTCGGCAACTCCAAGGGGGCACAAGCGCGGCGCCCGTGGCTGATCCGGCGGAGCGGTTTGGCAATCGTCTCCTCGCGCTCATGTTGCGCCATCGGGAGCAGACACAGGTGGTCTTTGACCGGTTCCCTGTGGATAACCTTCCGTCCAATCGACAGCAAGAATTGTACAAAACGCTACAGATCAGCTACGCTAAGCAGGAGTCGCTCCATTCAGCGAATTTTGCTGATGCAGAGCAACGCGGATATGTTGAGCGCCTGGAGCTCTTTGCGGATCGTGAATTTTCGGATTTGCGCGATGCGTCGATCGTACGAGAAATCGACCAGTGCGTCCGCGAGCTCCGCCGCTTCGCCATTACTCGGCAGCTCCACGGTATTGCCCAGCGTCTGAAAGGACTCGAGCACGAACGCGCACCTGACGGCGCGCGTGATGAGGTGCTTGAGCTTGAACACGCATTTCTTCAGCTCACGAATGAACTCTCATCGCTCCACTCGGGGTGAGTAGGGACATGTGAACGCCTCACGGGCGCTGCCTGGGAGGTGAGTATGCATTTGGTATGGCGCACAAGAAGACCAAAGCGATGAAGCGGCGCGTCGTCGCGCCGAAGAAGAAGGGCACCATGAAGAAGGTGGTGCCGAAGAAGCGGCCCGCAGCGAAGAAGCGTGCGCCGATTACGAGGCATCCGGTCGTCAGGAAGATGGCGCCGAAGGTGAAAGCGGCACCGACGCCAATGCCAAAGCCGCGCGTTGTCGCGCTTCCTGTCGCGCCGCCAAAGGAAGCGATGGATATCCTTGTTCAGAAGGGGCAGGTTCGGAATTTTATTACCGAGACGGAATTGCTCTACGCCTTCCGAGAGCTGGAGGAGCATATTGTTGAGTTTGAAGATTTCTTGGATCACCTCGAGCGCATCGGTATCCAGATTATCGAGACGGGCGGCGAGGTGCTGGGTCGGCGTGAAGAGATCCATGGGGTGGTACATCGCGGGAAAGAAACGAAGGGCGGCAAGAAATCCAAAAAGACGAAGCGCGCTGAAATCCCGGAGCTCACTGCGGATTCTATTCAGATGTACCTTCGCGAGATCGGACGCGTGCCGCTCCTGACACCAAAGGAGGAGGTGCAGCTCGCTAAGCGAAAGGACCGGAATGATCGTGAGGCAGCAAAGCGCCTCATCGAGGCGAACCTGCGACTCGTCGTCTCCATTGCCAAGAAGTTCGTCGGCAAGCAGCTCTCGCTTCTGGATCTTATCCAAGAGGGCAACATCGGACTTTTCCGCGCGGTGGAGAAATTTGACTACCGCTAAGGATACAAGTTTTCCACGTATGCGACATGGTGGATTCGTCAATCCATCACGCGTGCGCTCGCAGACCAGTCCCGCACCATTCGCATCCCCGTGCACATGGTGGAGACCATTAACAAGTTCCAGCAGATTGAGCGTCGGCTCATTCAGGACCTTGGCCGCGAGCCGATGCCGGAGGAAATTGCATCGGAAATGGGCGAGCCGATTGACAAGGTGAACCACATCATCAAAATTTCCCAGGACACCGTCTCGTTGGAAACATCGGTGGGCGAGAGCGATGAGGACTCCACGCTTTCGGATTTCATCGAGGATATGCGCACCATGACGCCGGATCGCGCTGCGGCGCTGCAGCTCCTGCGGGATTATGTGAAGAACATCGTGAAGGAGCTCACCCCGCGCGAGCAGAAGATTCTCGATATGCGTTTCGGGCTCACGGACGGCGTTCCGCACACGTTGGAGGAGGTCGGTCGTGAATTTGATGTCACGCGCGAGCGTATCCGCCAGATTGAGGCGAAGGCGCTTGAGCGGATTCAGACCATGCAGGATGTGGAGAAATTGAAGGACTACTAGCACGGCATGTGTTGAGCAGATGAACGGAGAGACGCAGATGTCTTTTGGGTACATGGTACGCAGTCATGTATGCAGCAGGAGGTGCGGAGGATTGGTGTTGCCATGGGCATCGCGGTCGTCGTGCTCGTGGCGGCAGCGGGTGCGTATGTCTGGTATGTACAGCAGCCGGCGGCGATGCCGGAGGTTCCATTAACGTTCACGAGTGCGAAAACAATTGAATCATCCGTCGCACATCGCGCCGTTGCGGACCTTCCGGCGGTTGATGGTCTCCCGGATCGCGCGGAGCAGCGTGCAATCAATGCGGCAATGCGGCAGCCAATGTTGCAGGCGCTCGCAGCGATCGAGCGCAAGGCGCTTGCAGATCGGCCGGATCTGCACGGCGATGGAATCTATACGTTTCGGAGTACGTTCACGGTCGAGCGTTTTACCGATCGAGCGGTGAGCGTTCGGTTTATGACGGAGGAGTACGCGGGCGGTGCGCATCCGCGTACCACGGTGTCGGCATACACCTACGACTTTGCGCAGCATCGTGCTGTTGTGCTGGATGATCTGTTTGCCCGGCAGGATGAGCCGTACCTGCTGACGCTGACGCGATTGACGAATGGCGCGCTCCTCACGAAGTTTGATTTGGGGAAGGATGCAGATCCGGATCTTGTGGCATGGGTTGATCGAGGAACTGCGCCAGATACGCGCCATTTCGAGGTCGTGACGTTCAACGATCGCGGGACGACATTTTGGTTTGACCCCGGCGAGGTCGCCCCGATCGCCGCGGGAGTGCTTGCAGCGGAAATTCCATACGAGGAGTTGCGGGGGATTGTCAGAGCGGGTAGTGTGTTGGAAGAGTACCTCGTACAATCTTCTGTTCCGCGGTAGCTCAAGGGTAGAGCAGTGCGCTGTTAACGCATTGGTTGCAGGTTCGAATCCTGCCCGCGGAGCAGAGGGTTGTACGTCGAGAGCGCATCATGCAATACCCACCGGACAGACGTCCGGTGGGTATTGTTTTCAGGCACGAGAAAGCACCTGCCGTAGCAGGTGCTCAGGGGAGACGTTGTCACAGGTGGTGCAGCGTGCGTTGCGCGGTCACCCTCAGGCATTGGGCGCGTGAGAGATCTCGCCGGGGAAGCACCGCTGGAATTCCGCCGGAAGGAACTGCGTTTTCTCCGGAATGCTCATGGTGCTGCTGGGCGTGTAGTCGCTGCTCGATGCATTTGCGGCGTTGCCGCGGTTGCTCATCGTACGCGACGCGCGCTCGCGAGTGGAGGCTTCGGCACTCGTCAATCTCTCTGCATCGCCATCCGCGTCCTCGATGCGCTGGATTTCGGATCTGATGGCCTCGTAGCGCGCGCTTGCCGCCTCGATGGTTTTGCCGGCCGCGAGTGCGTCCAACTTCGCCTTGGAGATGTTGCGCTCATGGGCCTTCTTCATCGCCACGAGCTGCCAACGGTAGTCGCGCTGCTCATTCCCCAGCGCCTCGATCACCGGGATGTCCAGCTCCTCCGTGATGCGGGTGAGCTCTGCGGCCGCTGCCCGGTAGATCTTCTTGGCCTCCTCGCACTCACCGCGTGCCGGCACGATGTCGACGAGTCGCAGCTGCTTCTCCAGCGTTACCCGGTACTGCTGCCGGGCCGTCTGGAACGTCTGCCCCTCGATACGGGGCGCTGCCTTCTGCTGCGGTGCTGCCGTCGCCGAGGACGTGCTTGCCGGAGCAGCAGTAGTTTTTTCCGCCTCAGCGATGCCCGTTCCGAGCAGCACCGCCAACATAATCATCACGCGCATAGCGCCTCCTTGGAATCGTTTGTTGCTCGATTTTCCGAAAGGACGCGCCGTCTAGGAGCGTGCGATGTGGGATACGAATCCCTCCGGCTGTGTGCCATTGCACGGCAGCCAGATTGTACATCGCCGTCTCCCTACCCTCGTGAGCGTCGTAGATGTATACGGTGCTCGCGAGGGTAGGGATGATTGCCGGACGCATGGATGATGGAAGGAGCGACCACAGTCATTAAGGTGCATACTCTATTGATAGCGCGCAGAGATGAAAGAACCATGAACAGGCATTCGGTGCTCGCAATGCACATCGTTGCATGGGGGTATGTATGGTACAGTAAAGGCATCTGGATTGATACGTATTTTGCTATGGAACAGCAACCGATACCCGCGCAATCGGCAGGCAAGCCGCGGCGCGCATGGAAGAAGTGGGTGGGTGCACTCGTCCTGCTCGCGCTTATCGCGTTCATTGCCTGGCAAGGCGTAGCTGAGGAGCCGCGTGCGGTGCCACAGGCGCTCGTCGGTACTGCGGTCATCCTTCGTGATCCGGCGGCAAGTGCGGCGTTGGGCGAGGCGGTGTCGTTCCGATGGGAAGTGCGCGCGCCCGTTGGTGCGTCCGCAGTACACACGGCAATCCATTGGGGCTCGGTGTCCGTTCCAGGTACCCTCGGGTATGAGGTCGCGCCCGATGCCACCGCGTACAGCGAGTTCCTTTCGGATTACGCGACGGGCCAGCATGCGCTCCCTCGCGAGTTCACCGGTGCCATCATTTTTCCGCAGCCCGGTACCTCCTTCCTCCGCGCTCACGCCGTCATTGACGGGGTCAATGTTTGGTCGCCGGAACATCAGATTGTCATTGAGGGGTGAGGATGCTTGACATCCGATCGGTCATGTGCAACAGTTGGTACAAGATGGGAGGGGACCATGACCGTACTGAGCTGGCTCTTTGGGAGTGCGGTTGTTACGCTCGCCTATTGCATGTGGGAGGCAACGTATCGTTTTCCTGTGTGTCCGCAGTGCGGTGACAACGGGTGCGTACAATTTCACGGGAGGCCGATGTGTTTGCGCCACGGTGTCCTCCGCTGATCCGGCGGCTCCTCTCTGGGGAGCCGCCTTCATATTGCGTTTGGTACACTGGCACCAGGAGAGCTTCTGGTTTTTGGTCCTGTGGCCAACGCGTTCCCTTGGGCGCAATTCAAAAAGCGCATGCGGGTGTAGTATAGTAGTATTCCGTTTCTCAGCGTTCCGTTTTTAGCGTATGCGTAGCATGTCCTACGAAAAATCAGCAGGTGCCATTATTTACTGCATCAAGCAGGAGGAGGGGAAGCGGCCGGTGCCGTATTTTTTGCTGTTGCGTTATCCGGGCGGGTATTGGGAGTTCGCGCGGGGGCATATGGAAGAGGGCGAGCGTGAGCACGCGACGGCGAAGCGGGAAATCCAGGAGGAGACCGGACTCACGGGCCTCCAATTCCTTTCGGGTTTCCGCGAGCAGTATCGGTTCCATTTCAAGCGGAGCGGCAAGGCGATTACGAAAGATGCCGTGCTCTACCTTGCGCAGGCCCCGCGCTGGCGCGTCCGCGTATCCGAGGAGCACTTTGGGTTCGCCTGGATGCCGTACAGCGACGCGCTCGCGCATCTGCATTTTGAGAATTCCAAGGATGTGCTTCAGAAAGCGCATGTATTTCTCCAGCGGCGTCGTAAGAGCGACAAAGAAAAGCAACCGCAGAACGGTTCACCCAAACGGAACGCGGCCGCGCACGGAGATGGCTCCACCAAACGGAGTTGACGGCAACGGGCATGGTGCTATCATAGAACATACAGTATGACGAACACGTCGAGCGCATCCATGACGATGACCCGTTGGGTCGAGTTCCTCACGCATTACGCGAGAGGGGTGGTTGCGCGTGCACGGAATTCGTTCGAGCTATAACGGAACATCCCGCACACCACAACGCCCCTCTCGGATACCGAGGGGGGCGTTGCCTTGTGTCGGGAGAGGGTTCTTTCCCAACAGGATCGGAGGTATGCCATGCGTCGAATGCGTGCGGTGCGGCACAGCGCAATGCCGAACGATGTGGGTGATTGTGATGCGTTGGGTTGGCAGCAGAGCGATCGCTCGGATGCCATTGACGGTGATGACGGAGCCGATGCGTTCGGCTGGTCTGGGGTGTCCTCGGACGAGCGGTGCGGTTCGGACGGTGATCGGTTCGATGATGTGCTGTAGTTCCGTGAGTGGAGACGGTTGGAGGACGTGGGAAGGAATCCCGCGAACTTCTAGCCCAACCGTCTCCAATTCTCGGTATACCACGACGGAGGTGCTCCGTCGAGCAGGAGGATTGTATGTGTTCGTTGTTGCATATCGTGTGTGAACCCATGGTGCGTGGTTGGGAGGATGTGGCGCACCATGGTGCGCACAGCACGCCGCGCGATGATGCATTCTTCGCGGGGGCGTCCGTAAAGCGGGTGCGGGTTGCGCCGGGCATCACCGCGTACGTGGCGGAAGCCGCAGAGCGTGCGATCATCGTGGCCGCTCGTAGTATATCCGTGGCACATGTCGCGCTCGCGCGGCTGCCGGTACGCGGAGACATGATCCGTGCAGGGACGACGCACTACGTGGTGCGCGTCTCGAGTGATCCGTCGCTGCTGCCTCCTCGGGGTGCGCATCGCTGGTGATGCGGTACGGGGCTTGACAGGTTGCCGCAGGAGTGGTACGGTGCCCAGGCGCGGGATGTTTTCTTGCGCCGAGGAGGTGCCATGCTTCGACTGGTGTTCGCGATGCTCGCGCTTGCGGCCGCATCGTGCGGCAGCGGGCAGGGCATCCACGGGTGTACGGCTGGTGCTCGGCAACAGGCCGTGCGGGTGCGCGAACGTATCACGCAGATTGCGTGGGGGAATGTGCATCGGCGAACGACCTCGCGTGAGCGCGTGGATCCGCTCCGTGCTTCCGCGACGCCGCCTCCCGCACTGCGTCAGCTCTCGTGGCCGATCGAGACCCGCGGCGAGATCTCGTCCGTGTTTGGCGATTCGCGTCCTGGGCGGCGTCATCAAGGTGTAGACATTGCGATCAGATCCGGCACGCCCGTGCTTGCCGCCGCCGATGGCGTCGTCGTTGCATCCGGCTGGAACGGCGGCTACGGATCCACGATCCTCGTGGCGCACCGAAACGGCTACCGGACGCGCTACGCGCACTTGAGCACGCGGTTCGTCAGGATCGGCGATCGCGTCGCACGCGGCGCGGCCATCGGCACTATCGGGTCCACCGGCACATCGTCCGGGCCGCACCTGCACTACGAGGTGCTCCGCCACGGCAGGCCCGTGAACCCGCTCCTGTTCTACCATCTCCGCGAGCCAGCGCCCACGCTGCTCGCACGACGATGATTGCATTCCAGAGAGGGAGACCCACCAAGGGTCTCCCTCTTCACTATTGTGTGTCTTATTCCGCCTTCCCAGGAGAGTCGTTTTTCTTGGCACTATTGCGATACTATTCAACTCCTGTCAGACAACAAACATCGTTCTTGACAACCGTGCGTCTTTCTGCTACTCTCAAGGGTCAATGGCCCGTGCAATACTGGGTCCATTGATCAGTTTTTTCTCAATTCATTTCGTATCGTTTTCGGTTTGTGCGGCAATCCGATGGACGATCAACCTGAAAGGGGTATCCGATGACATCGCTGATGTGGGCGCTCGCCGTGTGCTGCGGCGTTGCGCTCTGGTTCTTCGTCGGGGCAGTGTTCGGGCAGCTTGCGCCGGATCTGCAGGCGCGTATCTCGCAGTGGTGCAGTCACACCACCGATCGGCTTCGCGGCGGTGGACGTGCCGCGTTTGCGAGTGCGCTCGTGTGCCTGCGCGTCTTGGACGAGAAGGTACGCGCGCTCTGGCAGTTCGGACGAGAGCACCTCCCGTCCGACGTCGAAGCGCAGCGCGATCCCGATGCCCCGCGGCAGAGTTCCGCGCGGCCGGACATGTCGGTTCCGCGTATCGTGTCGCGCGAGGAGCAGGACGACGATGTGCCAAACGCGTTCATCGTGCTCGTGATGACGTTGCTCTTCCTTGCGGCGGCTATCGGGAATTGGTTCCTCATGCGCGACATCGCGCCGGACCTCTTCTCGCTGTCGCAGGATGACCTCACCACTGCCACCGGCGCGCTCCTCCTTGCAATCGCCTCGTTCGTCATCGTACTCGGCGAAGTGGGGAGCGGGTTTGCCGCGAAGTACGAGAGTCGGCGGCAGAAGTCCGCACGGATGGCATGGTTCATGTTTGCCATCTGCTACCTGGTGGAGCTTGCTGCTGGCGCACGGCGCGCAATTTCGTTCTTCGACGTGGGCGCGCCGATCAACGGTGTATCCCCGGATCTTCCGTCGAGCAACATCACGCACGCTGCGTTCTGGATTGGATTCGCTGCGGGTCTCCCGTGGCTGATCTTCTGCGCGAGCTACTACATGGAGCCCGCGTACAGCCGGTGGTTCGGGCCGTTCGTCCGTACGGTGGCAAGCGGGATTGGCAGCGCCATCCTCTGGATTGTCCGCAACATCGGCCCCGCAACCATGGGGCTCGTGCGGGTGGCGATCGTGATTCTGGGTGTCGCAGTCCTGCTCGCCGCAACGATCGTGCTCGGCATCGGTCTCGTGGTGGCATCGGTCTTCCTGTTCGTGCTCGGCGCGGTACTCTACGCATTGAGTTTCGTGTTGGAGATTGTCATCGGCGTGCTGCAGATCGTACTGTGGTGTGTCATCACCGTGCCGGCGGAGATCGTCGGTGCGCTCACCCGCGCCGTGCGCGGAAGACGAAGGGAGGAAGCGGTGAGCAATGTGGTGGATCTTGGGGGATCGCGTACGGAGCGGCCACCCGTCCGCAGGGGCAGTGGTCCCACCGGTACGGCCGCGCTGCTGGCCGCGTGTGGTCTCGCAGTGATGCAGGGCAACTGTGGTTCCGGGTCCACGTCCGGGGATTACGAGCAGGCATTCTGCGCGAATCCCGACATGACGTTCGAGACGGTAGCGGAGCAGGACCTCGCCATGGTGCAGATTCCGGAAGCGACGTTTCGGAAGATCGCGAACCCGGATCTGGTGGCCTACATCAACGATCACCACCAGGTGGTGCAGGTGGCGCATCCGAGCGTCCATGTGTGTCTGGCAGATCTCTCCGCGTCCGTGCGGTCCGAGCAGCTTCGTACCGCGGTGCTCCAGCATTGCGCAGAGATCGTCTCACGCGTGTCGGAGCAGCAGGGACCGGAGACGACGGGCGTGGTCATTCCCATCGTGGATGCGGGCGTGGCATCAGAGACGCCGTATGCTCTGATCGCGGGGGAGCGGATTCCGACGCGGTGTGCGATCAACCCGCCGTTCCCGGAGCTGCACAACCTGAACACCACGGCGGGGCCGCAGGTCAAGCAGCGCAAGCAGTTCTTCGAGCAGGTGCTCGGCTGCTGCGACCAGCGCGTCACTGCGCTGCAGACCGATATGGTGACGAAGCGGGGTGCCGTGAGCAGGACGTTCGTTACGCAGGTGATCACGGAGTTCCGTGGTGTCTCACCGCAACGAACGGACATCTTTGCGAGCATCAAGTTCGCGGATGAGCTGATCGGGCGGATCGAGCAACAGCAGGGCGTGCACTTCGCGCAGCGGCGCATCTCGTTGGTGTCCGACCTGGAGGACGACGCGAACGGGTGCACGGTCACGGAAGATGCGGTGGCCTGTCCGGAGACGGTCTTCGCAATGCCAGCGGCGGTCTGCAAACATCGCGGTGACACGACGTGTCAGGCGTACCAGGTGCGTCAGGCCACGTTGGGCTCGCGCCAAAGCAGGACGTTCGTGCGGGACAAGCTGGTGCGCGAGCAGCGGGAGCAGGCGTGGGCGACGTTTTGGAGGGAGGCCGTCGGGGTCTCGTCCAGTACGTTCACCCCGCCGCCTGCGTTGGGTCAGGAACGTAGTGGTGCGCATCCGGAGCCGTCCGTCACTTTCGTGCCGTCACAGCCGCGTCCGGCACCGCCTCGCGCGGAGCCGGAACCGCAGCAGCCGGGCTGCGATACGTCCTCCATCGTCAGCAAGTACGATGCGATGCGGACGCGGATGCTCTCGCGCCAGGCGTGGAAGGCGTACGGCGATGCACTGGCCGCATGCGCGCCGGCTACGGAGCCGTGGGGAGCGATCGGCGTCTCGCGCCAGGTCTACCAGGAAGAGTACGTCTTCCGTTTCCTGGGCAACGATATGGTACTCGGGGGGTGGTACGGGAGCGATGCGCCCCGGGCGTACGGTTCGCTTCAACGCGATTGGTGAACGATGTGCTTTCTTGAGGGGCGGTCCATGTGACCGCCCCTCTTCTTTTTGCTCTTTTTGTGTGCGATTCTTCATAGCTGCTTCACTTGACATCGATGGCGTTTTGTGGTACGGTCGAGGCGGATCTTTCATATCTCAACAGCGAGAGAAGGAGATTGGTAATGGCTTGGCATCAGGTGCGCCACGTGCTTGGGCGTGTGATGATGGTGACCGCGTGCGTCGTGCTCGGCGTGTGCGGCATCGGCATTGGCGCGTCGGCCGTGCTTGTGCACCAGGCGGTGCGCGAGCTTCCGGAACTTCCGACGGTGCAGGCAGCATCGCTGGTCCAGGATGTTGTGTTCACGGATCGCGACGGGACGTTTGTCACGTCGCGTCGCGCTGCGACAGGAGACGCCAATCGTATCGTGGTGCCGTTTGCGTCGTTCCCGCAGCATCTCACGGATGCCGTCGTAGCGTCCGAGGATGCTCGCTTCTGGGAGCATCACGGCATTGATCCGATCGGTATCGCTCGTGCGATGGTGCGCGTCATCCTCCACGGAGATCGCCAGGGGGGCTCGACGATCCCGCAGCAGCTTCTGAAGCTCACAACGCTTGGCGGACGGCTCCCGCTGATCCGCAAGGTACAGGAGCTTTTGCTGGTGCAGCAGTTTGATGAGCAGCAAGGGAAGGCAGCGCTCCTGGAGCTCTACCTCAATGCGGTGTACTTGGGACACGGGAATGCCGGCGTGGAGGCCGCGGCACGCGACCTTTTTGGCGTGGGCGCTGCGGATCTCTCCGTGGCGGAGTCCGCACTGCTCGTGGGCATGATTCCGGCGCCATCAGCGACCTCGCCGTTCTGCAACGCCGATCTCGCGCGCGCGGCGCAGCATCGCGTGTTGCAGCGCATGGTGGTCACCAACGCGCTCACTGCGTCGGAAGCCGATGCGGTGCAGCGCACGAGTATCCGCATGCGGCTTGCAGACGATCGGGAAGATCCCGTTGTTGTGGCATCGGCGGTGGACGGAGCGTTGGCCATCATGGAGCACGCTCCCGGCGACCGCGTGGCGCTCACCGTGGATCTGCCACTACAGCGTGCGGCAACGTTCGCACTCGCGGACCGCCTCGAGCGGTACGCACAGCGGCGCGGTGAATACGCGGGTCCATGGTTTTCCATCCCAGGTATGGAGATCGAACGGTGGCGTGAGGCGCTCAAAGCACTCCGCGCGACGGTGCGGTCGTGGCACCCACAAGATCCGCTCGTCTACGATCTCCGTTGGCTGCGCGAGGGCGACGGGCCGGATGGTCTCTGCCGCTTTGGCGGCTCCATCCTCCGGCGCGCGTTGCCGAATGAGCGCGCGTCCGGTATCATCTTCGCGCGCGAAGCGTATGGCGCGCTGGTCGACCTTGGCGACATCGTCGGTGTTCTCGTTCCCGGCGCTGTCGCATGGACGAAGCAGCCGCTTGATGCCGTGGCGCCGATTGGCGCCGTGGTTGAGGTACAGCTGCCGGAACACTTCGCGGTGCATGGTGGGGAAGTTCTCGTGCAACTCGTCCCACGGCCGCTCGTGGAAGGAGCGGTGCTCGCGGTGGACCCGCGCGATGGTGCCATTCGTGCCGCTGTTGGCGGGTACGCGTTCGCGCATGGGGCGTTCAATCACGTCGTGCGGGCGCGTCGTCCCATCGGTTCCGCCGTCAAGCCGTTCATCTACGCAGCAGCGCTCGCCGCCGGCACGTTCAATCCACTCGCACCCGTGCGGGATGTTCCCGTGTCGTACGTGGATCCCTGGAGCGCAACGCTCTGGAAACCGGGGAATTGGTACGCCGGGTACAAGGGCGAGATGTTGGCGGTGGAGGCACTCGCGCGTTCGGTGAACACGGTTGCGGTCCAGACGATCTTCAGCACCGGCGTCACCGCAACGGCGCGATTCATGGAGGCGTTGCACCCCGTGCAGCAGATCCCGCATGCGCCGGGTATCGCGCTTGGCGCGGTTGAGTGGACACCGCTCGTGCTCGCCGGGGCATACCTCCCGTTCGCACGCGGAGGATCAACGGTCCCCGTGCGATGGGTGGAGCAGGTGCAACGCGGCGGACAGACGTTTGTGCGACCCAGCGCCCCAGCACAGCCGCTTCTCGATGCATGGTTTGCCGGTACGATGGACTGGATGCTCCGACAGACGGTGCAGGATCCGGCGGGGACCGGTCACGCGCTGGACGCGCTGGGCCTCTCGATCCGCGCAAAGACGGGCACGACGAACGATGCGCACGATGCATGGACGGTCGCGTACACGCCGGAGCTCCTCGTGGTGGCTTGGGTGGGGTATGATCACCCGCAGTCGCTGCGGAGCAGGGCAGGGGATGAGAGTAGTGTGACGCTGGCGCTCCCCATTGTCCGCGATGTTTTTGCAGCAGCACGTGCGCGTTCCATGCTCCAGGACACCAAGGAGCCGACGCTGGATACGCCGACACCGAAGGAGTTTGCAGCTGTGGATGCGCCGCGATCGTTTCGCGACGTCTTCAAGGAGGATGAGTGATGCGCTGGATCATGCGAGTGCTCCTCGTGCTCGTCGCAACCCTCGCAGTCGGTATCATCGTTGCGGAGGTTTTTCTCGCGGATGCGTTGCCACGCGTGCAGCAGGCGCGCGTGCCGACGGTGCAGTTCGTCGACGGATTCGGCGCGCCCGCAGCATGCGCACGGACGGCGATTCCGACATCCGTGGAGGCGTTCGCAGACGCCATGGAAACAGTCGGTGCGTCAGATCCGCGCGTCTTCGTTCGTGATCAGTATCGGTGTGCGGATGGCGTGCAACGGACCGCGCTGCTCGCCATGCTCCGCAATGCGGCGCGTGCAGGCAGTGGCACTGCGCAACCGTTGCTCGACGCGATTACCGAGGACGCATGTCGGACCATGCTCGACGCGAGCGGCACCGAGCCGTTTGCAATCGGTACGTTGGCCGCCGCGTGTGCGCTCGCCGTGCCGCGTGCGGACGGGAGCGTCGTGCGCGTCGCCACAAATGATGAGGTCGTGCGGACATTCCGTTTTGCGCAGCATCTCGCGCTCATCCGCGCTGGTACCGCGTCGCCTGATGTCATCGTGCAGTTCTGCGAGGACATCCTGCATGTCTCGCCGCGGGCCTACCTCCAGATTTCCAGCGTCTACGACGGCATCGGTGCGCTGAACATGGCGTACTGCAAGGAAGAATAACCGCACCCCTCCCGTGTACACGGGAGGGGTGTTCTCATGGAATTGTATGACGCGTGGCCATGGAATGCCATACGGCGCATAGACGCTTGACGTCTTCCCCGTGCCATGCTACGGTGCAAACGCACCTTCACAAGGAGGGAGAGATGATTGAGCTTTTCACGAGCGCGCTCGCTGCGCACTCGCCGTACCTCTGGGTTCTGGCGTTCGTGTCCGGCGTGGTGGCGGTTGCAACGCCATGCGTGCTTCCGATGGTTCCGGTGATCCTGGGGTTCATCGGCGCCGGTACGGACGATGCGCGCGGTCAGGCCGCGCGCAGGGGTGGTGCATTCGTCGCGGGCATCGTCGCGACGTACTGCACCTTCGGCTTCGTCGCGGGTGCGACGGGCAGCATGGCAGGAGCAATCTTCCAGTACCCGGTCGTTCATGGCATGATGGGCGCGATGTTCATCGTGCTCGCATGCGCGATGTTCGGAGTGTATGAGCTTCAGCTTCCGTTCGCGGTGCGCCAGCGGCTTGCGTCGGTCGGCGGCGCGAGCACCATTGGCGCGTGCGGCGCTGGCGCGGCTGCGGGGCTGCTTGCACTCCCGTGCACCGGCCCGGTGCTCGCCGCGATTCTCGCGGTCGTCGGCACCGAGGGCGATGCGGTGTTTGGCGCTGGGTTGCTGGCAGTGCATGCGATCGGCTTTGGCCTCCCGTTCTTCTGCATCGGCATCGGGGCTGCCAGTATGCCACGGCGTGGCGCATGGATGGATGCGGTGAAATGGACGCTCGGCGTTGCGCTCTGCATCTGTGCGTGGTGGTTCTTCCGCAATGCGGTGCCCACATTCCGTTCGCTGGGAGCGTCGCTCCCCATTGGTGGCGTCACGTTGCTGCTCGGAGGGGTCGCCCTCGCCATCGGTACCGTGACATTCAGGGCCACATACGAGATGCGGCGCGGCATGCGCGTGGTGCGCGGCGGAGCCGGCGTTCTGGCGATCATGGTGGGCGCAGTGCTCGTGAACGCGCTCGCAACTTCCGCGACAGACGGATGGTGTGCGGAGGACGCATCCGGTGCTTGTCTCGCGCGTGCGTGCGATGGCACGGGGCTTGTCGTGGTGGACTTCGGCGCGGAGTGGTGCGTCGCGTGCCACGAGCTCGACGCGACAACGCTTGCGGATGCCGCGGTCGCAGATGCGCTCGCTTCGCATGGCCGCATCCGTGTTGATGTGGATGCAGCGCCTGCAATTGCGGAGCGGTACGCGCCACGCGGCTTGCCGACCATTGCCTTCCTCGACAGCTCCTGCAACCGCGAGGTGGGCAGAATCGAGGGGAAGGTGGATGCCGCGCAATTCCTCGACGCTCTTTACGCAGCGGAAGTCGCCATGCGATGATGGGAGTGCTATGGCAACGCTCTACTGCTACGGATGTGCGCCGGAGCACGTCGCCGCGCTCCAATCCATCGCGCAGCGGATGCGCTACACGATCGTGGATCTCCCGGCGCTCAGCGCGATTCCTGCGGAGATGGATGATCCCGCATGTTTTGCGGTGCCCTTCAGCACGATCTTTGATCTCCTGCAGTGTCTGAAGCAGCATCCCAGCGCAACAGGGATGAAGGTGCTCACGCTGCTCCCCGCAGGGTTCCGTCGCGACGTGCAATCGGAATCCATCGACGGGTACACCGTCATCTATCTTCCAGAGGATCTCCTCGGCGACGCGCAACGCGCGTTTGCGGAGCTCCCAATGCAATAACCCCCCAATGATTACCATGGGGGGTTCATGTTTTCTTCTATGCAGCAACAAGATCATCGTGCGCCATCAGACATGCCCGACGCTGCGCGCGCGTCGCACGAGCGTGCCCCAACGGTGCCTGATGCGGGGTCAGAGAGAAACCCGAGGACCATTTTTGAACAGCACGAGCACATCGAGCGTCCGATCCCATGGGAGGATACGCCATCGGCGCGGTTGCGCGATGCGCTTGATCTTCTCACGCCAGAGGTGCCACAGGACCTCCGTGAGCGTGCGCGCGACACAGCGTTTGCGGGTGCGCATACAGACCTCGGTGCATTGAAGGAGCTCCTCGGCAATGACGCGCTTGCCCGACGCGTTGCGACGCTCGCAGAAAAAACTGCGGGCAGAAAAACGGTAGGTGGGTCGCTCGTAGACACGGTCATAGGCGCATTCGAGGTAAGCGAGTTTCTTGAAAACAGCTTCGCCGTTGCGCGTGCGCTTCGGTGGCTTGGCGAAACGACAGGACGCACGGATCTCCATGTCGTGTATCCGGCATCGGGCGCAGACGCGAGTGGTCTCCTTAATTACCTCGACCGTACGCCGGTCGCATCCGTGGATTGTGTGACCACCGGCGGGCCACAGGGTGCGGATGTCAAAGCACGCGCGAAAGGGCGAGAGGGGCGACTCATCCCAAAAATTATTGAAGCAGCCATCACCGATGGCGATCTTTCTGCGGGGTGTGCCGATGCGATCCTGCTCGACACCACGGGCGTTGCTGTCACACATGGCGATGCGTTCCGGGCCATTGATCATCTCCTCGCGCCGGGCGGTATCATCGTTGCAACTGGCGCGGGGTACATGAGTAGCATGAGCATTGTTCGTGATACCCTTGCCCGCCTCCCTGCGGATCGCTACCGTCTCGTGGGGCGCAGCGGCAATGCGTACATTATCGAGCGCATCGCAACGGCTGTACCAGCAGACGACGGTCACGATGCGACGATCGTGGGAGCGTAGAAGACGTGGTATTTTTGCATGGATTTTCGTACTAATGATTTTGACTACGAGCTTCCGCGTGAGGCGATTGCGCAGCCGCCGGCGCGGCGGGATCGCTCGCGGATGTTGGTGCTCCGCCGGAGTGATGATGGCATGGAGCACCGGACGATACGCGATTTTCCCGCGCTGCTGGCGCCGGGGGATTGTGTCGTGCGGAATGACACCAAGGTGTTCAAGGCGCGCGTGCATGGCACCATCGAAGGAAAAAATATCGAGCTGCTGCTCGTGCGGCCGCGGTCGTACGATCTTCAGGCGCGTGGGGAGCAATCCGAGTGGCTCGTGCTCGCAAAGCCGGCGCGGCGACTTTCGGTGGGCGCGACGGTGCGTATCGACGCGATCGTCGGGAGTGTCCGAGAGCGGGAAGCGGACGGGAGCGTGTGGCTGGCATTCGACTGTAGTACGGCAGCGGTCATTGCAACCGCGAATCGCATAGGCGAGGTACCAACGCCGCCATACGTCACGGGCAGCGTGGAGCAGTTGGAGGAGTATCAGACGAGCTACGCCGCGCACGAGGGATCCGTTGCTGCGCCAACCGCGGGCTTCCATCTCACCGATCGCATGTGCCAGGAGTTGAACACAAAAGGTGTTCGTATTGTTTCGCTCACGCTCCACGTCGGCCTCGGCACGTTTCAGCCTATTCGCGCGGAGCGGCTGGCAGACCACGCCATGCACGCGGAGTGGGTGTCCATTCCGCAGGAGACCATCGAGACGATTACAGCAACGAAGCGCGCGGGCGGCCGTGTGGTTGCCATCGGCACCACAACCCTGCGCGCATTGGAGGGCGCATGGATGGAACAAGGAGCGCTGCGACCGTTCTCTGGGCCCGTGGATTGTTTCATTATTCCCGGCCACGCGTTTCCCGTCGTGGACGCGCTGCTCACCAATTTTCATCTTCCGCGTTCGACGCTCCTCGTGTTGGTGTCTGCATTTGTCGCACCCGGGGAACGCTCCCTGCGCGGTCGCGATATGGTGCTGCGCGCGTACCGCGAGGCCTTGGCGCAGGGCTATCGTTTCTATAGCTTTGGTGATTCCATGTTTATCGCGTGATTCCGGGCGCTCGTATTGACAGCGTATCGGCGCGTGGTAATGTTCCCCGCAGCTCCTTTTCCCCCATGGGAGGGTGTCATGAGTGAGCAGGAATTCTGTCCTCGGCGTGTCGTGCTGGATATCGAGACGGTCGCGTGTCCGTTGGAGACGTTCAGTGAGCAGGAGCGCTCCTACCTCGCTGCGCGTGCAAGACAAGAGGGCGATACCGATGCTGCTGCCGAAGAGCGTGCAGCGAACGTGTTTGCGCTCTCGGCGCTCACGGCGCAGGTGGCGCTCATTGGTGCGCTCAATCCCGATACCCAGCGCGCGCGGCTCTACCTCCTGGTGCCGCCGGATGCGTCCAGTGCAGGGCAGGCGCAGTGGGATGTCGCGCGCGCGGCGAAGGATGAGATCGAGACCGCCACGGAGCGGCGTGTCGACGTCGTGCTTTCGGAGTTCGAATCCGGGCTCCTTGCAGCGTTCTGGAAGGACCTTGCGCGTTTTCAACAGGTCATCACGTTCAACGGGCGCGCTTTCGATGGTCCTTTCCTCATGTATCGCTCCATGATGTGCGATGTCGCAGCAACGCGCGATCTCGTGGGAAAGCGCTACGATGACGCGCTCATTGACTTGGCAGATCGTTTGACGTTCTTTGGTGCCACGCGTGATCGCTACACCATGGATTTCTGGTGTCGCCGACTCGGCATCGTATCGCCCAAGGAGTCCATGACCGGCGATGTGTTCGGTGAGCGTTGGCGGGCAGGGGAGCTGGAGCAGTGCTGCCGGTACAATCTCAACGATCTCCGCGCGACCGCGCAACTCTTCGACCGGTACATCGCCGCGTTTGGGGGGATCTTCCATCTTCGTAGGAACGGCGAACCGGTGACGCCGCCCGCCGGCAATCGTACGAACGCGACAGCGAAACAGGAGTAGCGCGCGCCGGACGTAACGCAACGACCTCGAGATATCGAGGTCGTTTCACTTTTCCACAGTTTGGGTATTGTTGTTCGGTTTATGTTCGGGGATACTGGATAGAGACCCCCACAAATCGCTTCGTGTGCGTTGTTCCACATGCTCTCTATGCCTCTCACCAAACGCCAGCGTGAAGTATTGAGCTTCATCGTGAACTACGTGCGCGAGCACGATTTCGCGCCGTCTATCAGGGAGATCGCAGATGGGTTGGGCGTGTCGTCGCCCGCGACCATCCATGAGCACCTGGAGACGCTTCGTCAAGCGGGGTGCATTGCAGGATCCGGATCGCGCGCGTGCATGCCCACGGAGCAGACGCTCGGCATGGGGCGATCGTTTGCGCTTCCGCTCCTGGGCACCATTGCAGCGGGGCGCCCCATTGAAGCGGTAGAGGAGAAAGAGACGATCGCTGTTCCTGCGGACTTTGTGGTGGATGGATTGAACTCCTATGTGCTCCGGGTGCAAGGCGATTCCATGATTGAGGAAGGAATCTTTGACGGCGACTACGTTGTCGTCGAGCGTAATCCATCCCCCCGCGATGGCCAAGTTATCGTCGCGCTCCTCAACAACGATCACGCCACGCTCAAGAAGTTCTACCGCGAGCGCACCCGTATCCGTCTTGAGCCAGCCAACGCAACGATGAAGCCGATTTTTGTTCGAGATTGTATCGTGCAGGGAGTCGTCCGCGCCGTTATGCGGAGGTACTAAGCAGTGGTACGATATTTTTCTATGGCCTCACTGCAATTCAAGGGAAAGGGGATCGATGTCGGAGCGGGGGAAGGCGGTTGATGCGCTGTATGTCATCGAGACAAAAGGCGAGCATGTAATTGGCGATATTGATACCCAATACAAAGAAGCACTCGCCGCGCTCTGCAATCAAGAAGCCAAAAAGGCCGACCCACGAAAGCTCTCCCTGGCGATCGCGCAAATTCCACTCCATTGCAGTGTGCTCAAGCAGAGCGAGTGGGAGCGGCGGCTTAATGAGGTGTTTGGGTAAGTATGAAAACGAGGAGTACCGTAGGATTGGTTGCGCTCGGCATTTTGGTGACCGGGATTGTGTTATGGTACGGTGCGATGCATGTGACGCGGTGTTACTGGCGGGTGTGCGGGATAGATTGCGGGTTTAGTGATACAGTCGTTGTCATCGACAACGGAGAGATACGAATGGAAGATGCTCCAGGACTTTGGCAGACTGTGGCCAGGGAAAATTTTTGTTTCTGAAGCGTCAGGGTCCGTGCATGTGAGATTGCCGCATCGCGGGCTCCTCCGACGTTCCAAGTCAAGAGGAAGTAGCCGGAGTCCCGAATTGGTTTCGGGGCTTGCAATGACGAGAGGACGGAGGGGCGTGTGAGATTTTTCGCGGAGTCTGTCCTGGTGAGCCGACCGCAGGGAGTCCTGAGCGCAGCGAAGGAGCTGGCCGCGAGTCGAACGGGTTCGAAATGACGGGTGTTCGTATGGCGAAACGACGTAACGAGGAAACCAGTGTACCGCAGGCGGCGTCAAGGCGTGCCGTGGATATTGATGTGGGTGCGATTGAGCGCAATACGGAGTTTGAGCGGGCGCTTGGGTTGGTGCGGGATGGGGCGAACGTGTTTATCACGGGGCGGGCGGGGACGGGGAAGTCCACGCTCCTTACGGTGTTGCGGGCGGAGTTTGCGGATTGGGCCATGGCCGTGCTTGCACCGACCGGCGTTGCGGCGCTCAACGTGCGTGGGGAAACAATCCATCGGTTCTGTAAGTTCAAGGTCGGCGTGACGCTGCAGCACGCGAAGGCAGCGGGCGTGAAGCGGCGCATGGACGATCTTGTGCAAGCATTGCAGACCGTCGTCATTGATGAGGTGTCCATGGTGCGCGCGGATCTCCTGGATTGTCTCGACACATTCCTCCGCGTGGCACGTCCGGAGCGCAAGCGCGAGCCATTCGGGGGTGTGCAGCTCATAATGATCGGGGACTGCTACCAGCTTCCGCCCGTGGTGAAGCCAGGGGAGGCGGCTTTTTTCGGCGGCGGTCTACGGAAGCGGCGGACGAATGCCGATTCCGTTCCTTCGTATCACGGGTATGCTTCCCCGTGGTTTTTCTCGGCGCGCGTCATGCAGCAGATGGATGTGGAAATGGTTGAGCTGCAGAAAGTGTACCGACAATCCGATCCCGCATTCATCGCGCTCTTGAGCGCAGTGCGGAATCGTACGGTAGACGAACTGCAGCTTGCGCATCTCAACACGCGTGTCTGGTCCGGACGCGGGAAACCGGAACACGCACGCGGCGCTATCACGCTCACGCCAACGAACGCGGCTGCGGATGCAATCAATGCTGCGGAGCTTGCTGCTCTGCCGAAGCAGCCGCAGACGTATCGCGGCTGGATGGAGGGGCGTTTCGAACAGGGGCGACTGCCCACGGATGAGGCGTTGGCGCTTAAGGTGGGCGCGCGCGTCATGTTCCTTGTGAACGATCGGGGGCGGCGATGGGTGAATGGCAGTACGGGGACCGTGTTAGCGTGCGAGCAGGGGTGCACAACGGTCCGCGTGGACGGACGGGCAGATCCCGTGGATGTGGAGCCGTTCACCTGGGAGATCCTGGAGTCCTTTTTTGACAAGGGGACGCGGAGTATCGGGTACAATACGGTTGCATCGTTCACGCAGATCCCGCTGCGTCTCGCGTGGGCGGTGACCATCCACAAATCGCAGGGGTTGACGTTCGATCGCGTCGTCCTTGATCTTGGGCGCGGCGCATTTGCGCATGGGCAGACGTACGTCGCGCTCTCGCGCTGCCGGTCGTTCGAGGGCATCACGCTCACGCGGCCGGTCAAGGCAACGGACGTGCGCATGGACTGGGAGGTGGTGAAGTTTTTGACGTCCTTTCAGTACGGCAAGTCCGAGGAGGCCATGCCGTTTGACGAGAAGATCGCGCGGATCAAGGCCGCGATTCGTGAGGGAAAGCAGTTGCGCATTACCTATCTCAAGCGGAGCGATGTGCGATCGGAGCGTGTCATCACGCCGCGCGAAGTGGGAGAGATGGAGTATAAGGGAAAGGAGTTCCCCGGCCTCGCCGCATACTGTCACGAACGTCAGGATGAACGTATGTTTCGTGTGGATCGGATTTTGACGATGGAGGAGGTGGCATAGAGCGTATGCAACAGGTGATCAGCAAGCAGCCACAGGATGTCCTTCGGGATGTCTTTGGGTACGAGCAGTTCCGACCGTACCAGCACGAGGCGGTGGTGCGCGTGTGCGCGGGGCGGTCGGTGCTTGTGGTGCTGCCAACCGGGGGAGGGAAGTCACTCGTGTATCAGGTGCCGGCGCTCGTGCGCGATGGCGTGGCGTTGGTGTTCTCGCCGCTCATTTCGCTCATGCGGGATCAGGTAGACGCGCTTCGCGCCGTGGGCGTGCGCGCAGCATTTCTCAATTCGACGCTGACGGGGGACCAGCGCGACGCGGTGGTTGCGGCTGCGCTTCGCGGGGAGCTGGATCTCCTCTACATCGCGCCGGAGGGGTTCTTTGGGGACCGATTCCAGGAGCTGCTGCGCCTGCGTATGCGCGTTGCACTCATTGCCATTGATGAGGCGCACTGTATCTCCGAGTGGGGGCACGAGTTTCGGCCCGAGTACCGGCAGCTGCGCATGGTGCGGGAGCAGTTTCCGGGTGTGCCGATTGTCGCGTGTACGGCGACTGCGACGGAGCAGGTGCGTGCCGATATCGTGCAGCAGCTCTGTATTTCGGACATGGAAACGATTGTCGGCAGCTTCGAGCGCGAGAATCTGACGTTGCACATGGTGCCGAAGCACGATGTCACCGCGCAAGTTGCCGAGGTGATCGCACGGCATCGCGGTATGGCCGGTATTGTGTACGCGGCAACGCGGAAGCGCGTGGAAGAGCTCTCCGATGCGCTCAATGCGCGCGGGTGCAGCACGCTCCCATACCACGCGGGCATGGATGCGGGAACGCGCGAGCGCAACCAGCAGGCGTTTGCGAACGATGCGGTGGACACGATGGTGGCAACCGTTGCGTTTGGCATGGGCATTGATAAATCAAACATTCGATACGTCGTACACGCGAATCTTCCGAAATCCATCGAGGGGTACTATCAGGAGGTTGGCCGCGCCGGACGCGATGGGTTGCCGTCCGAGTGCGTCGCGTTCACCTCGAACGGGGACATCGCGACGCAGCAGTACCTCATTGATCAGGCGGAGAGTGAGGAAGAGCGAGCGCGGGCGAAGCGGCAACTGGATCACGTGGTGCGGTTTGCGCGGACGATGGAGTGCCGACACGCGGCGATTCTGCGGTACTTTGGCGAGGAGCGCAGCGGGTGGACGTGCGGCGAGCGTTGCGATGTGTGCCTCGCGGGGGACATTCAGGAGCGTGATGCGACCACTGATGTGCAGCAGGTGCTCTCGGCGGTGGCGCGGATTGAGCGCGGGGGATTTCCGGTTGGCGCGCTGCGGATCGCGCAGGTGCTAGGCGGATCGTCGGTGAAGGAGGTGGCGCGATTTGAGCAGCTCCCCACCTTTGGCGGCATGCGTGACCGTACGCAAGCAGCCATTCGGGATATCATCGGCTTCTGTATTGATCGGGGGTTGCTCACGCAGGAAGCCGGTAAGTATCCGGTGCTGCGGCTTGGTGCGGGGGCGGCCGCCGTGCTCCGCGGCGAAGAGCGCGTGCTCGTGAAGGAGCGTCGTGCACAGGCCGTCGAGCAAGTGACCGCATACGAACAGACGCTCTTTGATGAGCTACGACAGTGGCGGGCGGGCGTGGCGCAGCGCGATGGGGTGCCGCCATACGTCATTTGTTCAGACAAGGTACTTACGGATCTCGCGACGTACCTCCCCGCAACCGCGGAAGATCTCCTTCGTATTTCCGGTATCGGGGCGCATCGCGCGGAGCGTTTTGGCGCTGCGCTCCTGGGTGCCATCCGACGGCACATGGAGGCGCACGGTGTCCCCTCGCGGATGGGCATGCTGCTTGCGACCGCAAAGGAACCACGACGCAGCAAGAAGGTATCGGCGGGATCAGATACCGTTACAGCAACGTTCGCGCTCTACGAACAGGGATGGTCCGTGGAGCGTATCGCACAGCACCGGGAGCTATCGGAGCAGACGATCGTCTCGCACCTCGCGCAGTGCGTACAGGATGGCCGCCTCCCGCTTGCCGCTGTCCGCGCGTTTGTTTCCGAGGAGCGTGAACATGCGATCCGCCAAGCGTTTGTCCGCGCGGGATCGCTGGACGCACTCGGACCGATCAAGCGTGCGTTACCGCCGGACTACACCTACGTCGAGATCCACTTCGTCCGCGCGGTACTGTTCCGAGATGGCCAGGACGCTGTCGTAGTGCAATAAAGACAGCCGCCCCGCAGCAGAGCGGGACGGTGAAGTTGTTCGCCGGTGCGCGGAGTGTAATACTAGAGAGGGGATGCGCATTATTCCCCATGAGGGGCGCGTTGCGCCCGTACGAGAACACACCGTATGCCATACACAATGGAGCAGCAGCGCCACACAGCACTCGTCGTACTTGGTGGCATCCTCGCCATCACGCTCGCGGTGCTTGCGGTCGCAACCACGGCAGTGAAAGTGCGCGAATATCGTGCGGTTGGTTCTGCGCCGGTTGAACGTACGTTGACGGTGTCGGGAATGGGGAAGGTGCGTGCGGCACCAAATCTCGCGAGCGTCAGCGCCGGCATCACTGTGGAGGCGTTGAACGCAGCGGACGCGCAAGAGCAATCGAATAAGAAGATGGAGAGCGTCCTGCAGGAAATTCGCGCAGCGGGTATTCCCGAGGAAGACATGCAGACCTCCAATTATTCCGTGTACCCCCAGTACGATTACACGGACGGCGTGTCGCGGATTCGCGGGTATGCGGCATCGCAGACCGTACAGGTACAGATTCGTGATCTCGATCGTGTCAATGCGGTGTTCGCGGCGCTCATGAAGGGCGGTGCCACGAACGTCGACGGACTTCAGTTCTCGATTGATGATTCCGAGGGGCTCAAGGCGCAGGCGCGTGAGCAGGCGATCGCGAACGCGCGTGAGCAGGCGCAGATGATCGCGGAACAGTTGGGTGTGCGGCTGGGAAAGGCGACACAGTTCAGCGAATCTGGTGGCGCGTATCCTCCCATCATGTACGATCGCGCGATGGGGATGGGTGGCGGTGGCGCACCGGAAATCCAGCGCGGCGAGAATGAGATTGCAGTGTCGGTGACGGTGACGTACGCGATGGAGTAGTGCACGTTGCCGTCGGTCATGGAGCGGTGGCGTCCCCTATGTCTGCAGTGTCATCGGAGCAGCACAGCGTGATCTTTGGTGGTGGGTGTTTCTGGTGCACGGAGGCAGTGTTCCGGCGAATTCGCGGCGTCGTGGCAGTCGTGCCGGGGTATGCTGGCGGGACGACGCCGCATCCCACGTACGAGGACGTGGTGAGCGGGCGCACGGGGCATGCCGAGGTTGTGCACGTCACCTACGATCCCGTGTGCATCACGATTGATGATCTCTTGGCGGTATTTTTTGCGACGCACGACCCGACGACACGTCACCGCCAGGGCAACGATGTCGGGCCGCAGTATCGATCGATGGTTCTCGCAACGCTCCCTGCGCAAGCGTCGGCAGCGCGCGCGTTCATCGAGGCGCTGAACCGCGAGGGCGGAGCGCCAATCGTCACCGAGGTTGCAATGCTCGAGGCATTTACGCCTGCAGAACCTGAGCACCAGCGGTACTACGAGCGCAATGCCGAGCGCCCATACTGTCAGCTCGTGATCGATCCCAAGCTGCGGAAATTGCAGGAGCGGTTTCAGAAACTTGTGCAGGAGTGATGTGCGCTATGGATACCGCAGCACCACAGCAGCCGGATGTACGTGGCGCTGACGAACGAGAACTCACGCCGGAACAGCGTCGCATCATGTGGGAAGGCGGGACCGAGCCGCCGTTCTCCGGTGCATACTGGGATACGCATGCGCCGGGCATGTATCGGTGCGCGTCCTGCGGCGCGGAGATCTTCTCATCTACGGCGAAGTTTGATTCTGGAACGGGGTGGCCGAGTTTCACAGAACCAGCGAATCGTGCGCGCGTGACGCTCGTTTCAGATGCAGGCCACGGCATGCAACGCACCGAAGTTCGGTGCGCGGCGTGCGGCGCGCATCTGGGTCACGTCTTTGATGACGGGCCAGAAGAGCGCGGCGGGAAGCGATACTGCATCAATTCGACGTGTCTCCTGCATGACCGTCAACCGCCGGCAGCTGGCGATGATCAGGACACGGCAGCGCGCGCAGATTGACATCGTATTTCCTTGCTTGAGGCGTATGACACAGGACATTTTTCTTGATCTGAGTATCGTCCTTGGCATCACAGCTGCCATCGCATTCGGTATGCGTATGCTGCGGCAGCCGATGCTCATTGCGTACCTCGTTGCCGGCATTGCGGTAGGGCCGTTCTTTTTGAACCTCATTGATGGCGATGCCAAGCTCCTCCATGCGTTCGCGGAGATCGGCGTCGTGCTCCTCCTCTTTGTGGTGGGGTTGAGTTTGAATTTTCGGCACCTACGCGAGGCCGGACGATCCGCACTCCTTGCTGGTATCGGGCAATTTGTTTTCACCGCGGTGATCGGTTCGTTGCTGCTCTTGGCGCTTGCACTCCCGCCGCTCCTGGCGCTCTACCTTGCTGTCGCGGTGACATTCTCAAGCACCATCATCATCGTGAAGCTCCTCAGTGAGAAGGGCGATCTCGATCGGCTCTACGGGAGGCAGGTCATCGGCCTCATGGTGGTGCAGGACCTTATCGCGATCATGCTTCTCGTCCTGCTCTCCGTACTTGGCGGTACGCATGAGCTTTCCACGGCACTCCTGTCACTCGTGTTGCGCGGCTGCGCAGTGCTCCTGGGCATGGTGCTCGCAGCACGATTTGTGCTCCCGCGCATCCTCGCGCGTGCGGCGCGGTCGCCTGAGCATCTCTTCTTGACGACCGTTACCTGGTGTTTTGTTGTTGCGAGCGCGGTGCGTTGGGCTGGATTTTCTCTGGAAGTTGGCGCACTCGCGGCCGGCGTCTCGCTTGCGATGTCGCCCTACCAGCCGGAGATTGCGAGCCGCATTCGGCCGCTGCGCGATTTCTTCCTCGTGCTCTTCTTCGTTATCCTGGGCAGTACGATGCACTTCGGCGGCATGCGTGCGGCCATCGTTCCTGCAGCAGTCCTCTCAGCATTTATTCTCATCGGCAATCCGCTCATCTTGTATCTGATTTATCGCCGGCTGCATTTCACGCGACGGAATAGTTTCTTCGCGGGTATTACGGCGGCGCAGGTAAGCGAATTTGGATTCGTCCTACTCCTTGCGGGCGCATCGTTGGGGCATATCGGACAAGAGGCGCAGGTCATTTTCACGCTCACCGCGATCACGACGATTATTCTTTCGACCTATCTCGTGCAGGGGAACGAGCGGATATTCAGCGTGGTGCGGCCGTACCTCCGGCGCTTCGGTCGCGACAAGCATCAACAGGAAACAGGAGGCGTGCAGTATGATGTGTGGGTGTTTGGATATCATCGGATTGGCTGGAAGGTGGTGGATGCACTCCATACGCATGGGCGTTCGCTTGCAGTCGTGGATGACAATCCCGCTTCCATCGAGAAGCTCCGGGAGCGCGGATTGCGCGGGTACTTTGGTGATGCGAGCGATATCGAGTTCCTTGAGGCACTTCCGCTTGACCAAGCGAAGCTTGTGCTTTGCACCATCCCTGATCCCGAGACACAGAAGCTCTTGCTCGAACATGTGCGTCGGCGATGTGGTGCGCGAGTACGCATCATTGCGACCAGCGAACATGCGTCGCACCTCGGTGCGCTCTACGCGGCAGGCGCGGATTATGTAACGGTGCCACATCTTCTCGGTGGGACGTGGCTCGCAGGGGTGCTGACGACACAGCCATGGACGAGAGCGGTGTTTCACGGGCTCCGTCGCACGCAGCACCATGACCTCCACCTCCGTTCCCGTACTGCCCCATGACGGTGTATACGCTATACTGCAAGTGATGTTCTTATCGATGTTTCTATGCTCAAGCGAGACGAATGGGGATTCCTGTCGCTCGGTGTGGCTATTGGCGCGCTCGGGCTTACATTCGGGCTGCTCTACACGCCTATCGGCGCGACGGTGCGCACGACGGGGCTGTCCGACGCGAGCGACGATGCGCGCGTGAAGCCAAACGTCGTGCTGCGCGAAGTGACCGAGGTACCGCGCGGAACCAGGCAGGCGAGCGACGATGCGGGAGATGGTGCGGCGATTGTTCGCGAAGCGCCATCGGGCGAAAGCCGGCGCGTGGTGGGGGCAATTCCGGCGCGTCTTGCGGCGATCGCGTGGCCGGCGTCGCTCGACGCGCGTGGCATCGCCGCGACGGCACCTGCTCGCGTCACGGCAATGGAGCTCTATGGACGCATTGTGCCGCGCGACATGCAGGCGGCGGCAGGTGCATCCGCTGCAAACGCTGCGGTTGCGTTCATCGCGGCGGGGCCTGTTGGCGTTTCCGCGAATGATCCGTGTGTGACCGTGGGAGCGGGAGAGCGTGCTGCGCTCCTCGACGCGTACGTGCGCACACAGGACAACTTGCCTGCAACCGTGGCAGATTATCAGTTCGTCTGCTCGCTCGTCACCGATCCGGCTGCGGCCATCGATGTGACGAAGGTGTTTCCGGATCACCGACGCATCGACCTGGAGCCGTATGCAATTCGCACGTTTGCGCGTTTCTTCGGACGACTCCCTGCGCAGAACGCGCGTGGCGAGAAACTTCCGCAGGAACAGGTGGAGCGCGACTGGTGGGCGGTGAAGTACCTCACGTACTTCCCGGTACTCTCGTCCGCACGCCGCGATTTGGCCAAGGAGCGAGCGTGTGTCGCTGCGTTCACCAAGGCATCCCTTGATCTCTACCGCGGGAGTACGCTCGTGCGCAAGAACGTGGGCGAGGCGCCAGACGATTTGTGGGATTGGGCGTTCGTGCGCGCGTGCGCGTATTCTGGCGCGCCCTTCCTCGATCAATTCGCGCGACGCTAGCGGATCCAGTACCACCAAACGCGTATGCGAAAATCGCTCGCGGAGCTGTTCGTTCGAAACATTAGTTTCGGTGTCGAGGACAGCATCGTGTCCACCATGGGACTCCTGGCCGGCATTGCAGCATCTGGCGCATCACGCACCACGATCGTGTTGACGGGCGTGGTGCTCATCTTCGTGGAGGGGTTTTCCATGGGGATCGGGAGCTTGTTGACGGAGCATTCAGTTGCGGAGTTCCGCGGCACCGAAGACCATGTCTCGCGGCGCGATGTCCTGGGCGGCGGCATCATGCTGGGCGCGTACATTACCGCGGGGCTGCTCCCATTGCTTCCCTATGTATTTTTCCCCGTTCGCGCGGCATTCTGGGTCTCGGTTGTACTCTCGCTGCTCGGCCTCTTTCTCCTGGGCGTACTCGGCGTGACGAAATCCAATACGCATCGTTTGCGGCACGGCCTCGAGATGCTTATCGTCGGCGGCATCGCGCTGGCCGTCGGCCTCGTCATTGGCCGGGTGATGCACGGGCTCGTGTAGTGATATGGAGCACGTGATTCCCTTCGAGCAGCTCGTGGCCGAGGCGCTCGAGCGGGTTCCGGAACATTTTCGAGAGCGGCTCCGCAATGTCGCGATTGTTATCGAGGATGCACCCACGCCAGCGCAGCTTCGCTCGTGCGGCATGGATGATGATGAGACCATGTACGGATACTACGAGGGCGTTGCCCAATTGGATCGCGCGATTGATGAGCCGATGCTGCCGGATCGTATCGTGTTGTTCCAGGCAGTGCTGGAGCGGGACTTTGGCAGCGATCCCGCAACGCTCGGACGGGAGATTGCGCGTACGGTCTATCACGAGATCGCACACCACTTCGGGATTGATGACGATCGGCTGGATGCGCTTGGTAGGTACTAGGTCGTCCCCTCTATGACACTTCCAGCGATTGCGCTCTCGCTCTCGCTCCTCACCAGCGGAGCGGCAGCTGGCCACGCGTCTCTCATGCGCGTTGCCGATGCGGAGCCGGTTCGAGCGGTCTATCTTACCACCGGGTTGACGGCGAGTAGTCGTTTTTCGACGTACCTTGACCTCCTCAAGACATCCGAGGTGAATGCGCTGGTCATTGACCTGAAGGACCCCGACGGTCGCCTCGGGTTTCGGCCGGTCACGGCGCCCATTCGTGCGCTTGCACCGGAGCGATATACGATCAAAGACCTTCCGCGAAAAATAGATGCGATCCATGCGGCAGGCGGAAGTGCGATTGCGCGCATTGCGGTATTTCAGGATCATTGGTTTTCGGAGCGTTTTCCGTCCGAGGCATTGCGGAATGCATCGGGCGTCCCCTGGCGCGATAGTATTGGGTACGTTTGGCTTGATGCTGCATCACCGCGCGTGGTGCAGTACGCAGTCGATTTGGCGCATGAGGCAGCGACGCTTGGATTTGATGAAGTGAATTTTGACTACATTCGATTTCCCTCGGATGGAGCGCTGAAGAAAATCGTCTATCCGCATTGGGACGGAACAACGCCCAAGACGGAAGTCGTGCGTCAATTTGCGGAGACGATCGCGCGCGAGGTGGGTGAACGTGGCATCCGAACATCCGCGGATGTTTTTGGCATGTCGTTCTATGCGCTGGACGGGATGGGCATTGGGCAGCACCTGGAAACACTTGCTCCGTATTTTGACGCGCTTGCGCCGATGGTGTACCCCTCGCATTACGGTTCGGGGTTTGCGGGGTTCACTAATCCCGCCGAGGCGCCGTACGATGTCATTGATCGAACACTTGAGCACGGCATGAAACGCCTCGCAGAACTTCCGGAAGAGGATCGGCCCGCTGTGCGGCCGTGGCTGCAAGATTTTAATCTGGGGGCCGTGTACACTGATGCGATGGTGCGCGCACAGATGCAGGCCGTTGCTGATAACGGTGGCGCAGGATGGATGCTCTGGAATCCTGTGGGAAGATACCATAAGCAGGCATTGCGAGAAGAATCGCCGTGATGCACATCTCCTCCACCTCGTTTCCACTCATCGTCCACCGAAGGGGCAAAAATCCCATTTTTACCAATGCTTGACGCATGTTTGCCCGTTGGTATACTGGCGGTGCCTTGTCGTGAGGTCTCCCGGAACTACGGGACGCACAGGCCACGTAGGTCTGCAGCAACCCGTTATAGTCACCTTTCGGGTCCGTAGTCCGGTTACATGACGAGGTACTACCCCCGCGCACCGCTCCTCAACGTCTGGGTCGTTATGGGTGACCCGGCAATATGAGGAGAGGCGTGCGGTTTTTTTACAGAAATTTTGCGCGTACGACCTCTGCAATATGTGGAGTGTTTTTTGTTTTGCGTGTCACCGTAACGGAGAGGCGACCCTCCGAATGGTCGCCTCTCCGTTTGACGTACACCAGTGGGCATGGTAAAGAGTAGGAAGGCAGAAAGGGAGGTGCTCCTTGGCAAGCGAAGAACGGAAGCAGCTTATGGTCCGTGGCGATCGGCTGTTGTTTGCGCTTGATGTGTTGGAGGCGATGATACTTGGGCGCGGGGATAGCCGGCTGCGGTTCTCGCGACATCGTATTCTTGCGGTAGTGGACGAGTACATTCCGCAGGAGGATGGCCTGTTCACGCGTGTGCCAGACTTTTGGCTGCAGCTCTGCAGGCGATACGATGCGGAGATCGCGCCGATTCATCGTTTTCTTTACGCCAACGCACAGCGCATCCAGGACACGACGTTTGACGCTGGCGGGCTGCTCGCGACGCTGCGCGTGCATGTTGCCGAAGGCATGATGGACGGCGTCGAACGACTCTTTGTTTCCATCGCATCCGGTAAGCTGACCGAGGTGTATTTCACGGAGGTGCAGTGATGGGCGTGACCATCAATTGGAGTTGCCAACCAGAAGCGGCGCAGCGCCTGCGGAAGATGCTGCTGGACATGGGCTGCATCGAGGCAAAGGACGAGGCGGAGATGGAACGCCTCGAGAAAGAAGGCCATCTCGCGTTCGTTGATCGTTCGCGGGACGCATCCTCGCCGGTGCGCGGCGCACAACGCTTGGCGCGCGGGTATGCGCTCGAGTTGGGTGACAGTGACGCTCCGGTCGGCCGTAAAGACCGGTCCTGCGGTTGCTGAACAGGAGGCACGATGAGGCAGTACATTGAGAACATGAGAAAGGTATGCCACAACCTCGAGTTGCTCCTGAAGGTGCTCGAGGACCTCGGGTTTGTTGGTGAAGAGGAGTGCGATGACGACGAGTGTCTAACCCAGAACTGGGGGCATCATGGCCATGCTCTTCTGTATGTCGAGCTAGTTGCATGGGAATATGCATGTAGGTTGGTACTCCTTGCGGACAATGATGATGGACTAGACGTGCAGTGCAAGATCCAAGACGGAAATTCGCAGTGGAGGTACGGCCGAATGCCGTACGAGCATCGTTCTCCTTCCCTTCGCGATCTCGATGACATGATGCGCGATCGGTTCCGTATCGATGTTGGAGCATGGAAGGAGGGCGATCCATGGCCAAAGTTCGACATCGATGAGCAGCAGGCGTGCGAGATTGCCAGGGTTGTAGGAACGTGGTTCAAAGGATTGGAAGTGCAGGGGTAGCGACAAGAGACCCGCCATGCGTGGCGGGTCTTAACTTTTGTCGTAGGTTGCTTTGCTCGTATTTTGGTCCACGTTTTTGTGTGTTCGGTTCTTGTTCGGTTTTGTCAGAAACCGTTGACACTGTGGGAAGTGGTGGGAGATAATGGATTTGTAGTGGGAGAAAGTGGGTTGAGCTGTGGATAACTAGGAAGAAAGAATCCGCATGTTCATCGGAGAGTATCGTCACAGCATTGATGCAAAGGGCCGGCTGGCGGTGCCAACGAAGTACCGCAAGCAGCTGGAGAAGGGTGCGGTGGTGACCCGCGGGCTCGACCGCTGTTTGACTATCTACCCGGCCGAGTCGTGGAAAGAGCTTGCGGGGAAGCTTGCGTCACTCCCGATTAGTAAATCCAACCCGCGGTCATTTGCGCGCTTCCTGCTCGCTGGTGCCATGGACGTGGAGCTCGACAAGCAAGGACGGATCATCATCCCGGAGTACCTGCGACAGTTTGCGGGGGTGGCGAAGTCCGTCGTGGTTGCCGGTCTCTATGATCGTCTGGAAGTGTGGGATGCCGACGCTTGGGAGCGGTATCGTATGCACGCGGAGCAGGGGAGCGAGGCCATCGCAGAGGCGCTGGATGGAGAGATGGGGATATAACATGTCGACGTCATTCCGAGGAACTGCAGGTGACGAGGAATCCGGTTCACGCATTGGACGGGGTCCTTCGTCGCCTGTGGCTCCTCAGAATGACGAGCGAGTACATGTACCCGTGCTGCTGACGGAAGTCATGGCGCAGCTTGCATTGCGGCCCGGTGATGATGCAATTGATTGCACCTTCGGTGCAGGTGGGTACTCGAGGGCGATGCTCGCTGCGATTGCGCCGGATGGGAAGGTGCTCGCGTTGGATCATGACCCGGCAGTGCGTGCGGCAAGCGTGGATGATCGGCTGCTGTTCGTGCACGGTTCCTTCAAGGACATCACGGCCATTGCAGGGACATACGGATTTCACGCACCGCGTGCGATCGTCGCGGATCTTGGGTTCTCCTCTCTGCAGCTCGGCGACTCGAATCGCGGATTCAGCTTTCAGCACGATGGACCGCTGGACATGCGATTTGATCCGACGAGCGCTCACCTCACCGCTGCGGAGCTGCTGGCGACATTGCCAACCAATGAGCTGGAACGGATCATCCGCGAGTACGGGGAAGAGCGGCACGCGCGAGCGATTGCCAATGCGATTGGTGCGCAGCGGAAACGGCACCCGCTCACGACGACGGGCGCGCTCGCAGATCTTATTGCGCAGACGCTTCCGCGCCGTGGCAGGATCCATCCGGCAACGCGGACGTTCCAAGCACTCCGGATTGCGGTGAACGATGAGCTGGGCGTGTTACGATCGGCAATTCCGCAGATGCTCAATCTGGTGGTGCCGGGCGGATGCGTCGCGATCGTCAGTTTTCACTCGCTGGAGGATCGCATCGTGAAGCAGGAGTTTCGTGCGGTGGTCGCGCGGGGCTGGGGGGAGCGCATCACCAAGAAGCCCATCGTGCCATCGGCGGAAGAGCTCGCAGCAAATCCAAGGAGCCGTTCCGCAAAGCTCCGTGTCGTCCAGCGGTATCCCTGATGCGCAATCTCCTCATTGTAGACTCCTTCTCTGTTGAGAATACTCCTGTGATCACGCTCGCACTCCCATTCCCATTCATCCGTACATCGCGTCGTCGTCGCGGTCGTACATCGGTGCTCCAGCGCGCGCGGGGCATCGATGCGCGGCCGTGGAACGTATTCGTTGTTGTTGCGCTTGTGGCGTGTACGCTGGGGTACCTCGCATTGGTGAACAGCAATGCGACCGCGGGGTACGAGCTTCATGATTTGGAGAGCCGCGCGGCCGAGTTACAGGACGAGACGCGCCAACTCGAGATCACTACGATTTCGATGCAATCCGAGGAGCGCGTCGCGTCGCGTATTGTGGACATGGGGTACGTGGACGTTGCGCAGGTGCGGTACCTCGCGCAGGATCGGGTAGTCGCGCGTCGGTAGCATTCGTGATCCCTCATTCGCATTTCGTGGTCCCCTACGATTCGGGCCTTGGCCCATCGTTCTTTCTCTCCCCATTCGTGCTTCGTAGGGGGACATGAGCTGCGAGATGCGGGGTGCGTGCTTGTACGGCACACGCAACATCGCCCTCCGAGACCGGGGGCGGTGTTGTTTGTGTGTTGAGCGGAAATAATGATGGCTTGCTTGACTGGAACGAGCATCCATGCAACAATGAATTGTCCCGCAAGCGGGCAAGGGAGGTTCCATGTCACACGAAAGTGCGAGGTCAGTACGGCTGACCGGCGTGTTCGGCAATCTCGTCGTCGGTGACGATTCATGTCTGTGTCGTCTCATCGAGATCAGCGAGACGGCGATCATCGTTCAGCCCAGCCCCATGCCGAAGCATAGCAACGGGGAAGTGCAGGTGCAGTTCGTGCTTCCCGGGAGTCGCTCGCTGCTCTGTTCGTGGGGCGAGATCGTGCAGCGCACCGTTGACCTCAAGGTGACGGTTCGGCGGACGCACGAGCCGCCTCGCATCCGCGAAGCGATCGACGCGTTCTTGCAGCAAGCACAACAGCCGGCGTAGTTCCCTGCTTCCGCACAGGAGACCCCCGCATCCGGGGGTCTCTGCTCTTGAAAAGGAGCGGCAAGTATGGTACAGTACAGGACTGGGTGTCTGCTGTTCGGCATCGCCCGTAATCGACATGCGGTCTCCTGGAGGTATGCGGAGGATTGTCGTGGGTGCGATCGTCATTGCAATGGCATGGATGCCGGCATCGGCACTTGCACATCAGCCGCGTATCGTGGCGAGCGGGGTCACGGACGTGCATGATCCAGAGCTCTCGCAGGCGTTCTACGGTGCGCTGGTTGGCGCTCCAGCGATCTACCGCATTGTGGCGGATGATGCGTTTGACCTGTACGTGAACGTGCTCGTGCCGGAGCGGACGAATGCCAATGGAATCTTTTCAGTAGATGTCATCCGGCGTATCGGCGAGCGGCAGATTCAGGAGATGTCGTTGGACGGCACGGCGGCCGAGTGGGTGCCATTCTATGAGCCGTTCGGGGGCGATCACTATCGTAAAGGACCGGAATTTCGCATGCGCGCGAAACCCGGAATGTACGAGATCGTCGTCTGGAATGCTGCTATGGAAGGAGCGTATACACTGGCAATCGGCGAGCGCGAACAATGGGGCGGGCGCAGTATCGGACAGCTCCTCGTTGTGCTCCCCGTGCTCAAGGCCCAGTTTTTTGGGTGGAGTATTCCTGAAATTGTTTTTTCGCGTATCGGTATTGCGTGGGCAGCGCTGCTCTTCGTGCTTTCCGGCGTAGGCGCGATCATTGTGCGGCGCGTGCGGCGAGCTGCACGGGAGGTCGCCAGACATCGTGATGCGCAGCATTCGGATCCTGCTGCTGGCGAGCGCAGCGACGATCATCCCGTCAACGAAGTACCCTCGGTGTCGCGGGACAACGAGCGGGACGCGATATGACGAAAGACCAATTCGTGGCACAGATACGACGCGTGCTCATGATTCCGGGCGTGTGTCCAAAAGAGCAGCGCGCGCAGGTTATTGCGCAGCTCGAGGCGCTTGACGAGGCGCAATTCGCGCAGCTCATGGCGGTCATGCAGCGTCTCCCCAAGGAGGAGCTGCTGGCGGCATTGCGCTCTGGCGATACGTCGGCAGTCGAGTCGCTGCTGCGGAAACACTCGTGATCGTTCGAGCGTAGCAGCTTTTTATGCACGTGCAGCGTATCGGCATGCTCGCCGCAGGAGCGTTGGTGCTCATTGGCGGCGGGATGGTCATTGCGCGCGAACCGGAGGTTGGTGGCGCAGCGCTCCATGAGGTGCAGGAAACCTCGCGTCGTGCGGACGTCACGCTCGACTGGGATGCGGTGACGGTTGGTGAAGGCGATACGTTTGCCGCAGTGATGGAACGCATCGGCGTATCGTACGCGGATACGCTCGCGATGGTTGCGGCGGCAGAAGACGTGTTTGACTTCACGATGATTCGCCTCGGGCGAGCAATCCGGTACGAGGTGCGTGATGGCGTGTTGACGCGGCTTGCCTACGATATTGATACGGAAGAGTACGTACTGGTGGAGCGCACGGGAGATGGGTTTGCGGTTCGACGCGATTCGATTCCATACGAAGTGACCCGCGTCACTGGGGCAGGGACGATTGCGACATCGCTCTACGCGGACGGCCTTGCAAGCGGTATGCCGGAGGCGGCCGTCATCGCGCTTGCAACTGCGTTCGAGTGGACGATTGACTTTGCAACGCAAGTGCAGCCGGGCGATACGTTTCGCGTGCGCTATGAAACGCGGACGCGCAATGGGGCGGAGGCAGGCATCGGGAGCGTGCTCGCTGCGGAATTTGTCAACTCCGGGAAGCGATTCACTGCGTATCGTTTTGTGGGCAGCAATGGCGCGGCTGCATACTTCGATGCGGAAGGCGATTCGTTGGCACGACAGCTCTTGCGCGCGCCGCTGCCGTACGGTCGCGTGACCTCCGGATTTACCTACGCGCGGTTTCACCCGACGCTGGGACGTACGACGCCGCATCGCGCCATTGACTACGCAGCGCCCATCGGCACGCCGGTTCGTTCCACGGGCGCGGGAACGGTGACCGCTGCGGGTTGGAATGGTGGGTATGGGAACTCTATCGCGGTGCGTCACAACGAGACGTACGAGACGCATTACGCGCACCTCTCGGGATACGCAAAGGGCATTCGGCGCGGGGCGAGCGTTGCGCAGGGACAGACGATCGGGTATGTGGGGTCAACCGGATTCTCCACCGGTCCGCACCTGCACTACGAGATCGCAAAGTGGGGGACGCTCATCAACCCGTTGACGTTGGAGCTCCCGCCCGTAGAGCCGGTGGCGGACGATCGGCGCGCGGCGTTCACAGCGCTCCGCGATGCGTTGGATGCGGAGCTCGCGGAATAACCCTCCCTCGCTCGTTGGAATGTTAAGCATGAGTGATGATGGAATACGAAGCATAGTGGTCATACGGTAGTACATATATGGATACGAATAGTCAGAAAAAAGAATACGGATTTGCAAACCTCGGCATTGCGCCGAAGCTGTTGGAAGCACTGGTGAAGCGCGGATTCACGCAGCCGACACCCATCCAGGCGCAGGCGATTCCGATCGCGTGCGAGGGGAAGGATGTCATCGGCATCGCGCAGACCGGGACGGGGAAAACGATCGCATTCGGCATTCCGATGATTCAACGGCTTGCGAAAGGCAAGGGCCGCGGACTCATTCTCCTGCCGACGCGCGAGCTTGCGGTTCAGGTGAATCAAGAGCTTCAGGACACCGGGAAGCACTTTGGGTTGCGGTCGGCCGTCGTGATTGGCGGTGAGTCGGAAGGCAGACAGTTGCAGCAGCTCCGTCGCACGCCGCACATCATCGTTGCCACGCCGGGGCGGTTGGTGGATTTCCTGGAGCGCGGGAAGGTGTCGCTCGCCGATGTTTCGGTACTCGTGCTTGATGAAGCAGATCGCATGTTCGACATGGGGTTTGCGCCGCAGCTGAAGAAGATTATGCTCGCGGTGCCGCGCCAGCGGCAGACGATGCTCTTCTCCGCGACCATGCCGCCGGAGATTGTGCGGCTTGCGAAAGAGCACATGGGATGGCCGGTGCGCATCGAGATCGCGCCGCAGGGAACCACGGCAGATCGCGTCCAGCAGGAGCTCTACATTGTCCCGCGCACGCAAAAGCTATCGCTCCTGGCGCAGGTGCTTCGCGAAGTGCCGGGATCCGCGATCGTATTCTCGCGCACGAAGTACGGCACGAAATCGCTCGCGCGGAAGATTCGGAGCATGGACCTTGCCGCGGCGGAGATCCACGGCAATCGGACGCAGGCGCAGCGCCAGCAGGCGCTGGAAGGGTTCAAGCGGGGGACATTCCGCATCCTGGTGGCGACGGATATCGCCGCGCGCGGTATTGATGTGCAGGACGTCGCGCTCGTGCTCAATTACGACCTCCCGATGCAGGCCGAGGATTATGTGCACCGCATCGGCCGCACCGCGCGAGCGGGCAAGACGGGGCGCGCGATCTCGTTTGCTACGCCGGAGCAGGCAAAGGACGTCAAAGCAATCGAGCGGCTGATCAAGCAACCGTTGCCGCGACGCGCGTTGCCGCAGGATCTGCCCACGATCACGGATGACGAGCGCGAGCGGCGCGGGGAACGCGGCCGGAGGCCAGGGAGCGGTGGTGAGCGCCACGATCGGCCGCGCGGTGGCCCCTATCGCAGCGCGCGCCCGGAACGCGGTGGCGGCCCGCCACACCGACGGCAGCAACCTCCTCGCCGACGACGATAACACACACGCACCCCGATACGAATATCGGGGTGCGTGTGTGTCTGTCGTGCACAAAGATCGCGCATACAGCGGACACGTTGCTATACTGTGGATAGCAACTCCCTCTCTTATGCAGCGCGTCATTGATGCCTTCATCCCTCATGAGGGGAACGATTACCAGCCGCATGCGGTGCGGGGAAAGCGAGCGCGGCAATACGCCGGTGCGTTTGTGGCGATGAAACTGATTGTCGTGATTGCTATTCTGACGGCGCCATCATCGCTTTTCATGTCCGAACGGTCGTTTGCGGCGCTGGAAGCGGACCTCATCGCGCGAACGAACGCGGAGCGCGTGGCGCACGGGCACGCCGCGGTTGCGCCGGATGTGCAGCTTGAGCAGGCCGCGACGTCGCGTGCGGTGGATCTGGGGACATTTGGGTATTTTAGTCACGTTGGGCCGAACGGGCAGGAGTTCCGTGATTTCCTTGCAGCGGCGCGGTACCCGTTTGCAGCGGCCGGCGAAAATCTGGCAATGGGCTTTTCAGATGCGCAGGCAATCACCGAGGCGTGGATGGCGAGTCCGACGCACCGCGCAAACATCCTCGCTGATGACTACGTGGACATTGGCGTTGGTGCGGCACGTGGGACGTTTGGCGGGCGGCCGGTGGTGTATATCGCGCAGCACCTTGGGCGCCGGTCAGATACGGTTGCCGCGGCACCCGTGGCATCGTTTCTTGACCGCGAGCGTTCGGTTGCGGATTGGGCGGCGGTTCCTGGCGGTACGATGATTACCGTCACCGCATCTTCGCATGTTTTCGTGGAATCCATGACTGCGCAGGCATATGATGCGATGATCCCGCTGGTGGTGCGCGACGATGGTGCATATGTCGGGAGCGCGTTGCTCTCACGCTCGCCGAACGAACTGTTCCGCGTCCAGCTCCTTCCCGTCATTACTGCGCGCATTGGCGGGACGGAGCACATGGAGCCGGTTGCATGGAGCAGCGTGTACGTTCCACGGCAATCACTGCGCGAACGGTTTGCGGCAGGGAGTTCCGCGCTTACGGCGGTGCGGCCGGAGCTCTTTCGTGCGGCGCGTATCGTGTTTGGTATCGGACTCATCGCGTTTGCGATTGTTCTCATTGCGAGCATCGTGACGCAGACACATCGGCGTCACCCGCACATCTTTGGGCGCGCCGCCGTGCTCGTCATCCTCCTTGCGTTTCTCATTGCCCTGTAATGCACTTGTATGCGTCTACGCTCCCTGCTTCTCGTGTGTGCACTGCTGCTGGTGCCGTTGACACTCCATGCGGAGATGGGGTTTGTGCGCAGTAACATCTGGCTCTCCCGGACGGTGCTGGTGGAGGGCGATGCGGTGACGCTCTACGCGATTGTCGTGAACAGCGGCGATCAGCGCTTGGAAGGCGCGGCGCAGTTCCGCGATCTTTCGACGGGTGTCGCCATCGGGACGCCACTCACGTTTGGCCTCGACCCCAACGGCACGTCGTCCGTGCTTTCCGCGGTGTGGGTGGCGCAGCGGGGCGAGCATCGGTTCCAGGCGCAGATTGTGAACGCGGAGAGTGTGGATCGCTCCGGCGGGCGCACGCCGATTACGAGCGGGGTGCTCTCGGATACGACGGACATTGTTCGTGTTGCGGTGGATGCAGACGATGATGGCCTCACGGATGAACAGGAGGCGGATGCGGGGACCGATCCGGCGGATGCGGATACGGACAATGATGGCCTGGAGGACGGCAATGACCCCGCACCCACAAACCCTGACGCAGACGGCGATGGCGATCAGGACGGGACCGACCCCGCACCAACCAATCCCGAGGTTCGCACGCCGCCCGATACGGATGGCGATGGCACGCCGGATGCGACGGATTCCGATGACGACAACGATGGACTCTACGATTTTGATGAACAGCGACTGGGAACGGACCCCCTACGCGCGGACACGGACGGGGATGGCGTGCGCGACAAGCAGGACGCGTTCCCGTTGGATCCCAAGAAGCAGCAGGCAGAGGTGCAGCCGCAAGAAGAGCAAGCGATAGCGCCGGAGTTGGTGGCAGTGGAGGACGAATCCGATGCAGCCGTCACGACAGCGCTGGCGACAACTGGCGGAGAAGGAGGAGGGGCGGTGGGTGCGGGAACGGTTGACGCGGAGACCGGGGCACAACCCCCAACAGGCGCGGCGGTCGCCGGCGAGCGGATTGTAGGCGAGGACGGGGAGGTGCTGGGACAGCGCGTGGAGGATCCGTCCGTCCTGCGGTTTACGGCGCGCAATGGATGGGGGGGCGCCGTCATTGCGGCGTTGGGCGGAGCACTTTTCCTCGGATTGTTGCTCCTGCTCCTCCTTGCCCGCAGGCGGCGCGATGAGGACGAGGCATAACGTAACGAAATGCGCCCCACCAGAAAGGCGGGGCGCTGGTTGTCTATAGTCCGACGGTGCTACACTTGGAGGGGAGAGGTACCGTTATTGATGCTATGCAAATCACCACCAACCTTCAACAATTCAACCACGCGCCGGCATTGTTCATTGTGTGCGGGACGCAGGAGGCAAAAATCTACGATGCCTGCGATGGCGTCATTGAGGAGCTGGACGAGTTTCGTATCCCCAAGCCCGGATTTACGGATCATGAGGGTTTCTCTGCGAGCGGACATGGCGCGGAGTACACATCTGGCGCGGGAGATGAGATCGATCAAGAACAGCGCCGTAAGGAGTTTGTGAAGGCGCTCGTGGAGCATCTCAAGGAAGTGGCGACACGCCGCCCGTATGAGCTGGTCTACCTTTTTGTCCCCCAGCACGTCCATCGTGCAGTGCGCGATGCCGTTCCGCACGCGCTCCAGCCAAAAATCGCCAAAGAGATCCACGGCAACCACTGCGAGGCTCACCCCCACGAGCTCATCCGGATGGTGATGCCGGAGGCGTAACCTATGCCACACAAGTACGCGCATTTGGTTGCGGTGAACATGGGGTACGGCCATGAGCGGCCGGCGTATGCGTTGCGGGAGCTGTCCGGCGGGGAGATTATCGTGGCGAATGACTACCCAGGGATTCCGGCGGAGGATCGCGCATTGTGGGAGCAAGGGCGGAAGTACTACGAGACCGTGTCGCGGCTACAGCCAATGCCGGTGATTGGAAAGACGCTCTTCCACGCGCTGGTGGATCATCAGCAGGAGATCGCTCCGTTCTATCCGCGGCGGGACTTGTCGGACGTGTCGTTCCAGCTCAAGCTCATCCGCCATGCGATTGTCGCGCGTAATCAGGGCCGACACCTCATCGAGATGCTGGAGCGGGAGAATGAGCACCACGCGCGTCCGCTCCCGTTCGTGACCACGTTTTTTGCGCCCGCGTTCATGGCGGAGGAGTTTGGGTACTCGGGCGAGATTTACTGCCTCGCGACGGATGCGGACATCGCGCGCGTGTGGGCGCACTGGAACCCCAAGAAGAGCCGCATCAAGTACTTTGCGCCCAACGGACGGTGCGTGGAGCGGTTGGTGCTCTACGGCGTACCGCGCGGGAACATCTACCTGACGGGGTTTGCATTACCCAAGGAGCTGGTGGGTGGCGAGGCGTCGCGTGCATTGAAACACGACCTGGGTGTGCGCATGGCGAACCTGGACCCCAACGGGTACTACCGGCATCGCCACGGCGCCACGCTGGCGCGGCATCTTGGTCCGCACTTCCACGAGCAGCAGACACGTCCCATCACTATCGCGTTCGCGGTGGGCGGAGCAGGTGCGCAGAAGCGTGCGGCCGTCCAGCTTTTGACATCGCTCCACCGCCGCATCAAACGGAAGGAGCTGCGGCTCCTGCTCATCGCCGGTACCCGCCGCGAGGTTGCACAGTTCTTTGAGAAAGAAATTGTGGCCCAGCGCATGCACCGCGAGGCAAAGCGTGGCGCGGTCAGCATCCTCTACCGGCAATCGCGGCGCGAGTACTTCGAGGCGTTCACGGATGCGATGCGCGTCACGGACGTGCTCTGGACCAAGCCCTCTGAGCTTTCCTTCTACACCGGCGTTGGCATCCCCATCATCATGACGGATCCCATCGGCTCGCAGGAGGTCTTCAACCGGCAGTGGCTCCAGCAGATCGGGGGCGGCATTGACCAGCTGGACCCCGCGCACGCGGACGAGTGGCTCTGGGACTGGGTGCAATCCGGCGCGCTCGCGCGTATGGCCTGGAACGGCTACATCGAAGCGCCGACGCATGGCACCTACCGCATCGAATCCATCGTACGCGGCAAACCAACGCAACTCGAGCCGCATCCGTTGGTGGTGTAGCGGGCCGCTCACTCATACGTACGATCGTTGCGGTAGTATGTTGCCCGCTGCCAGTAGCGAGTATCTCGTAGCTAGGAGCTCGTTTTTTCCCCTATGCCTCCCTGGCTTGGTATCGTCATCGGTGCCCATGCGCTGAACGCGGTGGCGTTTTTGGTGGACAAGTACCTCCTGGCAAAAGCGGTGCCGCGGCCGGCGGTGTACGCGTTCTATGTGGGCGCGTTGGGGTCGTTGGGCATCCTGCTGCTTCCATTTGATTGGCAGCTCCCGTCCGGGTGGCTCTGGGTGCTGGATGGGGCGGCGGGCGCCACGTTCGTGGTGGCGCTCCTCTTGTTCTTCACCGCGCTTAAACGCGGTGAAGCGTCCCGCGTCGTCTCGTACATTGGTGGCACGATTCCCATTTGGACGCTCCTCCTTGCGTACATGTTTCTGGGTGAGCGATTGGGTCAGCGGGAGCTGATTGCGTTCATGCTGCTGGTTGCGGGGTCGGCGCTCATTGCGCGCGAGGGCAGTGGCGGTGCGGCGCACCGACGCCATGCGTACGCGGCGGCATCACTAGCGGCGATTGCGTTCGCCGTCTCCACGGTGCTCATGAAACTGGTATTCCTTCACCAGTCCTTCCTATCAGGATTTGCATGGACGCGTGCGGGTGCTGCGCTCGCCGCGCTCGCGATTCTGCTGCACGCGCCCAGCCGCCGCGCCATCGTGACACCGGAGCGCCGGCCGCGCGGTGCATCGGCGGGATTATTCTTTGGCGGGCAGGTGGCGGGGGCGTTGGGGTTCCTCACCATCCAGTACGCCATCAGCATTGCATCGCCAACGCTGGTGAACGCGCTGCAGGGCGTGCAGTACGCGATCCTCTTCTTCCTCGCAGTGCTCCTCGGCGCGCGGATTCCGCAGCTTCGCGAGCGACTTGCGCCTCGCATTGTCGCGCAGAAGGCGGCGGCCATCGCGCTCATCGGTGTCGGCCTCATTATGCTCGCTGCCGTATGACGCGCACACGTCGCCGCATTTTTCTTGGTGGGGCCGCTGCGTTTGGCGTGCTTGTCCTCACATACATTGCGCTCTTCCTCGTGCCGCCGGCACAGGGGACGGAGGTGATTGGCGTGCACTTTGCGCCGGCGCACGCGCAGTACCTTGGCCTCGATTGGCGCGCGGCATACCGTGCGCTCTTGGATGATCTCGGTGTGCGGCGACTGCGGCTCGCGGCGTATTGGCCAGAGGTGGAACCACACGATGGCGAGCTGAATTTTCGTGCGCTCGATTGGATGATGGACGAGGCAGCGGATCGCGGTGCAACCGTGGTGTTGGGCGTGGGCAGGCGCCTGCCGCGATGGCCGGAGTGCCACATTCCGGAGTGGGCGCGTGCGCTTCCGGACAGCGTGCAGCAGGAGCGGATCGAGCGCGTCATTACGGCTGCCGTTGAACGATACCGGTCGCACCCTGCGCTGGGGATGTGGCAAGTTGAGAACGAGCCATTCCTGGCGGTATTCGGGGAGTGCCCGGCGCTGGATCGGGCATCGTTGCAGCGCGAAGTGGACATCGTTCGCGCTCTTGATCCTGGTCGCAACGTGCTCATTACGGATTCCGGCGAACTTTCGCTCTGGCGTCGCGCCTCGCGCGTTGGTGATCGGCTGGGAACCACGATGTATCGCGTGGTGTGGTCGCCGGTTTTTGGATATGTAAGCTACGCGCCGTTCCTCCCGGCAGCGGGCTATCGGCTCAAGGCATTTTTGGTTGGCATGCCGCCGGAACGCATGGTGATTGCGGAGCTGCAAGCAGAGCCGTGGGTGCAAAACGGCGATATCGCGGGAACGCCCATCGCGGAGCATCGGCGCTCGATGGATGCGGAGCGTCTGCGGAACAATGTTGCCTTCGCGCGGGCGACGGGATTCCATGAAGTGTACCTCTGGGGTGCAGAGTATTGGTACTGGCTGAAGGAGCAGGGCGATGCGTCGCTGTGGGATGCCGCACGTGAGGTATTTTGATCCGTACGGCGCGTGGTTGGTTTCGCGCTCCATAGAGCGCATTTTTTTGTTCTCGGGGATCTATGGTATCCTCACTTGACAAACCGCGGCCGTTGCGGTACTTTTGGGATGTCCTTTTCCAATTGAATATTGGTTTTGTGCAGGGAGGATAGCGTCATGGCTACGCAGGACTATTACGAGGTCCTGGGTGTGCCGCGCGACGCATCACCGGATGCGATCAAAGCGGCGTATCGCAGGATCGCGCGGGAAACGCATCCGGATTTGCATCCGGATGACCTTGGTGCGCACGAGCAGTTCAAGCTTACTGCGGAAGCATTCGCGGTGCTCTCCGATCCGCGACGACGGCTGCGGTACGATGATGTCCGCAAGCCGATCCGTGGCATCGCTGATCACCTCATCCGGCACGAGAGCGGCAGGCGCATCATTGAGGTGCTCCTCCCGTCCACGTCGGCTGCATCGCAGCGGGGCATGGATCTTGTGGTTCCGGTACCCGTGCCGTCGCACATACTCGTTGACGGCGGCATTGCCACGGTAGCGCTTCCGCAACGGTCGCGCTGCGCGGGCGAGGAGCGCGTGCTTCGCATTCCGCCTGCCGATCGCGGCGATGGCATCGCCATGGGGTGGTGGTGCCGACTGGTGGGAATGGGAACGCCAGGGCGTAATGGTGCGCCCGATGGGGACTGCTACGCATGGTGCGTTCCAGCGATAACCAACACGAAACGAAAGAGACGGGAGGGTTGATGCACGTATTCGAACCGCACGAGCTGGTTGCCTCCTTCGGGGGCTACGTTCGCGGGGATGGTCTCGGTGGGCTCCACGATTCGCGCGATGATGTGTTGCGCCAGCTCGTAACGATCGGCCCGGCGGCGATCATCGAGCACATGACGGACGCTCCGCACGACTTGGCCGCGCTGGCCACCTGCTGTGTGCGGGTGAACGACACGACGCCGCGGGATCTGGCGTTCGCCGCAGCATTCGCGCGGGCGGGTCACGGCAGGGAGATGCACCAGCGCCTCACGGCAGCTGCAACGCTCGGCGCGCTCCCGCTCATTGCGGAAGCAGGACACCCGTTCGGCCATGTGCTGCATGCGTTTCTGGAGACGCGGGAAGGCCGGCAGCTCTACCGATTCATCGTGCAGGCACTCGTGTGGGCGCGCGAGCACGGACGGACGACCAATCCGCCCATCGCTCCGTACCTCTTCGGGTATCCGTTCGGTGGTAGGGAGGAAGCGGCGGAGGACGCCGAGCAGGGTGGCGCGCGACCGTCGAGCGGGGTGATCCTGTTCGACGACGTGGATGAACCAACCGAAAACGCAGCCGGCGGGGAGCCGGCTGGGGAGGAGATGGAATGAGCCAGAACGACGTGGATCAGATCAGGGTCACGGCGCTCGTGCAGCGCATCGGAGGCGATGCGGACGACGAGATCGCGGAGGTGCTGCGGCCGCTGCTGGACAAGAAAGCACATCACGCCGAGCTTTTGCTCGCGCTGCGTCAGGATCCGGAGCGGGCGATCGCCCGTCTGGAGACCCTCGGCGAGGCGCACGGATTCTCGAGGCGCAACGCGGCGGATGTGCTGGATATCGTCGTGGAGCACACCGATGCCGAGCGTGCTGCCCGCGCGATGCGCGAGCAGTTGACGCCGGATCGGGTCTCCGAGCTTCTCGGCGCGCGCGGTGATCTGGCGTCCAGCGCGGCGCTCATCGCCGATGCGGACGTGGTGCTGGACGCGCTGCTCGCGGACGTGCAGGCCACGTTGCCGGATCCGTCGTTGTGGTCGCGCGGCTTGTCCGGAGCAGACCCGCTCATGGTAGATACGGCACGCGACGATGATGCCGAGGAAGAAGAGGTCGAGGACGACGCCGACGATGGCGACTCGGCATCCGACGCACCCGTTGCAGACGGGGACAACGAGGTGGACGCTGCGGTGCTCGCTACCGCGTGCGCGGTGGTGCTTGCGTGGGCGATGAAGCTGAAGGGCCGGGCGGACTGGGATAGGTTCCTCGGGATGCGCGCGCTGGCCGGCCTCACGTTCGGCGAGCTCGTGTACGTCGCGTGCGTGCGGGTAGTTCGTGCGTCCCGGAGCGGCGCTGCGGACGGAGAGGCGGAGGAGCTCTCGGATCTCCTCGGAGGAGAGTCCATCATGGACAGCTCCGTACACGCGAGCGCGCTTTTCGACGAGGTCGGCTTGAGCAACGAGATCTGCCAAGCCATCAGCGAGCGGTTCGGCGGACAGATGCCGACGCTCGATGCGGAGGAGTTCGAGGCAGCCCGTGCGCGTCTGGCGAAGCGCCGGAAGTGGCTGGAGCGCGAGGACGGTTCCCACCAGGTTCGCGCAGCGACGGACAAGGCCGCGCGCGAGCTGGATCTGTGATCATGACGCCCGGCGGCACGATGGGGGAGTGTTCCCTGTCTGCCGTCGGGCGTTTTCACTCCGGGAGGTACGCAATGACAACGGCACTGGAACATGTTGCAGAGTGCGATGTGCTCTTGGATGGATCACGACCGCCGTACACGAGATTCTTGGAGGCACTCCGGCGGCGACAGGCGGCCGCACGCCCCGGCGACATCGGCACGGTGTGGTCCGGCATTCCCGTGGACAGCGTGGTCGCGGCGGGCATGTCCATCCTGGTCACGCGGTTCGCGAAGGACGCTGGGGCGCATCTGCGAACGACGCATGACGTGGAGCGCGCCGCCACTCGCGTAGAGGCGATGGTGAACCTCGGGTTGCTGCTCCTTGACGCAACGCCGGTGTCCGCGGTAGTCCAGTTCGAGCGCGAGGTGCTCCTTCCGGCACTCCAGCGTGCGCAGGATGGCGCGATGGATGGGCAGACGTTCATCGAGTACTGGCAGGTTCCTGTCGCGCAGTTCTTTGCGGACATCATCAAGCGGACGCGTGAACGGGTCGTAACGCTGCACGCGCGTCTCGTGCGGTACCATCGCGCGAATGCGTTTCGTCCGAAGCGCGGAATGACCTATACCGCGCACGATGGATTTCTGGATTCCGACCTGTTCCGTTGGGAGGCGCTTGCGCGTCTGCCGTGGGGAGCGGTCGAAGGAATGGGCTATCTGCGATCCACGCGTGCGGCAGCTGCGGCAATCCGGAATGCAGAGCACTGTCTCCCCGCGTTGGAGGCATGCGTGCGGCTCCTCGTGCTGCTTCCGGTGCGCGGCATCCCGGCGGACAGCATCGGCGGGGTCGCCGCGTACTCCGTTGAGCAGCAGTGGGTGCTGACGCAGTTGCTCCTCACGGCTCTCGACGCGCCCGCGGACGCGGATGCGCTGCCGGCGAGTCAGTATCCCGCGGCAATCGCGAAGATTCGTACGCGTTCACGCGGCGTCATCCGTAGACGGTTCCTTGCGCGCATGGATGCGCGCGGCATGCACGCGTCGGTCACGGAGCGTGCGGGTATCGAGCGGCTCGTGCGCGATTCGTTTCGCATCGTGCGCCGTTGGCCGACCGACGTGAACGATCAGGTGTTCATGCTGTGCATTATGACGCTCGATTCGATGGACGTGGTGCAGGCACTGACGCCCGCGACTGCGCTTCGGGTCGCGCTTGGGAAAGAGCAGGCCCTTCACGAAGCGGCATTCCAGCGCGGTCCGAAAGCAGTGCAGGAGCTCCTGCATGCGGTGACCGCGCGCGTGGAGTGGTCGCGGTGCTCGGCACAACTGTTCGCGGCAGTGGCGCGAGCAGATGTCCTGGGGCCCCGGCACCTTGCTGCTGCGGTCATGCAGCTTCCCGTAAAGTACCGCAACGCCGCCGCGCGAATCGTGTGCCGTCGCACCGGAGCGTTCCGCTGGGAATTCATGGCGCGGGGGTATCTCCCGCTCGATGCGGATGCGGTGCTGGAGCACGGGAGTGAGGTTTCAAGCCACGCGTTGGCGGTGCTCCTCCCGCGTGTGCTGGTGGAGACGGAGGCGACGGAGGCATTTCCGCCCGCATCGCTTGCACCACAATTCCTCCGGCTTGCTGCGGAAACAATGCGAGCAACGTGCACGCCGCCAGAAGCGCGAGTGATCGTGACGGAGAACGTCTTCCGCGGCATCGCGTCGGGCATCAGCGACCGGCACCGCCGTCTGCAAGCGGGAATGGCGCGGGACATGCGCAAGCAGTTCGGCGATGTGCTGTGGCGGTCCTATGTGCTCGCCGGGTGCGTCGCCCTCCGCGGCGACGAGTTCGATGATTTCGCGCTGAAGCCGCAGGAGTATCTGGCGACGCTGCGCGAGTCGAAGTTGCGGCCGCACGGTTCGTGGGATGCGCTCGCACAATCGGCGTACGTCCGTACGCTCCTCGGTGTCAAGAATGCCGACGCAGCCGCAGCACTCCTTGCGGAGCTGTCGGAAGACGCCGTGCTCGCCTGGCTTCATGCACACGCGACGCGTGCGGCGCGGCGCCAAACGATTCGTGTGTACCTGCGCAACCGTGATCGCTACCTCAAGGATGTAGCGTCGTGACAACAGCCCCCTCCGATACCCATCGGAGGGGGCTCTTCTTTTGCGCGCCGCCGTGCGCTACCATGACTGCATGGAATGGTCCCCACAATCCAAGGATTGGCAAGGGAAACGCGTGACCGTCATGGGCCTGGGGCTCCATGGCGGCGGGTTGGCTGTTGCACGGTGGTTTCTGGCGCGGGGCGCGTTGGTGACCGTGACGGATCGCAAGACGCGTGAGGCGCTGGCGCCAAGCGTGCGCGAGCTGGAACGGACAGAGACGCGTGGGACGTTGCGCCTGGTGCTGGGGGAGCACCGCGTGGCGGATTTTCGGAACGCGGATCTCATCGTGCAGAACCCGGGCGTGCCTCGGGAGTCGCGGTACCTTGCCGTTGCGCAACGCGCGGGTGTGCCGATTGAAAACGAGGCATCGCTATTTTTTCGAATTGCAAAACGCGTGCCGTCGCCGCCGCAGATCATAGCGGTGACGGGCACGCGAGGGAAGAGTACCACATCTGCCCTGCTCTATCAAATGCTGCGTGCGAGCGGCCGGAAATGCTTCCTGGCGGGCAATATTCGCAAGCCGATGTTTGACCAGTTGGACGCGATCCTCCGCGCTGCAAAGCGGGGACCGGTGACCGTTATTTTGGAGCTGTCCAGCTGGCACTGCGAGCGGTTGACGCGTGCGACTGGCGGGCCGGATATTGCGGTGGTGACGAACATCATGCGCGATCATCTGAACCGATACGGCTCCCTGCGGTCGTACGCGGCGGCGAAGCGGCGGATCCTGGTGGGGGAGGGAATGGCGGTGCTCAACGGGAACGACGCGCGCGTTCGCGCGATGGGGCTTCGGACGCGCCGCGCGGTGACGTGGTGTATGTCGTACGCGTCGCGCATCAACAATCCCGCGCTGCGTGGGGAGCACAACCGTTGGAATGTGGGCGCCGCGGCTGCTGCTGCACGGTTGGCAGGCGTTTCTGCGGCCGCGATTGCGCGCGGCATCGCGGCGTACGATGGGCTTCCGGGGCGGCTGGAACCGATCAGCCGCGTGGGCGGCATCACATGGATTAACGACACCTGCGCGACGACGCCAGACGCAACGATGGCGGCGTTGGAGGCGCTGGGAAGCAAGGAGCAAGGAACGAAGAACAAGGAGCAGCAGGGGATTGTTCTCATTGCGGGTGGGACGGATAAGGAATTGGAGTTTGAGGCATGGGCGCAGGCCATCGTGCAATCTGGTGCGGCGATGGTGTTCCTCCCGGGGACGGCAACCGATCGCATGCTGGCGGCATTGCGTGCGACGCATGGCGTTGTTCCGCAGGTCATCCTTGCCCGCTCTATGCGCGAGGCAGTGCGCAAGGCGCGGCGCATGGCAGTACGCGGGGACACGGTACTGCTCTCTCCGGGCGCAGCGTCGTTTGGCTTGTTCGTACATGAGTTCGATCGCGGTGACCAGTTTGTTCGCGCAGTACACTCGCTATGATGCGCCTCCTCCGTCGGCTGCTCCCAAAATCTTTGCGTCGCGCGTACCACCTTGTGCTGGCGGTTGTCGCACGATGGATGTATGGGAATCCCTCGCGTCGCCTCACGGTGATCGGCGTGACCGGCACGCACGGGAAGTCCTCAGTGGTCATGCTTCTGGGCCAGGTGCTCACCGCGGCGGGATTTCGGACTGGTTACTTTTCTACGGCGATGATTAGTGACGGGCGGCGGACATGGTTCAACGCGTTGAAGATGACGATGCCAGGACGGTTCGTACTGCAACGGTTCCTGCGGCAGTGCGTCCGCAATGGGTGCACGCACGCGGTCATTGAGACCTCGTCCGAGGGTATCGCGCAGCATCGCCACCGGGGCATTGCGTACGATGTGGCGGTGCTCACCAACCTGGGCGAGGAGCACTTGGAGGCGCATGGCGGTTTTGCGAACTATCGCGCCGCCAAGGCGAAACTGTTTGCGCACGCCGCACGGAGTGGCAAGGTGCAGCGCATCGCGGTGATCCCGGCAGACCTTGCGCAGTTCGAGCAGTTTACTGCGCACCCGTTCACGGCGGTACAAACGTTTGATGCCGCGCACGGTCGCGGGTATGCGCCGGCAATTTCTGCATTTCCGGATAACGTTGCGGCAGTCCTTGCGGTATGCGATGCGCTGGGCATCGCACGCAGCGTCAGCGAGAGCGCACTGCGCGCTCTCACGGCACTCCCAGGACGGTTGGAGTCCTTGGATGAGGGGCAGCCGTTCGCGGTCATGGTAGATTACGCACACACACCCGCTGCGCTCACGCAGGTAGCGGCGTTCGTGCAGGCGCACGGCGCGGTACGAGGCAAGGTGATCCATGTGTTGGGCGGCGTAGGCGGGGGGCGCGACCGTGCAAAACGCGCCGCGATGGGCAGCATCGCCGCAGCGCACGCGGCAGTGGTGATTGTGACGAATGAGGATCCGTACGATGATGATCCCATGACCATCATCCGCGCCGTCGCGGACGGAGCACGCGCGGGGGCGGGCCGTGGTACCATTGTGGAAGAGATCCTGGATCGGCGTGAGGCGTTTGTGCGGGCGCTCGCCCTCGCACAGCCCGGTGATTTGGTCCTGGTGACCGGCAAGGGTTGCGAGCAGGCCATTGCCGGACCCCATGGCACCAACGTGCCGTGGGATGATCGGGTGGTGGTGCGAGAACTTCTTCGGATGCAGACCTATGCGCCTCGGTAAGCGAATCACCTTGCGTGATGGAGAGCGGGTGCAGGAGGTGCTCCGACGCTCCCTGCTCGTCCCGGCACCATTCGTGCTGCTTGGTACGTGTTGTATTGTACTCGCCTTTTTTCTGCTCGTGCCGCTGTTCGCCGCGCCGCCATTTGGACTCGTGGGGTTCGCACTGCTCATCGCGCTGGGAATCCTCTTTGCGTCACGCGCATGGTGGTTCTGGTATCGCACGGCGTTCATCGTGACAAACCAGCGCATTATTGATTTCGATCAGACCGGATTCTTCCGTCGGCATCTCGCGGAAGCGCGTTTTGATCGCATCGAGGACATCTCCGTGGAGGTCCACGGCATCATCGCGACATTGTTCCGGTTGGGTACGGTACACATACAAACCGCCGGCGCGTCCGCGATGCTCTCCCTCCGGCATGTTCCGCATCCGGAACATGTGCATGAGATGCTCGGCACGCTGCAACAGACCACGACAGCCACTGCAGGGGCTGCTCGCGGTGGGGCACCCGTTGACGTCCACGCACTCCCCGACGATGAACTCATCCGCCTCCGCGAGCGTATCGCCGTGGAGCTGCGCCAGAGAGATGCGCCGAATGGCCATTGATCGACGCTTGGAGTTTTTCTCATGTCCTACCGCTCACACCATACACCCCAACGATCATGGTTTCGATCCCGCATCGTGCTGGTGATCGGCATCGCGGTGCTCGTGTTCGTTCTGCGTGCAACCTATCGCGAGTACGCACAACAACGTGCGGCTGATGCAGAAATACGGCAGATGGAGGACGCGGTGGCCACGCTGGAAGCGCAGCGGACGCGCCTGACGGATCTCCTGGAGCAATCCGAGTCGCCAGCGTTCCTCGAGCGCGAGGCACGGCTACGCCTCGGCCTCCGCCAGCCAGGAGAGGAAGTGCTCATCATCCCGCAGGGCACCGTCCTCGAATTCGAGGAGGCCACAAAGGCCGCGACATCAGAGGAATCCAACCTCCGCCGTTGGTGGCGTCACCTTTTCGGTATCCCCGCAGAGGAGAAAGCACCCGAACAGCAGTAATGTGTCGTATGTCTTCCCCCTCTTCTCGGGGGGGGCTGGAGGGGGTGGAGTATAGTGAACTTCAGACAAACAACAGACGACCCCCGGATAATCCGGGGGTCGTCTGTTGTGGTTGAACCCACGACCCATCGCTTCCCAATCGACGAGTGAGAGACCGAATTGCTGACGCCCTCAGCCGATGGTGGGAGTCGAACCCACGACCCATCGCTTACCGCGCTACGAGTGAGCGCCCGCGAATGCCAATTGCCCACAGCCGATGGTGGGAGTCGAACCCACGACCCATCGCTTACGAAGCGATTGCTCTGCCACTGAGCTACATCGGCAAAGGGCAATTGGTATTCGCGAGGCCGAACGAGGACGCGCGGTATCGAGCGCAGCGAAGATACGAAGCGATTGCTCTGCCACTGAGCTACATCGGCAGAGGGCGTCAGACATTCGAGGTCGAACGAGGAAGATTGGTATCGAGTTCGCCAAGACACACAGCGGGTGAGGGGAATCGAACCCCCGTCTCAAGCTTGGGAAGCTCGCATTCTACCATTGAACTACACCCGCCTGGATTCGAATGTAGCATATGCATTCGTGCCACGCAAACGCGGGTGGGTACCGGCGCAATGCGGGCATCATTTGCGGGTTGGATGGTGCGGGCGTGGTACACTGAAACGCTATGATACTTCACGAACGGCTCCTCATGCTCTGGGGATTCCTTCACATCGGGGAGTTGGTTCGCCGTCGTGCGTTGCGACGGGAATTATGCAAGGTCTTGCGCGAGCATTCCGCATTGCGGCGCAGCACACGGCTCCTGGATGCCGGGTGTGGGCGCGGGGATATAGCGCGTTGGTGCGCGCGGCGGTTTCCAGACGCGCATGTGGATGCCGTAGATTTGGACCCCGCCCGGGTTGCGCTTGTGGCGCGTCGTGCGGCTGTCGAAGGGCTCCAAAATGTGTCCGCGCGGGAGCATGATGTCGCGCTCCCGCTCCCGTCGGGCACGTCGCCGTATGCTATCATATACTCTGTGGATGTGTTCGAGCATCTGCGCGATCCTGCGGCGGCGCTGCGGACCCTCGCTGCGTCGATTATCCCCGGTGGTTCCTTGCTCATCCATGTCCCGCGCGCGGTGCAGCGGCGGTGGTGCAAGCAGTTTGAGCACTACGAGCAGGACGATCATGAGCGTGATGGGTTTGAGCCGGAAGTACTTGCGCAGCTTGCCCGCGAGGCGGGGCTGACGGTCGTCCGAATGCGTCACACGTTCGGCCCGCCCGGTGCGCTCGCGTGGGAGCTCTTTCACCTCGCGCAGCGCGTAGGCAAAGCATTCGCGCTCGCCACCTACCCCGTTCCGTGGCTCCTCGCCCAGCTCGACGGGTGCATCCGCTGGAAACGGGGGAATGGAGTACTCGCAGTATTGAGCAAGCCAGCAGCATCAAGCAGTAAGACAGGCGCATGAATCCCTGACTTGCAGCTGATAGCGAGCAGCCTGCAGCTCCCTCTGGTCACCTTCGAAGGCATCACGAAACGCTACCCGCCGGACACCGTCGCGCTCGATGGTGTGGATTTGCATATCGAGGCGGGGGAGTTTGTGTCCATTGTCGGCCAGAGCGGCACGGGAAAGACCACGATGGTGCGGCTGCTCATTGCGGAGGAGCGGCCAACGCGGGGGAAGATTATTATCGGCGGGTGGGACATCAGCCGCATCCATGGCGGTGATGTGCCCGTGCTTCGGCGTCAGATTGGTACCGTGTTTCAGGATTTCAAGCTCCTGCGGAACAAGACCGTGGCGGAGAACGTCGCGTTTGCCCTAGAGGTGTGCGGCGCGCCGCAGAAGCGCATCCGCGAGGTCGTCCCCACGGTGCTTGCTATCGTGGGGTTGGAAGGGAAGGAAGAGCGGTTCCCCGGGCAGCTCTCCGGCGGCGAGCAACAGCGGGTAGCGATCGCGCGCGCACTCGTGCACGGCCCCAAAATCCTGGTGGCCGATGAGCCGACGGGCAACCTCGATTCGCTCCACACGCGCGAGATTGCAGACCTCCTGGTGAAGATTAATGACTTCGGAACCACCGTGCTCCTGGTCACGCACAACCGCGACATCGTCAACATGCTCCGCCGCCGCGTGATCACCCTGGACAACGGCCGCATCGTCGCCGACAAACAGCACGGGACGTACCGGTTGTAGTCCAAGATCTGTCATTGCGATGAGTCCGCTCATTCCGTCATTGCGAGCCCGCGAAGCAATCTCACGCGGTACCCAATCATTCCGTCATTGCGAGCCCGCGAAGCAATCTCACGCGGTACCCAAGTAGAGGAGGCTGCAAAGCGTCGGATGCATACAAGTACCAAGGAACAAAGAACAGGGGACACAGCACCTGGATGTGGATGGTATCCCTTGTTCCTTGTCCCATGTTCCATGCTCTCCTGTGATTATCTCCTTCTTCCGTCTCCTCAAATTCGCCGTCGTTGACTTCGCGCGCAACGTGTGGCTGTCCATGACGACGGTGGTCATCCTCACGCTCACGCTCATCAGCGTGCAGGTGCTCATTGCAGTAAACGTTGCGGGACACGTTGCGTTGGAGGAGCTTTCCTCACATGTGGACTTGCGTGTACAATTTTTGCCAACGGTGTCCGAGGACGAGGTGGATGCGCTCCGCGTGCAGCTCCTCGCGCGGGAGGGGGTAACGGGTGTTTCGCACATCTCGCGTGCGCAGGTGCTGCAGGAGTTCACGGAGGCGCATCGGGAGAACGTAACGGTGCTGGATGCGATTGCAGAGTTGGGCGACAACCCCTTCGGCCCAGAGCTGCGGGTGCAAGCGCGTAACCCCGAGGACTTCCCCGCAATTACCGAACTCCTCGATGATCCGCAGATCGCAGAGCGCGTCATTGAGACCGGGGCAGGAGATCGCGCGCTCCTCGTCTCGCGGCTGGACGCGCTCACGCGCAAGTTGCGTCTCGCCGGGACAGCATTGAGCGGACTCTCGCTCCTCGTGACGCTCCTCATCATCATTAACGCGATGCGCGTGATTACCTACGTGCGCCGCGACGAGGTGGGCATCATGAAATTGGTGGGTGCCACCAACTGGTTCGTCCGCACGCCCTTCCTCATCATGGGTGTCCTGGCAGCGGCCATCGCCACCGCGCTCGCGCAGCTCATCACCTTCCCCCTGTTCCGCATCGCAGAACCCACCCTGCGCCAGCTCTTTGGCGATCAATACCTTGCCATTCCCCAATTCTTCCAGTACCATCTCTGGCAGATCGCCGGCCTCGAATTCCTCGGCCTCGCCCTCATCACCATCGTCATCTCCGCCATCGCGATCCGCCGCTATTTGCGGGTGTGACAGGGCATTCCGCGTCCCTTCCCTATCCGTCATTGCAAGTCCCGATCGGTTCTCCCCTTGCTTCAGAGTCCGCCGCAGTGCGGGCCTCCGCGGCAACATGTACCCCTCTTTCCGTCATTGCGAGTCCGTTTTCCGTCATTGCGAGTCCGCGAAGCAATCTCACGCGTCCCAAAAAATTGTGCAATGATGTTGTTGTGTCTCTCCGGCTGTCATTTGCAATCCGAAATTTGCAATCGCAGCGTCCGCGCTGCTTCTTGGGGGGTCGTCTAATGGTAGGACATGGGACTTTGAATCCCAGTATGAAGGTTCGATTCCTTCCCCCCCAGTGCGTTGGTGATAGAGGCACGTTTTTATAATTTGTGTTATGTGTTTCTCTGCGGGGGCGAGTTTTGCGGCGGGTGGTGTGCTGGCTGCGGTGGGTGTAGCGACGGTGAAGCGGCGACCGAAGAAGCGTGAGCGGTTGTTTGCTGCGATTCCCTTTCTGTTTGCAATCCAGCAAGTGCTGGAGGGCGCGCAGTGGCTGTACCTGAAGAACGGTGCTGCAAGCATGGTGCTGGGGTACGGGTTTTTGTTCTTCGCGTTCCTGTTGTGGCCGGTATACTTCCCGCTCGCCGCGTATGCGATGGAGCGTAACTCGCGGCGACGGCGGGTGCTCCTGATGTTCGTGGGCGCGGGCGTGATGATGAGCTTGTTCTCCCTGCTGGTGTTGCTCCAGCAGCCGCTTATTATCGATGCTGCACAGCGAAGCGTGCAGTATAGCATTTGGGCACCGTTTGGAAATATCGGCGTGGTTGTGTACGCGCTGATTGTTTGCGGCAGCATGCTCATCGCATCGGAGCGTGCGTTGCGACTCTTTGGGCTGCTGACCGCGATCGCATTTGTCGTATCGTACGTTTTTTACCAGTACGCATTCACATCCGTCTGGTGTTTCCTTGCCGCTGTATTGAGCATCGTGGTTTACTGGCACTTCCGCAGCGCGCGGCGACGCGCCTGATGCGATCATTCCGTATGGCATCCACAAGGGGGCAGAGCACATCGCAGAAGTGAAGAAGATTTTGGGCGATTGGATGAAAGGTTGGCGGTAATTGTTTGTGTGGTGATCGTGTCAAATTCGATGCCATTGAATATGATTGAGGGTCCTCGCAAAATTGAAGAACCGGCATCGCCAGCCTTCGCGGCGTTATTGCGGCCGACTCGTTTTGATGCGCGCAATGTACGTCTTTATGAGTTGAGTAATGATCCTGCCAAATTGGTTCGGGAGAATAGGATGCAAGAGGGGCACACATTAGATGCGCTGGAACAGTCCATTCGAGACGCCAAAGCGCATTTTGAGGCAATGAGCAGCACCTACGGGATTCATGTCGTTTCCATTGCAATTAAAAGAGAAAAGAATAACACGGGAGACGATGCCGTGTTTACGGTCGTTGATAAAATCGAGGGACAGAATCTTTCTGATATTGTGCATGTTCCTGCAGAAGCGATGGAGGAGCTTGAGGCGCTGTACATCGCGCTTGGCACGTACTACTACGACGCTTGGAAGCATGGCCTGCAGTATTGGGGTGATGGGAGGAGTGACCAGTTTGTGTACGGCGCAAAATATGGCGAGCAGGAGAAGCATTTTTATCTGACGGACGTTGATCCGGAGTTTTATCGGGACGGAGACGATCAGTGGCACACGCTGGAGGCAGCCGTGGGATCGGTGTGTCACGATTTGTTGGAGAGCGAAAGAAAGGGCACGCCGAAAATACGTTTTCACAAGGCACGCGCAGTACTGCTCGATATCGTCACGAACATGCTGCAGGAAAATCCGCATTGGAGCATGCTGGTAGAGGCAAGGGGATGGCTTGAACAATAAGTGCCATGAAGTCCATCAAATTCCGCGACCATCTTGCCAAGCTTATCCTTGCTGGCAAGAAAGATTCCACATGGCGGCTGTTTGATGATAAGGACTTGCAGCAAGGCGACGAGGTGGAATGTATCAACAAAGATACTGGCGAGGTGTTTGCGACGGCGGTGTTGACCGACGTGCGCGAGAAGCGACTGGGTGAGGTGGAGGACGCCGATTTTGACGGCCATGAGCGTTTTGCGAGCGAGGAGGAAATGTACCAGACCTATCGTACATACTATGGAGACGAGGTAGGGCCGCAGACCCTTGTCAAAATCATTCGGTTTGCGCTACGGTAGGGCGGGGGGAATGGAGGAAACGTGGCAGCACAACAGACCGAGCAGCGGACGCGCGTGGGCGTGGGAGTGATGGTGCTGAAGGGTGGGAAGGTGCTGCTTTCCAGGCGCAGGGGGTCGCATGGGGCGGGGGAGTTCTCGTTCCCGGGCGGCCACTTGGAGTACTTGGAGGCCTTTGCGGACTGCGCACGGCGCGAGGTGCGCGAGGAGTGTGGTATCGCAATCACGAACATCCGTTTTTTGTTCGCGGCCAACATCGTCAGGTACGCGCCCAGGCACTACGTGCATATCGGCCTGGTCGCGGACTGGGAGAGCGGCGAGCCGGTGGTGATGGAGCAAGAAAAATCGGAGTCATGGGGCTGGTACGATTTCCATGACCCGCCCGAACCACTGTTTCTCCCCTGCGTGCTGGCGTTTCGGTGCTATCTCACCGGCGGGCAGTACCTGGACATCGCAGACGTGTAGTACCGCTTTCGGAGGCGGGCAATGGGAGAAGTGATTCCCCTGCGGGTTTTATGCCCCTCCCCGCAGCTTGCTGCGGGGAGGGATTCATTGTTTGGCCGACCATGCGTGATCCTTATGTCTGATTCATGTGCGCACTGTCTTCCGACCGTTCGGCGGGGGCATGGGGCGGGGCATGTGCAGTATTGGATAGTTCGGATAATGGGGTCAAGTCCAATTATCTTGGTAAAAACCGGACCTGACACGGTTTCTTCCTCAGCGTACGACGCCCACGAGGCGGGGACGGTGGCTGGAGTCCTGGAACCCGACGACGTCCCGCTTCAACGCCTTCTTCATGGACGCCTCCTGCAAGGGGCCGCTTTCCTTCTCGTGCCAAACCGCCGGAGTTGGCGGTACGCATTCGGAGGCAAGAGCGGGCTGTTGGCTTGGTTGAGGAGCGCCTTGCAGGGCGACGCGGGGCTTGCTGTACTTGCTAATGGAGAGTTCTGGGCACGAGACGCGTCCAGCGTCACCGCGGTCGCACCGCGCCCCGTCCACCATCTACGGGCGGGGGCCCTCGAGCTCTGGGGCGTCTTCTGCATAGGCGCGCTTTGGGCTGACCCGGGGGCGTGTTGCGAGCACGCTTCCTGGGCCCCCGTCCAACTGCAAGACCCCGCAAACCGGCGGGGTCTTTGCCTTTGGTGGTGCGATTCTGCGCCTCATACAAACGTCGCACCATGAACAGGATTGACTTTATTCGGATAATGGGGTCAAGTCCAATTATCTTGGTAAAAACCGGACCTGACACGGTATCTTCCTCGTACGTTGACGATGGGAGTAAGGCGCCGTACGGTTGGAGGTAAGTGGTAAGCAGACCCTTGAAGCATCATTACCTAGAGAGGTCTGGTGCTTTGGGTATTTTGTTGATGTTTGATTTTCTATGTCTGATTCATGCGCGCACTGTCTTCCGACCGTTCGGCGGGGGCATGGGGCGGGGCATGTGCAGTATTGGATAGAATGGTTTCTGCGGCCATTCTTGTGGTTTGGGTTTTGGGGGGGTGCGATGTTGCCGGTTGATGTGCGGGTACGGTTTCGGATGGCCGTATGTGCGTGTCTCCGTGCGTTGCGCGTGTTGACGCTTGATGACGATGTCACGGGATCGGCCATCTTTGAGCGGTCGCGCATGTTTCTGCGGGAGGCGCAGGAGCGCGGGTTGAGGGTGTGGTCGGTACGGCTCTTCGGTCGCCGTCTCGCCAATGAGTTTGCTTTTCGATACCGTGGGAGAACATATCATTTTGAAGGGACTCCGCTGCATGTGTGGGCGGCACCGCGCGTGGATGTGGACGACAAGGCGGCGGTGAAGCGCGTGCTCGCTGCGGCAGGGATTCCGGTGTCGAGCGGCCGGGCATTTCGTACGCGCCGCGCCGCGCAGCGCTACGGCGAGCAGTTTGGCTACCCGTTGGTTGTCAAGCCGATTAATGGATCGCTGGGGCACCACGTCACTACCGGAATCACGGATCGCGGTGCGTTGGAAGAGGCAATCGCTATCGCGTATCGTTATTGTCCGATGGTACTGGTGGAGCGGCACATTCCTGGATCGCTCTATCGCGTGACGGTCCTTGATGGGCAGCATGTTTTTGCATGCAGGAAAGACCCCGCCAGTGTTTCGGGAGACGGCCGGTCAACCATCAGGGAGCTTGTGACAGCGCTCAACGCGCAGCCGGGGCGTGGTGCCCGCGATAATCGTGGTTCGACGCTGCATGTCGTCGCATGCGACGAGATCATGGCGGCGTGTCTGCGCCGGCAGGGCAGCACGTTCGATGATGTCCCCGGTGCCGGCGACCTTGTGGCACTCCATGACCGCGCGCTCCTCACGCTCGGCTGTTCCATTACGAGCGTGACCGATCAATTACATCCTGCAAACCGGGCGCTTTTTTGTCGTGCAGCCGCGACGCTCGGTGTTACCGTGGTCGGATTTGATGTGATCGCTCAGGACCTCGCGCGTCCGGCCGATGCGCAGCCGTTTGGCATCATCGAGGCAAATAGCTTGCCGTATCTTGATATGCACGCGAACCCGTCGCACGGGCAGCCAGATCCCATTGCCGCAACATGCTGGGACGGTGCGCTTGCGCGATTGGAGGCATCGCGGGGAGGCATTGTTTGACGGTGGGTGCTGCGCGCCGTACGGTAGAAAGAGAGGGGGAAGGACGCAGTTCTTTTTTGTTTTGAGGAGGATGACGTGGCGGGATTTGGATTCCAGGAGATGGCACTGGAGCAGCGGCGGGTGGTGCGACACAATCCGCCCGAGCTGTGGTTTGATGGGGCGTGCGCGGAGGACGTACGGCTGCAACTGGTTCGTGCGACGGTGCGATTGGGCCGACGCGACGTGCACCACCCGAAGGGGTATATCGCGGGCGAGCGCTGCCGCGTTCGTTGCCGGAACGGCGATGTCGACGCGTTGGAGTGCTGGGTGCGCATCAGGCGGCTGCAGTACCTGCGGTTTGTGGGGCTGCAGGAGCATGACCTCGCGGTGTGTTCGTCCCTGGAGCAGTCCCGCGCGGGACTGCAGCGGTTTCTGGAGCACTGCTATCAGCAGACGATCGCCGATGACACGCAGCTGACCATCGTGGAATTCGTGTACGAGTAGCCGTATGCATACCGTCACGGATCTCATCGCGACAGGCATACTACGCATTGCGCGGGAGCCCCCTGGGAACGCGACCGTGGGCGATCTTGCGACATCTGCGGGGTACACGATCCCGCTCATCGCGCACGATTACCCGGCAAAAACCGCAGTGCTGTGGAACGCCGCGTACCGTGCGGTGGGCCTGTCATGTGTCAACGCGATGTGTGTCGCGAATCCGGGCGCGCTTCCATCCATCATCGAAGTGCTTCGGAAAGACCCCAGGTACCTCGGCGGCGGTGCTGGTGTGGGGTTCAAGGAGGCGGTGATGGCGCAGGCAGACGTCATTGGCATGTCCGCTGCGCTCATGGGTGCCGCGAACGTGCTCTGGATGGATGGAGATGGCGCACTGTGCGTGGACAACACGGACGCAGATGGATTCCTGCGGGGACTTGCGCCACTGGTGCAGGAGCGGTGGCCGGTGTCTGGCTTGGGGAAGCGCAGCGTGCTCGTGCTTGGCGCAGGCGGTGCCGGTGGGCCGATCGCGCTTGCGTTCGCGCGGGCTGGAGCAAACGTGGCGATCGTGAACCGGTCCGAGGAGAAAGCTCGCCGTCTTGCTGCGCGAATCAGCGAGGCGCGAGTGGCGCACCGCTGGCCCGTGCTGGGCGTGGTCGTGCGCGGGTACGGCGAGCACGCAATCGCGCCGCTCGCGCGGGGCGCGGACATCGTGGTGAATACGACAGATAAGGGGAAGGGGTCACTTGCGGCGTACTCGGCGCTTGCTCCGGCGGTGCTTCCAGCAACGGACGAGAACGTTTCGCAGAATCTCGTGCAGGGGGAGCAAGCAGTCGCCTCCATGTCACGTTCAGCGATTGTCGCGGACATCGCAGCGTTCGGCGGGCAAACCCCCATGCTGCAGCACGCCGCCACGCGCGGCCTTGCAACGCAAGACGCGCTGCCGATGGTGGTAGAGCAGGCGATTGATGCGTTCCTGTTGGTGCACCGCGGCATTGCGGATCGTGCGTCTATCGCGCGCATCATGTGGGACGCTGTCGGCATCAAGCAGAACGCATGACAAGTGTCACCCCGACCACGGTCGGGGTGGCTTTCTTTTTCTTGGTTCTCCCCCTCCAAGATGGAGGGGAGTTAGTGAGGGTGGTGCGCGAGCGGGTATCTTCTGTGAAGAAAGCATCATTGTACACTGCCACCCCCTCTGGCCCACCCTCCTAGCAGGAGGGTGAGAAAGGGGAGGGCGTTGTATCCAAAAGGTCATCCGATTTGCAGAAATTCGGGAGGAGTGATTCACTGGGAGTGGATGATGGACGGCTCGGGTTGTAGCTCAGTTGGTAGAGCGCACGATTCGGGTTCGTGAGGCCCCGGGTTCGAGCCCCGGCAGCCCGAGTCGCTTATCATCTTTAGGAACAAAACAACACCCTCTCCACGATGGAGAGGGTGTTGTTTTGCGTGCGCTGCTACGGCAGGTACATGAACTGGTTGCTGTAGAGGTACGATGCGTAGTGCTTCGTGCCCAGGTCCGTACGCTCGGACGTTGCTCCGGTTGCAAGCGTGTACTCGATGAAGTGTGTCCCCGTGCTGTCCTTGTACGAGAGCAGGACGCGACCGTTATCTTCGTCGATCGTTGGCGCAACGGATCCGGAAATGGTCCGGCTGAAGAGCAGCGCGGTGCTCCCATCCAGCGCGAAGCGGTAGACGTTGAGTGTTGTGCCAACCAGATCGTACCAGTAGAGGCCGGTATCGCCCGGATGGAACGTCTCGTTGTGGATGAGGTCATTAAGAACAGCCGCGTCATCGACAGTGCCAAGCGTTGCAGTGATGGCGCCCGTTGATGTGGAATGCTCGTAGACGGTCGCGTCACCCGTAGACGGGACCTTGACCGAGAGGAGCCGTGAACCAACGCCGTAGATATACCATTTCTCGTACGTCGAAGCGTTGAGTGTCATGGTCATGAGCACCGCAGATGGCGTGCACGATCCAAAGGTTTCTCGGTAGAGTTTTGCGCCGTCCTTGAAGAAGATGCTGTCGTTTGCAACGGCCACGCCCATACCACGGTAGAGGGTGACATTGGAGACGGAGCACGATGTCTCTACGGAACCGGTGGTTGCGTTATGGCGTTTGATATCCGCGGTACCGGATGATCCGCTACTTGGTGAGACACCTTCGATGCTGTACACTTTCCCGCTGTTCGTGACGCCGTAGATGTAGCGACTGGCGTAGCTCTTGGACGTCGTGTCCTCAAAGACGTCCGCGGCGTCGCGTGCAGGATCAAAGCGCATCATCCCGTACATGTCGGATGTTGTTGTTGCGTTGAAGATCGCAAACGACGTGTTCATGGACGAGTCCAGAAGCTTCGTGCCAAAGAGCATGAACGACCCGGATGCGGCGGTGCTGCTGGATGACGTGGAGGACGAAGATGTTGTGGACGTGGTCGTTGTGGAGGACGTCGTTGTTGTGCTGGACGTGCTGGTACTTGGTGTTGTCGTGGTGGAGGTTGTCGTCGTACTGCTGCTTGGCGCAAACGTGTACGTGCCGCCCTCGAGCGGGTACGTGGGTGCATCGAAGCGTGTTGTGGTGTCGGTGGGGATGGTCCAGGTGGTGGTCACCGCAGGGAGGATGATTCGGAGCGTTGCCGTGCTGGTCGAACGCGTTGCGTCGGTCGTGTTGAACCAGAGCGCATACGTGCGGGATGCACCAGCCGCAAGTTCAACGGGCGTATTGAAGGAGAGCGGGAAGGTTTCCGGTGAGAAGGGTGTACTGGCAGGGAACATGTTGTACCAACCTGCTGTTGACGTTGTTCCCGTCACGTCGTAGAGCGTGAACGCGCGGGTCGCGGCGAGCGTCGGGTAATTGGTCTGCCGCACGTTGAAGTACACCTGCTTGATGGTGATGGGTGTGCTGTTGGGGTTCGCAATGGAGAAGCGCAGGACTTCCTGCTCCACGCCGGTGATAGAGCCGCCCGTGCTGCTGGCAAGGGTAAGCGTGGGTGGCGTGAGCGAGCTTAACGCGGGTGTTGCCGTCGTGCTCGTGGTGGTCGTTGTTGTGGAGGTGGTGGCAGGAGTCGTTGTTGCCGTCGTGTTCGTGCTTGTCGTGGTCGATGTGGGCCGCGTAACGGACGCTGCCGTGTCGCCGAGGATGGTTGCGGTGTCGGTTGTCGTTGTCGATGAAGCACCGCCGAGATCCTTATCGGAGCTGATCGTGAGTGCGCTATCACGGACGTACGCAGGATCGTATTCTGCGGCGCTTGAGATCGCAGCGCCTTCACGATAGTTCACGAAGAACGCATCCGGGATATCGTCAATTTTCGTATTCCAGTCTGCCCCATAGAGCGCAATCGCGGCATCTTCCGTCGCTACCCAGCGCAGTACGCCACTGCGATCCACCGCGTACACCTTAGGCGCAGTGGTGATTTTTACCATGCGGGTGCCCGGGCGGTACGTCACATTGCCGCCGATGGCGATCGCACCAAGGTCAGCATCCGAAATGGTGACGACACTCGAGAAATCGCTGTACCAGGTCTTATAGGTCTTCTCGTTGGGGAAGACATACCGCCTGCCATCGTGGCCGTAGTAGTAGACGGCCGGTGTGGAGGCCTTAATAAGCTCTCCGCCGGACAAAGTTGCGGCTTCTGCGGACGGTGCAAGCAGGGCTATGCCCAGAACCGTCATGCTGGCCGCGAGGGTTGCGAGTGAACGCATACGCGAGTACGTTATATACAGTGTCCAATACGATACCATTCAGTATACCAAATACTCTTTGTGCCAGTACTCACAGCTATTTTTGGAGACCCCAACGCGCGAACGTTGAAACAACTTGCGCCGATCGTTGCAAAGATTAACGCGCTGGAATCCACGTTTGCACAGCTGGATAACGCCGCGTTGGCGCAGAAAACTGTCGAGTTTCGCGCGCGGCTTGCCGCAGGGGCAACACTGGATGATGTGCTCCCGGAGGCATTTGCTGCGGTGCGCGAGGCAGCGAAGCGTGCGTTGGGGCAGCGGCACTTTGACGTGCAGCTCCTGGGCGGCATTGTGCTCCACCGCGGGCAGATCGCAGAGATGAAAACGGGCGAGGGCAAGACGCTCACCTCCACGCTCGCGGTGTACCTGCACGCACTGACCGGCGAGGGTGTGCATGTGGTGACGGTGAACGATTACCTCGCACGGCGCGACGCGGCATGGATGGGCCGCGTGTTTGCGGCGTTGGGTATCACGGTGGGCTGCATCAATCACGCCACGGCGTACCGATATGATGCGGAGCATAAGGAACAGGGGACGGAAGGGACGACAGAGAAAAAAGAGGAGGCAGGCGATGTGGGGGTGTTCCGCGTGGGGTACGATTTTCTGCGTCCAGTGACGCGCGCGGAAGCGTACACGGCGGACGTGACGTACGGCACGAATAACGAGTTCGGCTTCGACTACCTGCGCGACAACATGGTGATGCGCGCCAGCGACATGGTGCAACGCAGCCATGCGTACGCCATTGTGGACGAGATTGACTCTATCCTTATTGACGAGGCGCGCACGCCGCTCATCATCTCCGCACCAGCGGAAGAATCCGGCGAGGAGTACCGGCGGTTTGCGCAGCTCGTGCGGACGCTGCAACCAGTCACACACTACGTCGTGGACGAGAAGCTTCGCGCGGCGACGCTCACGGAGGAGGGGATTGCGGAAATGGAGCGGCTGCTGGGTGTGGTGAACGTGTACGCGGAGGGTACGAAGCTGGTCCATCACCTCGAGCAGGCGCTTCGCGCGCAGGTGGTCTACCTGCGTGACAAGGATTATGTGGTACGCGAGGGGGAGGTGCTTATCGTGGATGAGTTTACGGGGCGCCTTATGCCCGGGCGGCGGTACTCCGAGGGGCTCCATCAGGCGATTGAGGCCAAAGAGGGGGTGGTGATCCAACGTGAATCGCAGACACTGGCAACCATCACGTTTCAGAATTATTTCCGTCTCTACCGCACGCTTTCCGGCATGACCGGCACCGCGGCAACGGAGGCGGAGGAGTTCAGCAAAATCTACGGGCTGGAGGTGATTGCTGTTTCCACCAACAAGCCACTGCTACGCACCGATCGTTCGGATTTGGTCTACCGCACAGAAGACGCCAAACTTGCCGCCGTGGTGGAGGAGGTGCGCGCGGCGTGCGAGCGCGGACAGCCGGTGCTCCTGGGTACCATCTCCATCGAGAAGAACGAGCAGCTCCACGCGCGGCTGCTGGCAGCCGGTGTTCCGCACGAGATGCTTAACGCCAAGCAGCACGAGCGCGAGGGCGAGATCATCGCGCAAGCAGGCCGGCCAGGCGCGGTGACGTTGGCCACCAACATGGCGGGGCGCGGCGTGGACATCATCTTGGGTGGTAACCCGCCGGAGGGCGATGCGCAGGAACGCGTGCGTGCGTTGAGCGGCCTCTACGTCATCGGCACGGAACGGCACGAGTCGCGGCGCATTGATAATCAGCTCCGCGGACGCGCAGGACGCCAGGGTGATCCTGGGGCGTCGGTGTTCTTCGTTTCGCTGGACGACGATCTCATGCGTATTTTTGGCGGTGAGCGGCTCAAGGGCATTATGACGCGGCTAAAGGTACCGGATGATGTGCCGATTGAGAATCGCGTCATCTCGAAACAGATTGAAGCTGCGCAGCGCAAGGTGGAACACCATCACTTCGACGCGCGCAAGCACCTGTTGGAATACGATGATGTGCTCAACCGTCACCGTGAGGTAGTGTACCGCAAGCGGCTCGCGTTGCTCCAGACAACGGATGTCTTGCCGATCATCGAGGAGATGCTTGCGGGGGAGTGCGAGCGCCTTGTCGCGGCGGCAACGCCGGGCGAGGATGTGCGCGTGTGGGATCTCACAGAGCTTCAGCAGCAGGCGGGGGCAGTGATCCCGCTTGCCGCGCAGCACCCGCTCACGCTTTCGGGTGATGCGTCGGCGGGCGGGAAGCTGGACGCGGTGACCAAGCGTCACGCGCTGGTAGAACAGCTCTTGGGCGTCGCGCGCGCGGGGATGGCGGAGCTGCGGACGCGCGTGGAACAGGAAGAGCGGTTCCAGGAAATCGCGCGCGCGATTGCGCTACGTGCGATTGACCAACTCTGGATCGAGCACCTGGACGCCATCGAGCACCTCCGCAAAGGCATCGGCCTGCGCGGGTATGGCCAGCGCGACCCGCTCATCGAGTATAAGCGCGAGGCCTACACGCTCTTCACGGAACTTCTGGGCCTCATGCAGCACGACACCGTCCGCGCGCTCATGCACGTCGTCCCCACGGCCGTGCAACTGGAATCCGTCTACGCCCGCCGCGGCATCCAACTCACCGGCGCCGCAAAGACCATGGAGCGAACAACGGATGACCACGGATCGGAACGGATGGCTACGGACAGCACGGATCAGCCCGGGCCTTCCCCCGCTTCAAGAGGGGGAGCTAGAGGGGGTGCAGCCGTTCCGCCCAAGCGCCTCGGCGATGCGCAAGTGGTATCAGCATCCGCCGAGCAGAAAGTGGGTCGCAACGATTCGTGCCCCTGCGGATCGGGAAAAAAATTCAAGAGGTGCCACGGCGCGTGAGCGTGCGTATGGAGAAGCTGCTCACCTTGACGATCATCCACCAGCACCCGCGCGTGCTGCTTGGTATGAAGAAGCGCGGGTTTGGGGCGGGGAGGTGGAATGGATTTGGCGGCAAGGTGATTGTGGGAGAGACGATCGAGGACGCGGCGCAGCGTGAGCTGCAGGAGGAAGCGGGGATTAGCGCAGAAGCGCTAGAGAAAATTGGCGTTCTTGATTTTACGTTTCAAGGGAATCCAGAAATCTTGCGTGTCCATGTCTTCCGGGCGGATGCTTTTTTGGGCGAACCGACAGAGAGTGAAGAAATGCGGCCGCAGTGGTTCCACGTTGATGAGATCCCATTTGCGGAAATGTGGCCGGACGACGTGCATTGGATGCCATTGTTCCTGCGCGGACAGCAATTCAAAGGGAGATTCCTTTTTGGGGAGTCCGATGTCATCCTTGAGCAGGAGTTGAGCCCCGTGTCATTTTGAGGGAAACGAGTATTTATCTTTCTCCGTCATGAGCTTTCTCCGTCATTTCGAGCCCGTTCGACTCGCGGACTCGCTCAGGG
>JAUSKM010000044.1 GCA_030646955.1 bacterium
CGCCGCCGTGTGTAACAATTTTTCTGTGCTGCTGCTCGTCACCTCAGTCCGTTCCATAGATGAACTCCTACCCTATTCTCGCACCACCGTTCACCGTCAATTGCACGCCATTGAGGTACGCAGCATCCTCGGAGACGAGAAACGCAACCGCGGCTGCAACATCCTTCGACGTCGTGATGCGTCCCAATGGATTCTGCGCAGCTTCCAGCTCGAAGAGCTTCGATGGGACGCTGGCGGTGAGCGGCGTTGCGGTGAGTCCTGGGAGCACCATGTTCGTTCGGCATCCGAAGCGCGCAAGCTCGATCGCCATGCACTTAGCGAATCCCATGAGCGCGTACTTCGCAGCCACGTACGGCGTAAAACGCGGCACGGGCTCACCCATACATACCGTAGAGAGTACCACGGTGAATGCAATGGGGTGCTTCGCCTTGATGCGCACTTGCAACCCCGAGACCACCTGCCACATCCCACGAAGTTGTACGTCGAGGTGTTCCTGGAACGTCTGCCATGCAGTTTCGAGAAGCTGCGTTGACGGGAGTGTCGTGGATGGAGCGAAGACGACCGCGCCGATAGTCGGATGCTCCTGCACGATCTGTGCCATCACGCGCTCCGTGCCATCTCGGTCAAGGAGATCCATGTGGTACGCCACTCCGCGCCCCCCCCTAAGCCCCTGACGCAACACGGCTGCTCGTTCACTCTCATGGGCGTACGTCGCACACACAAAGAATCCATCGTGCAGCAGCCGCATGACGATCGCGTGCCCAATGCCACCGGATGCACCGATGATGAGTGCGGTGTGCTGCGCCATAGTATCTACTCGAGCACGCGCGCGGTTGCCTCGCCGGTGATACACACATCATCGCCTCGAACCACCTCGGTACGCACCGTCACCACACGCAATGCATCGCTCTTCGCGATGACAGTCCCACGAACGATAACTGTCTCACCGGGGAGGATAGGCTTCCGAAACTGGAGCGTCTGTCCGAGGTAGAGCGCATCCCGACCCGGACAATGCATACCGATGAGCGTAGAGCACAGCGAGGCCGAGAGCATCCCGTGGACGACCGTGGAACCGAACGCGCTCTGCCGCCCGAACGCCGCATCCATGTGGAGGGGATTGCAGTCGCCCGTGAGCCGCGCGAACGCCATGACATCCTCCGGAGTGATCGTTCGCGTGAACTCGTAGACATCGCCGACAACGATGTCTCCGTAGCGGAGTGGTGCAGCAACCGCCTTCATACCTCAATGCCGTGCCGCGTCAGTGCGGCCGTAATATCGCCGACGTTCTGGACGGCGATCACCTCATCGAGGGTAAACGATACACCGAACTCCTGCTCGAGCGCGGAGACGAGCATGAGTCCGTTGTATGAATCCCAACTCGCAACCGTCTTCGGCGAAGTGGCGTCCGTAATCTCCTCTGGCGCAATGCCGAGGATCCTCCCTACCACGGTATAGGCACGATTCATATTGCTCGAACGGATTGCATACCCCCCCCATCAACGGTCAGCTCCTCTGGGAATGGGAACGCGCCCGTACACGATCGCTCCCACCGCTCGATATTCGCACCGCCTCCTTCCATCTTGACAAATCCTTGCGCGCGGTAGAAATCCTGCGCCGGTGTGTTCTTTGCGGTGGGGATGAACTCGCCGATCACGCGCCGCGCACCAGCGCGTGCCGCCTCCTGCATGACGTACGCAAGGAGCGCATCCTCGATCTTCCGGCCGATGACACGACAGCTCACGAGAAAGGTATCCATGCGCCAATCCGGTACCGAACGCTCCGCAATCGCGACACCGACGATCCCGCTGTCCCCAAACCGATCCCGCGCGGCGCACGTGAGCATGAGGAAGCGAGCATCATGCGCGAGACGGTGGACTTCCGTTTCGGTGTACCGCCGCGTCGTGAGATTGAACTGGTTCGTCTTGAGCGTAAGCTGCGCGATGCGCGGAATAGTCATCGCGCTCGCCGGGCCGATAGTGACTGCAACATCGAGTTGCCGGATGTAGCTCGCGAGGTCCGTGGCAGCTACAGCGACATGCCGACGCTGCTGTTCCTGGGCGTAAAACCTCCCCTTCTGTCGATCTTCATCCGTGAGCTGGAGCGTATGGAATCCATCGAATGCGAGGAGCGTATTCACGTACCACGCCGGATCGCCGGGGAGATTGACCACCTCGACCTCCGGGAGCGCATGGGCAACGAGCGCACGATTGAGTGGATCGTCATCCATGAACACAACACTCCCTACCCCGATGTTCAGCTCCTCGGCAATTGCCCGAATGTTTGACGCCTTGTCCTCCCAGTTAATCGCCATAGCCGCGAAGTGCTCCTCACGCAGGACCTGATACGGATGCTCACGGAGCACCCGGAGCACATCATCGGGGTTGTTCCTGCTATTGATGGCGAGCACGACCCCGCGCTCGTGAAGTGCAAGGACGTGCTGCTGGAACTCCCAGTATGGGCGTCCTTCCGGCGTCGGACCGAGCTGAATCCCCTCGATCCCAACTTCGCCAACCACACCTCCCCACAGCGTGTGATCGCAGTCGAGTACAAGACACTTTTTTACCGGAACGCGGAGGGGGCGGAGGTACGCGAGGTACGCGCTGCAAAGTTCCGGGACATGCGCCATGGCCACCTTGAAATCCCCAAGGTAGTAGAGCTTCGGGTCACGGACCACGCGCTTGCCCACGCGCGCGCAGAACCCATCAAAGTCGAAGAGGTAGATACGCGGATCCCCCTTACACGCGCTGCGCAGCTTCGCATTGATTGTCTCCACCGCTTCCTTGATCCCGAATTCCTGCGCGTGTTCGAGCGGACCAAGTGGCGAGTACATCGGCACCTCGAGGTTGTGAAGAAGCACCATCGCTTCGCATCGCTCGGCCGCAGTCCGCGCGAGGGCGATGAGCGTCTCTGCCTGCTCGTCCGCCCACCGACGCCGCGCGTCATCATCGAGACGATACGGACGGAAAACGAGGTCACCGGCGAGAGCATGGGTGTCTACCGCGAGGATCATGACATCGCACGCGCACCGGGAGAACGCGCTTGTGGGATTCAAGATCTCCTGGGCGTACTGCTGGTACGCACCGAGGTACACGGTTGCAGGGATCCCTGCGTTATGACACGCGCGATCGAGCGCATCCGCGATGGGTTTCGCGGTGAAGCTCGCGAGCAGCGCGATGCGCAGTGGCCTCCTCTCGCTCATCATAATATGCAATAGCGAATGCGGTGGCGTTATCGCGGCTGTGGGACAAGCTCACGTGCACGCGTACGCTGGGATCAATGTCACTTACATGCACACGCGGCACTCCATCCGATCCGCTCGTCACCGCGATATCGCAATACGCGATGCGCTCGATGCCGATGCTCGACAGCGCCTTCACAACCGCTTCCTTCGCACACCAGCGCGCGGCAAGGTGCGGGGCGGGGTCAATCTTCGCGAAGCAGTACGCGATCTCCGCATTGGTGTAGACGCGCTCGAAAAATCGCTGATGTGTGACACGATCAAGCGCACGGAATCGATCAACGGACTCGATATCCGTCCCCACACCCTCCGGGTGCCCATCCATACCCTATAGCCGCACCGCCGCGTGCGCACGCAGTGGGTCGAGGATACCCGCGAGCCGAATCTCCTCGATGTACGCACGAACGGAATCTTCAGACGACGGCATGGTGTTCAACCCACGGAGCGTAAGCATCCGGTTCTCCGAGTGCTCGGAGGCGGCGCGTGGCGCGGGAAGGTTGAAGAAACTACTGACAACCGGGGTCACCCGTACGGACGGATCAATCTCCTTGCAGATAACCCGAGCAAAATCGTAACGACTCATCTTCCCGTTCCCGGTGCAGTTGTACGTACCCCAGTACGAGGTCTGAAGCATCTCGCTCATGGTCCGGACGAGCGCTTTCGCGTACGTCGGGCTCCCGATTATCTCCTCGATCGCGAAGATCTCCCGCTTCCCGTCGAGGAGCTGACGAATGATCTTCATGACGAACTTTTTGTCTTTCGCTCCGCCGCCCATCATCCACCCAGCGCGGAGAATGACATACTTTGTAAGGTGCTGGCGCACGATCTCCTCGCCGTACCATTTCGTCCACGCGTAGAAATTTGCCGGACAGGGCGTGGAGAACTCGTGGAACGGCCCGAGCTGCCCATCGCCGCCGAAGATGCCGACCGTGGACACAAAAAGCAACGGAATGTCGTATCGCTGGGCCGCGTAGACCATGTTCTGCGTCCCGAGGACGTTCACGCGCATCGCGTGATCCTTGTCCTGCTCGCACCGATCGACGTCGGTCTCTGCGGCGAGATGAACGATCCAGCTGATTTCCTTCGCATACTGCGCGAAGAACCGCTCCACCTGCGCCGTATCCGTGATGTCGAACTCTCGCACATCGGTCTGCATGATCGGCGCATGCCACGCGCACGCGCTCACGTACGACCCCACCATGCCGCCGGTCCCCGTCATGAAAATACGTTGTTCCATACAGGAGCATCATCACTGAACGCACGATAAAAAAGACGCGCGCATCCCGCTACCTGTCGCAGTTTTTTACTGTACATCATGGCACCGCGCTCGTCGAATGGTCGTCCAGAACGAGGCGGAACGTCGACGCAGCAATGCCGAGCCCCTCGCGCGCCTCGTGCTCCATGGATGTCCGGAGCGCCGTGCAACGATCCCGCGCCGCATGCACTGCGTCCCACGTCAACGCCGTTGCCTCGCGGTGCACGCCAAGGTGCGGCGCGAAGGAGAGGAAACGATCGGTCGTCAACACGAGCACGGCACGTCCGATGAGCGCCGCTTCTTCGAGGACGGTCGTGTTCATGCCGATGACGATCGATGCATCTGCGAGATCATCATCCAACGACCCCGTTGCACGCTCGAGGAACGCTCGCTCCTCCAAGCGCCGGAGCGCACGGAGCGACCGGCGGCGTGGCGCTGCAGCGGGATGCAGCCGCACGACGACGCGTGCACGTGGAACGCCGTCTGCCGCGAGGCGCTCGAGCGCGCACACGAGCACCGCAATATCCCACCATGGAATCGAACTCACGAAGAGCACATGCGGTGCACGAAGGCGCGCTCGCAACGATGGAGCGCTCCGCGTCTTCCAATGCGCGTACCGCGGACCACAGACGATGGGAAGCGCCGTCCCCTGCGGATAGTATGGCGTAAGAAGCGCTCGATCCTGCGCACTGAATACCGCAAAGGTCTCCGGGGTCGCCTGCCCCGCTAGGATCTCGCGGGCATCGGGGAAATACCAGAGCTTCGTACGCCGAATCGACGCATGCTGAACCGTTGTGCTCCGCACGCCAACGCGCTGCGCAACGCTCCAAAGCACCCGCGCGTGCGGCCAGACCTCGTGCACGCAGAACACAAGCGCAGGGCGGAACTTCCGAATCGCGTGCTCCATGGCCTGCGCGTGCATGAGGTGAACCGCCCAAAACCCGTGGAGCACCCAGCGGAGAAGCAGCGTAACGCCCACTGCCCAATCGCGCCAGTCGCCCTGCGGTGCAATCGCCGTCCGCGCCCACGCCGCGAGAAGCCGCACGAACACTGCGAAGATGCGCACACGACACCACGGCGCATCCCCCGGGCGCGCTGTGGTGTCGTGGAGTACGAGCCAGTGTACGCGATCCACGTCATCCGGGTGAACGTAGGACGTCTCCATGCGGCCGCTGGCTATCCGACAAGTACTCGCGGGTGTTACCGCGAGTACGGTCGCGCCGGGCTGCTCGATAAGCGTGGAACCCCCGAAACGGCCAAGGATGAATCGGCGCACGCCGCCAGCGCAGGAACGCAGGAACACCGGCAGCTGGTCGAGGAGGAACGCGACGAACCCCCGGCGGATGAGGTACGGGTGCCACCCGTTGTCAATCTCGGGCTCCCGGAAGCTCGCAGGTGTCGTGAAAGCGAGGAAGCGAAGATCCTCCGAGAGCGCACACGCGAATGACGCGGTGAGCGCCGCGAGCGTCCGCTCACGACGCGCAACGGCATCCGGCAGGATATCCATAGGTACTCCTCACGATGGGACTCGTGTATTGGCAGCGCGGAGCCCCTCGACGAGTTGCGTGAACGCGCGCTCGTGCACGAGCTGCCAGTAGTGCGGGCTCGAGTTCGCATTGTGCGGCGATAGAATGACGTTGTCGAGCTGCCGGAGCGGCGAGTTTGCGGGGAGTGGTTCCTCCTCGAACACGTCGAGTCCGGCACCGCCGATCTGGTGCGATACAAGCGCATCCACGAGCGCACGCTCATCAATGAGCCCACCGCGTGCAGTATTCACGATCACCGCATGGCGCTGCATCTGCGCAAGCGCTGCCCGATCAATGAGATGGCGCGTCGTCGCGCTGAGCGCGCAGTGGAGGGAGACATAGTCCGACTCGCGGAGGAGCATCGGGAGGTCCGTAACGGTCATTCCTACCTCCTGCACGAACGCGGCGTCGGGGGCGACCGCGTCGTACCCGAGGAGACGCATGCCGAAGGCATGCGCGCGGCGTGCGAAGGCCTTCCCGATGTTCCCGACTCCGATGATGCCGAGCGTGCTCTCCGCGAGCGTCCTCCCCCGCCGCTTCTCCCACACGCCGCGACGAATATCCTGGTCGGTCCAGTGCACCTGCCGCGCGAAGTTCATGAGGAACGCACATGCGGTCTCGGCAACGGGCACCGAGAAGGCATCCGGGACATTCTTCACGACGATCCCGCGCCGGGCCGCCGCATCACAGTCGATCGAATCAATCCCCGTCCCCCACTTCGAGATGATCCGCAGGCGCGGAGCTGCTGCGAAAACGCGATCGGTAAACCGATCATCGCCGCACAGGGCACCGTCAATATCATGAACGAGCGGCAGGAGCTCCGCCTCGGAGAGCCGCTCGTGGACCGCAGGTGCAACCACGACAATCCCGAGCTCCTCCATGCGGCGCGCGTACGCCGGGAGTGCTTCCTGAAAATAAGGGGTAGAGACGAGGACCTTCCATTGCGTCATAAAAATATAATCTGATCACTCTCGCAGTGCACGGAGTACCGCCCGCGCTGGGGCAGATTCTGCGCCGGCAATGCGGAGTGGGAGTATGGTTGCATGGTACCTGCCGGGGCTGACGGAGCCGAGTGCGAGTCCCTCGACGATGAGGACATCCGCAGCGGAGAGCACCTTGTGTACGGACGCCGCGTGGCCGAATGCAGCGATAGAGAGGTAGTCAAGTCCGACGAGCGCTACGCCATGCTCCACGATCCATTCGGCACCCGAGACGTCGAGACCAACGAAGTCCTCGCGAAAGGCGTTTGGGTGCTCACGCCAGAGCCGTGTGTTGTATGTCTTGATGAGCAGGCGCACTGTATCGCGTGGAATCGAAGCAGTATCGAGCACCGCTGCGGTCACCACCGATGCCGCGCCGACGTCCGCGACGTACGCTGCGCCGATGAACCGATCTAGCGGATACGCATCAAGAGGCGCGCCTCCTGCGAGGAAATGGAGCGGGGCTTCCACGTGCGTCCCGGTGTGCACGTCCATCGTGAGGAGGGTCTCGTTCGTCGAGTCACCGCGATCCATCCGTTTCCGCGCAGCGATCGTCACGCCGGGACTCCCCGGCCAACACGCCATGCCGCTTGCGAGTGGCATCGTGACATCAATAGTGGATGATTCATGATCCATGGATGTCGGATTGGAGCATCACCTTGAGGCACTGACGATTCCGATGCGCCTCCCACGCGCGCTCGAACTGCGCGAGCGGGAAGATCGCCTGAAAAAACGGCTCGAGTGCGAGCATGGGGAGGAGCTGTAGCGCTTCCACGAAATCCTCCTGCGCGCCGCCGACCGATCCCATGATGACCTTCTCATTGCCCACGACGTCCTCGAAGTCATGCTCGAACGTCCCGTAGGGGAACCCGAGGAGCAGTAGTGCCGCATCGGTACGAGAACGACGGAGCGCCACACGGAGCGCATCGGCGCTCCCCGTCGCCTCAATGATCGTATCGTACTGATCGAGACCTTCAATGTCCGCGCGTCCTGTGATGGGCGCCGGGAGGTGCGCGAGACGTTCGAGTGATCGGTTGAACACGGTGACCGCGACGCCGCGCCGCGCAAGCACCTGGGCGGCGAGGTTGCCAATTGGTCCTGCCCCAATCACCGCGGCGCTACGCCGTGCGGCGCGCTCGCCGAGACGCCGGAGTCCCCGAAGGACCACCGCGAGTGGTTCGGCGAGCGCGGCGGCGCGCAGCGGAAGCCCGTCCGGTATCCGGTGGACGAACATCGCCGGTACAACAACGAACGTCGCGTACGACCCATTCGCGTTCATGACGCCGACCTCGCGACGGTCGGCGCATGCGGCGTACGATCCGTCGGCACAACGAGCACACGTGCGGCACGACTGGACGCACTCGGCTATCACACGATCGCCGGTACGGACATGCTCCACGCGTGCGCCAACACGGACGACGGTTCCGGAGAACTCATGCCCCGGCGTCACTGGGTACCGTGCACGGCCGTCGCGGAAGTAGCCGAGCGTGCCCTCGTATACCTCGAGATCGGTCGAACACACGCCGGTATACGCGACGCGAATGAGAACCTCGGAGGGCTTCACATGCGGGGCAGGGACCTGCGCGAAGCGCGCGCGATGCGGTCCGTCAATGATGACCTGGTCATGCGTTGCACCGGAAAAAAAGAGCTGGTTGCGATCGCGCGCGATATCTACATCCTGCGCGTGGTACCACCCGTCACGCGTGCCTGCCCACTGGCGGTACCGGAACTGGAGAATCTCCGCGAGCGGAACCCGCCGCTGTTCGCCCCGCGCGATGCGCATATCGCGCACGATATTCGAGAGCAAGGCGAGCGGGCGCGGACTTGCGAGCGGCGGCGCGGGGAGCTGAAGCCGGCGCGCCGCGACCGCCTCCCGGCGGTACCGCTGGTAGACCTGCGGCCAGGCCTCGTCATGGATGTGGTGGGCCGCCGCATCCGCTGCGTACACGACGCGGTATCCGCGTCCCATCATCTCTCGCGCCCACGCGATATCCTCGAGGCCGGTGAGGTACTCATCGAAGGGGTGCTCGCGCCAGCGCGCGGTGCGGATCGCCGCGTTCGCGTTGTTTGCAAAGTAGGGGAAAGGATGCCGCGCGGTTTCCGCAGCCCCCCAAAAGCGCTCGAAATCCACCCCTTCTGAAAATTTCGTCGGGCCGCTCCCGATGTGCCGTCCGTACACCATCGCAACCCGGTCATCCGTAAACGGCGCGATGAGCTGCTCGAGCCACCCATCGTCCGTCGGGATGGCATGCGCGGAAACGATGACGCACTGTTCGCCGCGCGCCGCACGACATCCCACGTTCAAGGAATACCCAAAGGTAAAGTTACGACTCTCGATGGCAATGATGCTGTCGCAGCGCGGCCGCGCAAGTTCAAGCGTCCGATCCGTCGAACCGGAATCCACGAGAATACTTTCGTGTTCCTGGTGCACCTGCGTACGGATCGCATCGAGAAGATTTACGATGTGTTTCTCCTCATTGAATGTCCGGATGATGATGCTCACCATATGCTCATCGCACAAATACGTGGTTGAACGTCCGCGCGAATACGCCGGTATCAAACATGGACGCATGCGTCTTCTCCGTAAGTGCAAATCCGTACGACACAATGCGATCGAGGCACGCCTGATAGTCCGGACGAGTCTCATCGAGCTCGATGAGGAGTGACCGAACGGATGATTCCCGGAGCGTACGCGTCGCGCCCTGCAAGACCTGCGCCTCGTTCCCGTCTACGTCAACCTTAATGTGCTGCGGCACCTCCTCGAGCTGCGCGACAAGCGTATCCAACGTATAGCCGAATGCCCCCTGCCGAAATACAGGAGTAAATGACGCACCGTCATAGGTGCGCGGTTCACTAAATGCGCTCAACGCTCCACCCCACTGATGGTGTTGGATGTGCAACTGTTGCACGCAATCGCGATCATGCACGGCGACGGCGTATGCGGCAATCCTGTGGTCAAGCTGGTTCGCAGCAATATTTCGATTGAGGAGCGCGTAATTCAGTGCATCGGGCTCGAATGCGCGGACCCGAGCTCCGCGTATGCCGGCGTAGAGTGAGTAGAGACCGATATTCGCTCCGACATCCCAAAAAACATCACCATCCCGGAATGTGTTCATCCACCGGATCGTCTCTGGTTCCTTCGTGTGGAGGGTACGTGCACGCCAAGCGCACAGCGCATTTGGCGTTACAATTATCGCCGTACGGTGGTCATCAATGGGGACGCGAATGTGCATCCCCTGCACGGCTTCAGCGACCATGACGCCAATACGCGGAGGGAGGAGCCGTACGGAGGCAATCGCCCCCCGAAGAATATAGCCTCCGTAGCGGCGGATGTGATGTGCGGGCGTCGGCATAGCTCACTCCTTCACCGCGCGGTGGTAGCGCGGGAGCAACGGATCCTGCCCCATGCACCGCTCGACGCGCGCAAGATCCTCCGGGGTGTCGACACTGTAGGTTCCTGGCGTCGGAGAAACAACCATGCGCACCGCATACCCATGCTCAAGGGCACGCAGCATGTCGATGGATTCCGCGATCTCGAGCACGGTCGGCGGGAGCTGTGCGAATGTCCGAAGGAAATCCCGTCGGAACGGCATGATGCACACCTGCTTCTGCATGGGGACATCGGTTCCCATTTTCCAGCGGGATGGACTGGCCTCGCGCGAAAAATACAACGCGTTACTGCGTCGGTCGACGACCACTTTCGGTTCATTGTAGTCGTCGTGCTCGCGTCCATCTGCGAGGGGTGCCATGAGGTTCACCACCGGTATGGACGGATCGTTGACCATCGGCTGTACCGCCGCATCAATCATCTCTGGCGTCACCATTGGTTCATCTCCCTGCACCATCACGACGATGTCCGCCCGCGTGCCAGTTTCCTGCTCAATACGCTCGATCGCCTCTGCCGTACGGTCTGTTGCGCGCTCATGCGTCGACTTCGTCATCACGACTGGTGCGCCAATATGTTCGCCATATGCTGCGATCTCGCTATTACAGGTTGCGAGATATACCGCGTCGAGCACGGAACTCATCCTCGTACGAAAATACACATGACCCAACATGGGCATGCCGAGAATCGGCTTGAGCGGCTTCCCAGGAAACCGCGACGATTCCATACGCGCAGGGATGACGGCGATGATGGTCATGTGGAGGGATGTACACGGGCAACCTTGTCTGCGCCCCATTGTGCGATATACCGCTCTGCCACCTCTTCCAATACAGTATCGCGGCCCCTGCCGCGCTGCAAACCATCGAGAATCTCCTTGAGGTACGTCCCCATGCGTTCTGCTGCGCGCCCGTCCTGAAACGGATCGAGCGTCGCGAGGATAGACGACCAATCCCCGAAATTGGGGACGCCTCCCGGGCGCGTACGATGCTCCCGTAACGCCACCCAGAGATCATCCCAATTCGTAAACATCGTTGTTCCTACGCCGAGGGTGTAGAGCGGACTCACGCTCCACCCCTCACGATCGAGGAGGAGCGTCGGGACGCCAAGGAGTGCCGCTTCGAATCCCGCAGTTGGGGAACTCGCATGTCCATGAATCGCG
>JAUSKM010000009.1 GCA_030646955.1 bacterium
CGAGTCGAACGGGCTCGAAATGACGAGGGAGGGAGGAGTCCCGAATCATTATCTCGCACACTCGTAGTATATCACTCGTTCACAATCGCGTATGCGAGCGCTATCCACTGCTGGAGCGTCAACTCTGCAGGCCGGGCCGTGGGTGCGATACCGGCGCGATGCCATGCATCGTCATGCGGAACGGCAATCGTGTTTTGGAGCTGCTTGCGTTTGCTGGCATACCCCTGCTGCATGATGCTGATGAGCTTTGCGCGGCCAACACCGCCAACGAGCGCGGCAATCTGGTCTGGTGTGCGCCACTCCGAGAGCGCGATGACGGCGCTCTGCACCTTGGGCGCGGGCCAGAAGTGCGTTGCGGGGACCCGCGCGACGCGGTGCACACTTCCGCAATGGAGGTGCGCGAGCATCGTCAACAAGCTCCTGTCCTGCTGCGTCCGGCCGATCAATCGCTCGACCACTTCGTACTGCAAGAGCAACACCACCCGCTCTGGTGGCGGCAACGTACCGTCAGCCGCCGCATCAAACAGCGCGCGAAGAAAATCCGAGGTAATCGAATAGGGAAGATTGGCAACCATTTTGTATGGGGAAGCATGAGCGCCTGGAGACAGCAGCTCCTGGGGTCCCCTATCAAGCACCTCGAGCACATTTGCCTCGATGACGGTAATTTGTGGAGACACCGCGGCATGCTCACGGAGAATAGGAACAATGCGAGGGTCACGCTCGATGGCAATGATGCGACCCTGCTGCGTGTCATTGCGAGCGGAGCGTAGCGGAGCGAAGCAATCCCGGGCATTGTCAGGTGTTCGCCCGCAGGCAGCCATTGGCCGGGATTGCTTCGGTCGCGGACTCCCTCGCAATGACAACGAGGACGCGAGCGCCAATGTCAGCACCCCAAATCCTGCACCAACTTCCAGGATGGTCTCGCCACACTGCGGATCCACCGCAGCAACGACCTGCGCGAGTGTGTGCTCGTTGATCAAAAAATTCTGGCCCGATGCCCTGCTGGGTCGCATGCCAGCACGCTCACAAAGCGCCTTGAGCGTGGGGACGTGGAGGAGGGTGGACGTAAGCATAAAACCGTAGAAAAATACCCACGCGTTGTCATTGCGAGAAGTCTTCGACGAAGCAATCTCGGTCAACTAAGCCGCCGGGATTGCCACGCCCTCGAGGACTCGGGCTCGCAATGACACTACTTATCCACTTTTTCTACGGTCTCCTCCTTACAATAGTACCGCACCATGTCGAATCACGACGGGAGCTCCTCCGGTGCAATCAACAATAGTAGAGGGGATGTGCTCCGGCAGATCGCCACCGTCCAGGAACAGCACCGCCTCACGCGATGGTGTGTGCACAAGGAATTGCTGTGCCTGCAAAACCGTAAAACACGGCGGCTCTCCGGCACGGTTTGCAGAGGTGGAGACGAGCGGTCGGCCGAGACGCCGCGCGAGCGCGCGAGCGATGGGATGCGAGGAGACGCGAAACGCAACCGTGCCATTGCTTGCGATCATGCCTGACGCAAGCACTCCGTGCCCCACCCCCTCTAACTCCCTCCTCCCAGCAGGGGAAGGACCGTTTCGCATTTTTAACACCAACGTGAGGGGCCCGGGCCAGTGCTGCCGCGCAAGACGCTCGACATGCGTATTCCATTGGACGTACCGCTTGGCCATGGCGCGCGATGAGACGATCAGCGGAAATGATTTTTCTGCGACACGTTCCTTGACCCGGAATACCGCCCGCACCGCAACACCATTCGTCGCATCGCACCCAATGGCATAGGAGGTCTCCGTGGGATAGACAAGCAGGCCGCCTGCGCGCAGATGTGCAACAGCGATGCGTAGCACTGCCGCGTCATTGCGAGGAATCTGTGACGAAGCAACCCCGGTCATACAATAATCTTCTGCTTTAAAGCGTCTTGGCCGGGATTGCTTCGCTGCGCTCGCAATGACATCGGCGAGTGTCATTGCGAGGAGTCCTCAACGCGGCAACCCCGGTCATAGGAGATCATCGAAAAGATCGCGCCACTCCGGATTCACGGATTCGATGAGTGTAATTTTCTTGCTTCGTGATCCACCCTTCAGTTGCTTCTCTCGAGCTATCGCACTATGTATATCGTTACACGTTTCGAAGTACACCAGTTTCTCAATATTGTACCGTGACGTAAATCCGGAAACGAGGTGCGTTCGGTGCTCATGCGTCCGCCGCACAAGATCGTTTGTCACGCCGATGTACAGGACAGTGTGCCGATCGTTGGTCATGATGTACACGGCGTAGATGCGATCGTTCATATCAACGCCCGTTGGCCGGGATTGCTTCGTCGATGACTCCTCGCAATGACAAGGGTGGTTGGGTGTCATTGCGAGGGAATCCGCGACCGAAGCAATCCCGGTCAATACCGCCCCTCACAATAACCCGGCCACGAAGCATCCTACACCTCTCCCTTCCGATTCGGCTTTCCTTCTGCCTTCCATCGGAGATACTCTTCCACGAACCGTCCGATCTTGCCATTGAGCACGTCATCGGGGTTGCTCTCCTCGTACCGCGTGCGGAGATCCTTCACCATCTTGTACGGGTGGAGGACGTAGCTGCGAATCTGATTGCCCCACGCCGCCTCTTTGTACTCACCGCGCAGTACCTGCTTCTCCTCTGCGAGCTTTGCCTCCTCCAACGCCTGGAGGCGCGCGATGAGCACGCGCATGGCCGTCTGCCGGTTCTGCTGCTGTGACCGCTCATTCTGGCACGAGACGATGATACCCGTTGGGAGGTGAACGATGCGGACGGCAGAATATGTGGTCTGCACGCTCTGCCCGCCATGCCCTGACGCGAGGAACGTATCCACGCGGATGTCTTTGGGATCGATAGATACATCTACCGCTTCGCCGAGATCTGGGATCACCTCCACGAGGCAGAACGACGTATGGCGGCGGTGGTCCGAATCGTACGGTGAGAGCCGCACGAGCCGGTGCACGCCTGCCTCGGATTGAAGCAAGCCGTACGCGTGACGCCCGGCGATAGCAACCGTGATGGATTTGATGCCCGCCTCTTCGCCGTGGTGCTCATCCACCACGCGCGCCGCCCACCCCTGTGCCTCCGCATACCGCAGGAGCATGCGCGCAATCATTGCAGCCCAATCCTGTGCCTCTGTTCCGCCGGCGCCGGCATGAATTGCAACAATCGCATCATGTGCATCGTACTTGCCACGGAGCAGCGTCTGCACTTCCAGCGCGGCGAGGCGCTGCTCAAGTGCCGCAACCTGCGGCTCCAGTTCCATGCGGAGGTTCTCATCCTGATCCTCTGCATCCAGTGCCGCAAGCTCGCGCGTGTCCGCAACCTCGCGCACGAGTGCTTCCCATTCCCCTACCTCGCCCTGCAGCTCCGCGAGACGCCGGGAGGTTGTGGTCGCGCGTTCTTGGTCATTCCAAAAATGCGGCTGCGCGACCTCGCGCTCGAGTGCTGCGATCTCCTCTTTGCGCGTCGCAACGTCAAAGAAAGTCCCGCGCAGCGTTGAGGCGCTGTGCGAGCGTTTCGAGTGTCCGAATAAGTTCTGGCATGGTCATAGGATGCTGCTCGCTCCCAGCTACGAGCACCGAAAATCCATTCAGTTCCTCGGAAATTCACCGAGCGTCACGGGAACGGCGCGTTCGGTGCTGTCGCGGCGTACCGTCAGCGTAATAATGTCGCCGGTCCTCCGTTTGGCGATGTGCATGGCGAGCGGCATCTCGATATCGACGCGCGTTCCATCCACTGCGGTAATGATATCACCTTCTGCAATCCCCGCTCGATCCGCTGGACTCCCTGGTACGACTGCGGGATCTCGTGCCAATATTCCCGCAACGACACGCGCGCCATTGATCGTTTCAACCGCCGTACCCGTTGTACGCTCCACATCGAGCATCGCGTACCGCACACCCAGCCACGGACGCACGATCCGTCCCTCTGATGCGACACTGTTGACGGCTTCCTGCGCGATCCGTGCAGGGATCGCAAACCCCACAAGCTGCCCCTCCATGCTCACCGCAGCATTCACGCCGATCACCTCGCCACGAAGATTCAGGAGCGGCCCGCCGGAGTTCCCCGGATTGATCGCGGCGTCTGTTTGGATTGCCGAGAATATCGCCTCACTCGTACCGCGGCCATCGCTGGCAATCACACGACGATTCACACCGGAGACCACGCCCTTCGTCACCGTATTACGAAATTCTGAGAGCGCATATCCGATGGCAATGACCGTCTCGCCGATGACCGCATCGTCCGAATTCCCAAATGAGAGTACCGGCAGCACCCCGCCTGCCTCTACCTTGAGGATGGCGATGTCATGAATCGGATCTCGATCGAGCACGACAACCGGGAGTTCGCGATTGTCGGCGAGCAGTGCCGTGTACGCCGCAGCCGTATCCGCCACCACATGCCGATTCGTCACGATGTACCCGTCCGATGTCACGATGAAACCCGATCCGCCGCCGATGCGCGTCTGCGTACCGTTCGGGGCCCGTGATGCATCGGGGATGCCGTACTCCAACGCATCATCCAACTCAAAATAATTTCCTCGCGCCTGCGGCTGCACCGTTTTCCGCGCCACGATGGACACCACCGCCGGCGATGCGTTGCGCACCACTGCAATCGTGGCGGCTTCCTCAGCAAACACGCTCCTCCCCTGCCACTCCCCGCGCTGGATGCCGGCGGGAAGTGAAAGGTATGAGCGGATGGGTCCTATTGCTCCGGTGGCCACCAGCACGCCACCCACAACGCCGGCGAGGCCACCAACCGCAAGCGCGATGATACCGGTGACGATGAGCAGGCGTTGGTCGCGAACGGAGTCCATGAAATTTTTTTGAGTACGATCACGGTACCGTACGTTGTATGCGATTACCAACAATCACCACGCCCTCACGCCGGAGCAGTGCCGCCTTGCGCACAATACCTCCGGGACCGGAATACCCACCCAGCGTTCCATCGGAACGAACCACCCGGTGGCACGGGATCATAACCGGCCACGGATTCGCTGCGCACGCGTTGGCGACTGCCCGCGCAGCTCCAGGATGGCCGACGGCATGTGCAAGCGCAGCGTACGTCATGACGCTCCCTGCGCGGATCTGCTTCAAGACGTCCCACACGGCTTCCTGGAATGCCGTCGTGCCACGCCGCACGCTACTTCCCTTTCGTTTTCCCGTTCGCGCGTTTCCGTTTCCCTTCGAGCGCATCCAGGACTTTGCGGAAGCTGGCGAGGTCTTTGAAGGACTCATAGACCGATGCGAAACGAACGTATGCAACTTCATCGAGCTTCCGCAGGTGCTTCAGGATGAGATCGCCGATGATCGTTGAACGGACTTCTGGTTTGCGCAAAAGCTGCACGTCGCGCTCGATCGCCGCAACAATCTGTCGCAGCTCTTCCATGGTGATGGGGCGACGCTCAAACGCCTTACGAAGACCCGCGAGAAGCTTCTCCCTGCTGTACGGCTCACGCCGGCCATCGCGCTTGATGATACTCAAATCGAGAATCGCAATCTCCTCCAACGTGGAGAAACGAAACTCACAACGCTTCCGCGAACACTCACGACGCCGACGGATCGTGAGCCCATCTGCAGTCACGCGCGAATCGAGCACCTTCGTATCGCTGCTGCGGCACCGGGGACAATGCATAGAACGGTTCTTCGTCCTTTCCTATCGCTCATGCCCTGTCTGATCTCCTCCCTCCCTACGCGTACTCGCGGGGGGAGGGAGGGGTGGGGCGGAATGGCAACATGGTACAGCCCATCCATAGCCACCCCTCCCCCTCCTGCTCCCCCTCCCCCCACGAGTACGTGCGGAGAGGGGGAGGGTAATAAGAAGAGTGCTCAATGTGAGTTCCCCCTCGCTTCCCTGCCATTGTACACCAACGCCAGGAAACCCGGGGGAATTTCCTGGCGACCTCGCTCACGCCCATCACAATCATCCAAGCTTCCGGCGGATGAATGCTGGGATTTCGAGCTCCTCATCCTTGTCTTTTTCTTTGGCTGCCGGCACACCCGCAAATGCTGGTTCCTCCGCCGAATCTTCTTGCTCCTGTTCGCGGCTAATGCGTTCCTGCATGCGCTTTTTCTCCGCAGCGTCGCTCACTTTCCCAAAATACTTCGGTGGACGGAATGTGGCACGTTCCGCATTCGCACCTTCGCCGATCGCTGCCGCTGCCGATTGGTAGGAGGAATCGAATCCGGTTGCAACGACGGTCACGCGCAGCATGTCCTTCATGGTGTCGTCGAGTGCGACACCAAAGATAATCTTAGCAGATGGATCAGCGGACGCGGTGACGACCTCGGATACCTGCTGCACCTCATGCATGGTGAGCGACGGGCCACATGAAATGCCGTAGAGGATGCCGCGTGCGCCATCAATGGATGTCTCCAGGAGTGGGCTGGAGACCGCGGCCTTCGCGGCATCTGCCGCACGGTTCTCCCCGCTCGCCTCCCCAATACCCATAAGTGCAGAGCCGGACTGGCGCATCACGGTCTTGACGTCCGCAAAGTCCACGTTGGGCTCGCCGGGAACCGTGATGAGCTCCGCGATGCCACGCACGCCCTGCTTAAGCACCTCGTCGCACATGTCGAACGCTTCAAGGAGGGACGTCTTCTTATCAATGATGGAGAGGATGCGATCGTTGGGAATCGTCACGAGTGCGTCCACGTTCTCCCGCATCGCTTTATATGCCGCATCGGCAATTGCGGAACGATGTGCCCCCTCCCACGCGAACGGCTTCGTGACGACACCGATTGTGAGGCATCCGAGATCGCGCGCGGTCTGCGCGATGAGCGGACCGCCTCCGGATCCGGTACCGCCGCCGAGCCCGCACGTCACGAACACCATATCGGATCCGCTCAAGACATCACGGATTTCGTTCTGGCTCTCCTCGGCTGCCTTACGTCCCACCTCCGGATCCATTCCTGCACCCAGTCCGCGCGTGATGCTCTTCCCGAGATGAATCTTCTTTGTTGCAAGGTTCTGGTGCAACGCCTGGAGATCCGTGTTGGCCGCAACAAAGTTGACGCCCTTGAGCTTCGATCGGATGATACGGTTCACCGCAGAGCCGCCGCTTCCGCCGACGCCAATGACCGTAATCTTCGCGAACGTGTCAATTTTCGGTTTGACTTCGCCCATAGCGCGCGATCCCAGGTGACGAATGGCATCCCGATGCTCCGATGGATCGGATCATGAGGATCATTCGGATGGAATTCAATAATGAGAATCGCAATGCAAAACGCCGTAGTACTTCCATACTACGACGCAAGCATGGCCTCGTCAAAAGCCGTGTCAAGAGAAGATGCCGCGGACCGCGTGTTTCGTGCGATCAACAATTGTGTTCAGTGGACGGAACATCGTCTGAACCACCGAACCCTTCCGCCTGCCGCCCCCGCTCCCAGCGGCACCCCATATCACGAGTCCCGTTGCCGTGGCGAAGCCCGGATCGAAGGCACGCTCCACAACGCTATCCACAGCGTACGGCTTCCCCACGCAGACGGGGAGCCGCAGCTTCTGTCGGGCAACCTCGACGATCCCGGGGAGCTTGGCACCGCCGCCAACCAGCACCACGCCCGCAGGGAGCGATCCGCTGCACCCCGCCGCAGTCAGCTCGCGATCAACACGCTCAAAAATCTCCTCCATGCGCGCCTCGATGATCTCGGCGACGTACCGACGCGATACCCGCTCCGGGACTCCGCCCGCGACGTCTTCAAGATCGATCTCCTCCTGCTTTTTCACATCATCCGCGATTGCAGTTCCCACGGCGAGCTTCACGCGCTCTGCCTGATCCAACGAGATACGCAAACCGATTGCGATGTCCGACGTCACATGCTCACCGCCAATGGGAATGGTTGCGAGGTGAACGACATCGCCCTCCTCCTGCACAACAACAGAGGTCGTCGTTGCGCCGATGTTCACCACCGTGACACCAAGCTCGCGTTGACGCGGCGTCGTCACCGCCTCTGCGGTTGCCAATGAGCCAAGGACGAGATCGTCAATCTCGAGACCGGCCTGGTACACGGATTTCGTCAGATTCCGAATATGCGCCGAAACTGCCTGAATGATGGACGCATCAACCTCGAGACGCGCTCCGGTCATGCCTATGGGGTCACGAATGCCGTCCTGGTGGTCGAGCACGTACGCCCGAGGAATGATGTGCAGCACTTCAAAATTCGGCGGTGTGGCGCCTGCTCGCGCAGCCTCCAACGCACGCTCGACATCACCATCCTGCACCTCTCCATCCGTCCGCGCAACCGCCACCACGCCGCGCGAGGAGCGCGTGGTCACATACGGCCCGGACACGCTCACCCACGCGCGCCGCACCGGCGACCCGCTCATGCGCTCTAGCTGCTCAATAGCAGCGGTGATACTCGCCACCGCGTCCTCCATGCTGGTAATGGTCCCGCGTCGCACTCCCTCCGCTGGTGCCTCTGCTGCCCCAATGAGCCGGACACCACGCCCATCTTCCACAAATTCTCCCGCAACTGCCCGTACGACACGGGAGCCGACATCAATGCCGCAAATGAGTTCACGCATACGGGGGACGAAAACTGAAAGACGGAGAGCTGAAGAACGGACACGGGGCGCTACGCGCCATCCAGATGCAACAACGCGAGCAGACGCGGCAAAAAAATGACGAAACCCACAACCGCGGCGCACACGGATACCAGGAACGTTGCACCGGCCATGACATCCTTTACGTCTCGTGCATACCCGTGAAGCCGCGGCTTGAGCAGATCCAAGAGACGCTCAACCGCGCTATTGAGTAATTCTACCACGAGCACCATGCCGCTCACAAGAAATATGGCTATCCACTCCCACGGCGCTACCCGGGCCATCCCTGCAAGCAGGAGGACCAATGCGAACGCGACAATTTCGATACGGAAATTCGATTCCGTACGCCATGCGGCGCCTACGCCGCGGAGCGCATGCCTGGCACTCATGAAAAAATGGTGAAGCACAGGATGCGATTAAAATAACGCCGGGATTGCCGCGCCTCGCGGACTCGGCTCGCAATGACACGGTGACGGTGGGTGACGCGCTCACGAACGCCGTGAACGTCACGGGTCGCGGACTCGGCTCGCAATGACACGGTGACGGTGAACGCTACCGCAGCGCTCGCCGAACGATTGTTTCCTGGAGCGAGAACATCTCCGCCGCGCCCGCCGGACGCGCGTGATCGTAGCCGCAGAGGTGAAGTGTCCCGTGGACGAGGAGCCGGACCAGCTCACGGCGCCACGACTCACTGGCGCGCCCCGCGTTGCGCTTTGCAACTTGCGGACAGAGCAGGAGATCGCCAAGGGCACCTTCGCCCCCCCTGCCTCCTCCCGCATCTGGAAATGCGAGCACATCGGTTGCATGATCTTCTCCGTGGTACGTCCGGTTTGCCGTACGCATGCGCCGTTCGCCAACGAACGCGACGTTCACGCTGCCGCGCGCCCGAGCGCTTTGCACCGCAGCCCCGATTGCGCGGGCGACCAATGCATCGGATATCGGCGCGCGAGCGTACCGCACGATGTCAATTAGCTCCGCCATGTCCCTCGATTGCTACGGACTGCACCATGGTATCGAATGTACGTGCAAACGGATATGCGGCGCTCTCGGACGTATAGGAAAGCTCGAGAACGAGGTTTTGCGTAAGCGTAAACCACGCGCGATGCGGCTCGCTGGCAAGCCGCGCACCGGCGATGCCGCTCTTCACATCAATGCGCTCCACGGGCGCCAATGCGGCACCGTCCGGACGCTGGGAAATAAATGTCCGCAACGGCAGCTCTGCGCTGTTCGCGCGCACGGAGATGGAGACCTGTTCGCCTGCTACCCCTGCTTCTACCACCAGATCCCCTTCCGCGATACCCATTGCCTTCACCGTCCACGAGCGCGGGATGAGGAGCGACCAGCCACGCGTATCGCTCCGGTACGCGTAGACCAACCCAGCATCAAGCAACCCCGCGGGTGCCTTGCCTGATGGATTGTAGAGATTCACCAACTCTAATGCATCCGGAAAGCCGTCGCTATCCGAGTCACGTTGCGCAGGATTGAGACCAAAGAGCACCTCTTCTTGGTCCGAGAGACCATCGCTATCCTGGTCGCGCGCCGCTTCCGACACCGGGGTTGGTGGCGGCTTCGCTACGGGCTGCGGCGGCACCGGTGCAGGCAATGGACGCGGTGCGGGGGACGGGGTGGGCGCTTCCGGCACGGGTGCTGGGGCTACGGGCGCAGGTGCTGCCCCAGGAACCGTGCGCAGCACGACCCATGCGGCAACACCACCCCCAATGAGTACCACCGCTGCAACCGACCCCCAAATGAGCAAGAGTCGCTGACCGCTGCTCATGTGTCCCTTCGGCTGTACGATGGACGCGGGTGCGCCAGCGGACTGATCGAGCATGGGACGCTCAACACCGGGCGGACTCGCCGGCACCACAGGTGCTGACGGCGTTGGCGGTGGCGGCTGTACCGGCGCTGGAGCCGAAACCGCACGCGCGGACTCCTTGGAACGCGTCAACGCGAGGAATCGTTCAGGCATCACAACATACCGCGCCGTTGCGGATGGCTGCTGTAACGTCCCTTCGCTTGGTACGATATCTGGCATACGATACGACGATGCAATGCGGATGCGCGCCCCACGATGTCATTGTGAGTCCGGTAAATTGCAAGAATGGCATCCCGAGTAACACGAGGAATTTCCGAGGGTGTGGCAATCCTGGTACTCCATTGACCGGGATTGCCACGTCGAGGACTCCTCGCAATGACACGGGGGAGGAAATGCAGCCCGCGTACTCCTTACAACACCGGGGGCACCTCGAAGAGCGCGCCGGGGCCCTTGGGATCAAACCCGTTACGGACTTCATCACCGTCGAGGTAGCTGTCATCATCCGTATCTGCGTTCAGCGGATCGGTACGATAGGTGCGTACTTCATCGAAGTCCGTGAGTGAATCACGATCGCTATCCGAAAGCTGCGGATCGGTTCCAATTTGCTCTTCCTCCACGTCGGTCAAGCCATCGCCATCTGCATCCGGCTCTGATGGCGACACCGGTGCTGGAGCAACGTCTGGCTGCGGCTCTGGGGTGGGAGTGGGTGCGGGCTGTTGCGTGTCTTGCGGTATGGGAAGTACATCATTGACCGGATCCGCCCGGAAGAAAACCAGCCAGAGCACCACTGCAATAATGCCGACGAGCACGACACCACCAATCACGAGCGCGAGCTTCTTCCCGATCCCGCCAATTCCCGCGCGTTCCCCAACCGGCGGAACAGTTTGTGTCGGCTCTTGCTCTGTCATCATCGGCGGCGACCCCGTTTCGGGAACGTCACCAAACATATCATCAGCGCTCGCGGGTGCTGCCGAAGGTGTGGATGGAGCTGGCGGCATCGGCGCAGCTGGTGCCGGTGCAGGCGGCGGAGACGTTGGCATCGGAGGGCGGGGCGGCGCCTGCGGAGGACGCGGAGCGGGCGGCGTGGGCAGTGCCGGCATTGGTGGAGGAGGCGTTGGAGCCGGACGGGGCACTGGAGCAGGAGCGGGAGGACGTGGTGCCGGTACGGGCGGTCGCGGCGCGGGCGGAGGAGCTGGGGGGCGCGGCGCCGGTGGCTGCGAGGGCACGCCGGGGAGATTCATCGGTGGCATTCCAGGGGTCTGCTGCGGGTCTGGCATACGGGTGAGTGAAGAGTTCCAATGAGTTCCTAGTGTCATTTCGACCAACGGGAGAAACCTCACACGAGACAATCACCGAAAAAATCCTGGAGGGGGTTGTGTTTCACGATGGGCGAGTGGGGTGCTCTTTCGAGAATGCAGTCATACGAGCGAGTGGGTGAGATTTCTCCCCTCCGGCTCGGAACAACAACGGAGAGGTTTCAATAATACACAGGTACTATAGCACGTCTCGTAAATTGATACCGTAGAAAAATACCCACGCGTTGTCATTGCGAGGAGTCTCCGACGAAGCAATCTCGGTCAACTAAGCCGCCGGGATTGCCACGCCCTCGAGGA
>JAUSKM010000010.1 GCA_030646955.1 bacterium
TGCTCCGGAGTGTGCTCTTGGGTGCTGATTGGTGTCGCGATGTGCCGGAAAGCGCGCGGAAGCCGGAAAGCGAGTTTTCGTTGAAAGGATCAGGCGCACCCGTGAGGTTTGGGGAACATGGGAGCGAGTTGAAGTGCAACAGTCAGTACACTTCGGCAGGTGTCTCCGGCGCATGTTGGGGCAGCGCCTGTCCGGGAGAAAACGATGTATGTGTGCCGACGGATGGGAACAAATTTGAGTGTCAGCCAGGGAGAATGGTAGTGACTGTCCAAACAACGACGGACGATGTCGAAACGCTGCACACGAGATGGTATTGCAACAATCGACAGTCGTTCAGCGCCATCTTGCCATGGAGTGAAAGGCAACAGAAAGAGCATCTCCAACAATTTATCCTTGCAGGGAATGATCAGAACCTTGTAGGACCAGGTGCAGCAAGATGCGGAGGCAATGCGCCGGTAGGTTTCCTCATCGCGATGGACGCGGGCTCGGGGGATGATTGGTTAGTGGGACGAGGCTGTGCCGCCGGGATTCCGGTGCAGACATCGCAAGGCGAACTGGAATGGGACCCAAATGATATCGGCGAATTCATTAAGCAGGACAACGCAGCGGCGCAGGCTGCATTTGCAGCGCTGCGCGGCAAGATGTGGACGCTTGATGAGATAAAGCGTGGCGGCATCACCTGCAATATCTTCTACGGAGAGGATAGCCCTGCGTTCCCTGATTACTAGCACCCGCCCGCGCACTTGACACTGGTTCCTCCTCCCCGTATGCTAGGAGGCATGGTGTGCAGTCCGTGCACAAGGTGCGCCGGGAAGCACTGAAGAATATCGTGGAGGGTCCCCCAAGCGGACTCTCATTCAGTGCGGCCGCGGAACACCATTTCAACTCCTTACCCTCTATGTCCCACGGTCCTGACTCCATCTCCGTCCGCGGCGCGCGCGTGCATAACCTGAAGAATATCGACGCGGACATTCCGCGTGGAAAGTTGACGGTCATCACGGGGTTGTCCGGCTCTGGGAAGTCCTCGCTGGCGTTCGATACGATCTACGCGGAGGGGCAGCGCCGGTACGTCGAGTCGCTGTCCGCGTACGCGCGGCAGTTTTTGGGCGTCATGGACAAGCCGGACGTGGATCGCATCGAGGGCCTCTCGCCCACGATCTCCATTGACCAGCGGACCGTATCGCACAATCCGCGTTCCACGGTGGGTACGATCACGGAGATTTACGATTACGTTCGCCTCCTCTTCGCGCGCATCGGGAAGCCGCACTGTCCGGAGTGCGGGCGTTCCGTGGTGCGCCAGACCATTGATCAGATTGTGGAGCGCATCCTCACGCTGGAGGAGGGGACGCGCGTGATGCTCCTGGCCCCACTGGTGCGGGATCAGAAGGGCGAGCACAAACTTTGGTTGAAGAAGGTGGACCAGGCCGGCTTTGCGCGCGTGCGGTTTGATGGCGTGCTCTACACGATTGATGAGGCGGCATCGCTGACCTCGGATAAACAGAAGAAGCACTCGCTGGAGGTGGTGGTGGATCGTGTGGCGGTAGACGCCACGGAGCGCTCGCGCCTCGCGGACAGCGTGGAGACCGCGTTGGACCTTGCGAATGGTGTGGTCATGGTGATCGCGGTGCGGGAAGACGGGAGTGAGGGCGAGGTCATGGAGTTCTCGCAGCTTTTCGCGTGTCCGCAGTGCGGCGTGTCCATTCCAGAGCTTGAGCCGCGCAATTTTTCGTTCAATTCGCCGCACGGCGCGTGTCCCACCTGCTCCGGCCTTGGCACGCTGTTGGAGTTGGACCCGGACCTCGTCATCCCCAACCGGTCGCTCACGATTGCGCAGGGCGCGATTCGGCCGTGGACGAAAGTGTTTGCAAACCAGAGCACGATGTATCAGACGATCGAGCGCGTTGCGCTGGTGCATCAGTTCTCCATGGACACGCCGGTTGCCGAGTTCACCAAGAAACAATTGGACATCCTCCTCCAGGGCGATGGCGCGTTTGAGGGCGTACTGCCGTACCTCGCGCACAAGCACGCGACCACGGATTCGGAGTACATCCGATCCGAAATCGAGCGGTACATGCGCGTGAAGCCGTGCCCAACCTGCCACGGGCAGCGTTTGCGGCGCGAGGCGTTGGCGGTGACCATTGCGGAGAAGAACATCGCGCAGGTGACGGGGTTCTCCATCGAGGACGCGACGCAATTCTTTGTGCGGCTGGGCGACAAGACGCGGAAGCCGAAAGCGGGGAAGGGCGCAGAGGCGGCGGTGCTCGATGCGCGTGAGCAGAAGATCGCGGAGCTGGTGCTCAAGGAGATCGGGACGCGGCTGGATTTCCTCCGCAACGTGGGGTTGGATTACCTCACGCTGGATCGTGCGGCATCCACACTCTCTGGCGGTGAGGCGCAACGCATCCGGCTTGCCACACAGATCGGCTCTGCGCTCACCGGCGTCATCTACATCCTGGACGAGCCATCTATCGGGCTACACCAGCGCGATAACGACAAGCTGCTGGCAACCCTGAAGGGGCTTCGCGATCTTGGGAATACGGTGGTGGTTGTGGAGCACGATGATGCAACGATGCGCGAGGCGGATTACATTTTGGACATCGGTCCGGGCGCGGGCGAACACGGGGGGCATGTGGTTGCGGCAGGAACGCCGGCGGAGATCATGGCGAATCCAGCATCGCTCACTGGCCAATTCCTCTCTGGCACGCGCGCGATCCCAACGCCGCCCGCGTACCGCGTAGGGACGGGCAAGAAGCTGACCATCCACAAGGCGACGGAGCACAACCTCAAGAGCGTGACGGTGGACATCCCGCTGGGCAAGCTCGTGTGTCTCACGGGCGTGTCGGGGTCCGGGAAGTCCACGCTCATGATTGACATCCTCTCCAACTCGCTCAAGCAGAAGTTCTACAACGCGAAAGCGCTCCCAGGCGCGCACGAGAAGATTACGGGCGTGGAGGCCATTGATAAGGTGATTGAGATTGATCAGTCGCCCATCGGCCGCACGCCGCGCAGTAACCCCGCCACCTACACCGGCGTGTTCACGCCCATCCGCGATCTCTACGCGGGGCTCCCGGAGGCAAAGATGCGCGGGTACAAGGCCGGGCGGTTTTCGTTCAACGTGGTTGGCGGCCGTTGCGAGGCGTGCCAGGGTGACGGCATGGTCAAAATTGAGATGCAGTTCCTCCCGGATGTGTATGTGGAGTGCGAGGAGTGCAAGGGCAAGCGCTACAACCGCGAGGCGCTGGAAATCCATTACAAGGGCCGCACGATCTCGGACGTGCTCAACATGACGGTGGAGGAAGCGCGTGCGTTCTTCGCCACGATTCCCGCGATCAATGACAAGCTCACCATCCTGGAAGAGGTGGGGCTGGGGTATGTAAAGCTGGGTCAGCCAGCCACCACGCTCTCCGGCGGCGAGGCACAGCGCATCAAGCTTGCTACGGAGCTCTCGCGCCGCGCGACGGGCAAGACGCTCTACATCCTGGACGAGCCAACCACGGGGTTGCACTTCGCGGACATCGAGCGGCTGCTGCAGGTGCTGGGCCGCTTGGCGGATATGGGGAACACCGTGCTCATTATCGAGCACAACCTCGATGTCATCAAGAGCGCGGATTGGGTGGTAGACATGGGCCCCGAGGGCGGCATCCGCGGCGGCGAAATGGTGGTGGCCGGCACCCCGCTGGACATCATCAAAGATCCCCGCTCGCTTACGGGCAAGTACCTGAAAGCCGCGATGGCAGGCAAGGCCGCGACACTCAGCACAAAAGCAGCGCCAAAAGCCAAGAAGGCGGCAGCGCCCACAAAGAAACGCGAGAAGACAAAGGCGTAGGAGTGTCATTGCGGGCCATCTTTATCCTCGCTTTTGTTTCGAGCGCCCCCCTCTTCTCCGTCATCTCGAGCGGCACCCTCCTTCCCTCGTCATTTCGAGCCCGTTCGACTCGATGACTCGCTCAGGGCATGCTCCGCGCAGCGGAGTCGAGAGATCTCACCCTCCGGAACCATCGTGCGCATAGGTGAGATTTCTCCACTTCGCTCGAGGACGCACTTCGGTCGAAGTGACGGAACAAGAGGAACTGCGGATCTCGTGGTCACCATGACTGACACAAGCACGTAGAATCCCCCGAGACAGGTGTCTCGGGGGATGTGCGTTACGGCGGCGATGCGCCGTATGATTTCCTGCAGCTGGTGCAGGAGTAGTCCAGTGGGAGCATGTCGTTGCGCACGCGGAGTGCTTTGCGACAGACGGGGCAGCGCGGGTTGCATAGGAAGAGGTGCGTGACTACACCCAACATTGTCGCGCCGTAGAGTGCGGATGCAATCGTGAGCGCACTGTCGAGAAACCGGAGTGCCTCGTTCACGCTTCCTCCTTGAAGTCCGCCTCCGTCAGTTCACCGGAGGCGATGGCGGAGAAGAAGCGGCGCAGGAGCGTTTCGTCGCTGTCGGTGATGAAAGAACGGCTGTCTCGCATCGCTCGAATGAGTACCGCCACGTTGATTTCCGTTTCACCGACCGCCGCACGGTTCTCGATGAGCAACGGGACCAGCAAACCCTCCGCAGTTGCGGCGCAGTAGCACGCGATGGCCTTGAAGCGTTCGATCTGTCTCGTGTCGAAGATGCGTTCCAGTGTTGCGAGAATCCGCGCGAAGCTCCACGGCGTACCCTTTGGTTCACCGCCTGGATCGTACAAGTATCGCGGCAGCGTCGCTCGTATGTGCTGGCACACGTCAAGCGCGAGCAGCAGGCGATCCGTGCGGAACATGAGTAGTTGTGTTGGCAAGGTACATCCTTTCGTCGTGTACCGTATCATCTGTGCATGATCGGTGTCAATCACAACACCCCGGCGATGGCCGGGGTGTTGGAAGGGAGTGTGCTGGTTACGCAACCTCCTGGAGCTTTTTGCCCTTCTTGAGGCGGGCGCGGAGGAAGTGGAGCTTGGCGCGGCGAACGCGGAACTGCTTGATGACCTCTACCTTCGCGATGGTGGGTGCGAAGATCGGGAAGATGCGTTCGACGGCGTAGCCGCCCTTTATCTCCTTGCGGACGGTGAACGTGCTGCCGGCTTCCGAGCCGTGGTTGCGAGCGATGACCGTTCCCTCAAAGGCCTGGAGACGTTCCTTCTCCTGCCCCTTCTTGGTGGTTTCCGTGATGCGGAGGTGGACACGGACAACCTGGCCTGGCTGGGGATCCCACGCGGGCGTGCCCGGGATTGCAGCACCCTCGCGCGTTGGCTTGGGCGCTTCAACCGCCGCTTCGGCGGGGGCTTCCTCCGTTACGGCTACGGCCTCTACCGTCGGGGCCGTTGTGGCCTCCGGCACGGGTGTCGTTTCCGCCGTCTCCTCGTTGATTTTCTGTTCGTCTGCCATATGCGTATGCTGCGTGCCTACGATGCACCATGCTGCTGCATCGCCGCGATAATCAACGACACGATCTCGTCCGGAGACCGTGCGTCTGTCTCTACTACCAGATCGTACGCGCTCATGTCGGAAAGGTCAAGTCCGTAGGTCCGGAGGTAGCGTTCCCGTTCGGATTCCTCGCGTTCCCGCAGGCGTTTTCGCACTTCTTCCGATGTTCCGCCGTCCCGGCTGGCCAACCGTCCGATGCGGGTGTCCTGGCTGGCGGACATCCAGACGCGCAGTGCCGCAATGCCGTCTCGTTTTGTCATGAGGCCGGTGAGCCGTCCTTCCAGGATGACGTTGTCGCGCGCCGCGCCTTCGTGCATGAGCTGCGCATCCAGCTGCTCGTCCCATTCCGGGTGCTCCTTGAGCCATGCCCCAAATTCGTTCACGGTCATCCCGCGCCGCTTGGCCTCCGCGCGGTAGATATCCCCGCCGTTGACCCGTGCGTACCCCAGCTGCCGTGCCAGCGTTCTCGCGGCCGTTGATTTTCCAGACCCGGGAGTGCCGGAGATGGTGATTCTCATAGCGCGGCGAAGCGGTGGAAGCAATACACGATCCCGGGCGGGGATCGTGTGCACCGGATTCTAGCGTATCATGCCGAGGTATCGTTGACGAGCGGTTCCAGGAACGCGAATGCCTCCTCGCGCGTCATGTCGCGGCGTTCGGCGGCGAGGATTTCCATGCGGCGTTCGTGGAGTGCGTCCTTGAGTTTGCCGATGATGGGGCCGGGCACGATATGGAAGTGCTGCATGATTTCCTTCCCGTCCACCACATCGCGCATGCGGTCGCGCTCCTGCCGTTGCTCAATGAGCGGCGCCAGATCCATGATGCGCGCGCGGACAGTGCGGAAGTGATCCAGCGTGCCGTCCGGGTGCGTTGTGGATCGCGTCGCCGCGCCGTCGGCAAACGAGACGCGTTGGAGCGCGTCGCCGCGCGTGCGGTTGCGGAAGAAGTACTTTTCGATGGTGCCCGGCCCAAAAGCGGAGGGGTCATTCACTAAGAGGAGGTGGTGGTCCACCAGCCACACGAGGTCATCCGTGTTCACATGGAGCGGATGATCGCTGGGAAATGGGGAGGTGAGGGCGAGGCGGCGTGCGATGGTGCGCGCGAGTGCGCCGCCGGCTTTGTCGTGGCCGTCAAATCGAATGCGATCCGTTCCGTGCTCCTCCGGCGTCCGCTTGGTCGGCGGCTTTCCGATGTCATGGAGCAGCACGCCAAAAACGACGAGCGCGGACGGCGATGCATCGCCAAATTCTTTCCGATATGCGTCTGAACGCAGGAGGGAGAGCGCGAGGCGTGTGTGCTGCCAGACATCGCCTTCATGGTGGTACTCCGGCGGCTGCTCGCATCCCTGCATGGGCAGCAGCTCCGGCATAAGCTGCTCCACGGCTCCGGCCTCGGCCCAGAGGTCAAACGCGCGGACGGGATCGGCCATGAAGCTCTTGATGAGCTCCTTTGCCACGGTTTCGCGCGGGGTGACGTATTCCTGTTCTGCGATGAGTGTCGTGTGCTCGTGCACCTTTCGTGCCGGGCGCTGTTCATTGATGCTCGCCATGCGCGTTTGGATCGCTGCCAGCGTTGCGGGATCAATGGTGAAGCCGAGCTGGCAGGCGAAGCGCAGCGCGCGGAGCATGCGCGAGCGATCTTCCGTGAAGCGATCGTGCGGATCGCCGACCGCACAGATGCGTTGCGCGCGGAGATCGTCGCGGCCGTTGAACGGATCCACGAGCCGTCGCTGCTGCACATCCCACGCCATCGCGTTCATGGTGAAATCGCGGCGCGCGAGGTCATCTGCTACTTGCAGGCGGTGATCGGATTGCACCTCCACGTCGCGGTAGCCACCGGTGCCGTCCGCATGCTCCGTGCGGGGGAGTGCAATGTCGATATCCTCTAGGTCTTCCGGCCAGCCGTGCGGGCGGAACTTGAACACGCCGAAGTTGCGCCCCACCAGGTTCACCGTGCCACGGAGCGCCAGGAACGTCTCCAGCGATGCGGCCGGCACGCCGCGGACGATGAAATCGTAGTCCTTTGCCGTGCGGCCCAACGCGGTATCCCGCACGATGCCGCCCACCACGAACGCCTCACTCTCCGGAAATGCGGTCGCCAGTTCCCGCAGGAACGAGAAATGCCGCTCGGATTCAAGGTGAGATCCCAGTGCGGCGAGGCGGTGGTCCATATCGTTCGACATATCCTGGCGGTCACTCATTCCATGCTCCATACGTTTCCCCTCCATGTGTCATTGCGAGGAGTGAGTCCGCGAACAACGCGGCAATCTCACGGAGTGTGTTTTTATTGTAGCAAGTGGATAGCGGATAGGCACTGTCTCCCCATATGCTACGATAGGAATGTATTCGTACGGCCTACAGCTTGTAGCTTCCTATGAAAGACATCGCCCCCATTCTGAAATCGCTTGGGCTCCTGGAGAGCGAGGTGAAGGTGTACCTTGCGGCCTTGGAGCTTGGTCCGTCGACGGTCATTGAGATCGCAAAATCCACGCGGCTCTCGCGGCCGGCAACCTACACCGCCATCGGGACGCTCTCTGAGCGCGGGCTCATGAGTACCGTGACACGCGGCAAGCGGAAGCTCTTTGCCGCCGAGCACCCGGAGCGGCTGTTGCATTACGCCCAACGGAAGGAGCAGGAGCTCTCGGAGCGGGTGGCCGATCTTGGGCGATTGCTGCCGGAGCTGACACTTCGCGTTGGCGGTGAGAAGCCAGTGGTGAAATCATTTGATGGCAAGGAAGGGATCCACGCGCTTGTAGAAGATATCCGTTCCGTCCGCCCGAAGGAAATTCTCGAAATGACCAACGTGGATGCGATGTTCGCGGTGATCGCCTCGGAAGATCTTGCACCGTTGCGTCGTGAGCTGCAGAGCATCGGGAGCCGTGTGCGTGGGTTGTACCGCGGGGAACGCATTGCTCCACCATCCGTCCCGGGATCGGAGAAGCGGATTCTACCTGATGCCTTTGGTGATTTCCAGGGTCACCTGGCGATCTACAGCCATCATGTAGCATTCGCGGCGTTTACCGGGAAAATGCACGCGGTGATTATTGAGAATGGAGAGGTGGTGAATACCCTACGCGTTCTCTTTGAGCTCGCCTGGGCAAAGGCGCAAGAGTTTCCAAAGCCGTAAATCATGAGTAGGACGCGAAGCTCCCCGGACCTTAAGGTCCGGGGAGTGTGTCTGATCTAACCGTCGGCCATGGAGCCTCCTCCGCGTGAACGGGGCGATGAAGCGTTGCACGGTGGGGATGATACCCACGGCGTGCAGCGAAGCGCGGATTGTATCCGCGTCGCGGGGGAGGATTGGTCGCACTTGCGGCCTATCAAGACCCGTTGAACCACCGCTGTGTCGCGGTTGTGACGGCAGATGGGCGTTCCCCATCGTGTCGTGCGACGCATGATCATGCGTCGGTGGGTCCACGCTCGGAATGAACCGTCGTCAGCAACGGTCACTCTTGTCTTGTCTTGCGTGTCGTGTATGTCGCTGCGGTCGCGGGCGACCGCTCGTATTCTTTCTTCCTGCTGTTGGTCGGTTTTTTCGGCGCTCTCTTTTAGTCCAGAGCGCCATCGTTTTTCGACCAGGTGATACTTAGTTGCCGAACATGGTACCTCTTTACTCACCAGGAACGATCAGGCCGGCACCGTGCTGGCCTAAAGTCCCGGAGATGGTTCGTATGGAACGAACTATTTTTAGAGTACCACGGAATACGCTATTTGTCAAGCGTTCGCTTTTTACGTATCGGTTATTGAATGAGAATATCTTGAAATTTATACAAATAATTTGTATAAATACTAAGTATAAAAATGGCTTATTCTAGATAAAATACCTTTACATGTATCGCAAGCACTTGACAAGATTCTACATCTATGCTAAAGTGGAAATTGTAGATGAGAGACGGCGCAGTCGACGGTGCAGAAATCACAAAACGCACTGATCCGCGCGCTCCCATCCACGGCCCTGCTTTGCATCATCGTTCGTGTCGAGACCTCGGAGTTGGTACTGTTGCTTGTCTTGGGTACTGATTCCCGGTCTCGGTGCGAAAGACGTTCCTTACAAAACATCTGGGTGTGTGGCTCCTATGCGAGCGCCACGCGTCCTCCCTCGCTCCCTCCGTGTTCCATTGCGTGCCCCTTGGCATTGCGGACTCGGGGTCGGTTATGCGAGGGAAGCAGCTGTTCTTGTGGCGGTGAGTGCTCCATGACGTGGAGTACGAATCGTCAGGGGCAGTTGCAAAGTCCTGCGTAGGACAGCCGCACTCGATACGCATCGAGTGAGGCAAGCCCCTTGGTGAAGAGGGTACCTCTCCACCGGCATCGCAAGGATCGAAATCCGAGTTACTTCGATCCCGGCAGCTCGCGTCTGTCGACTTGTTCTACCCAGGACGGTTGGAAGCCTACGCTCGTCAAGAGCTATGGCAAAGCGGAAGGCGAAGCGCTGGCCGTTGCCGTACTCGGCTCCGTGGGGTAAGAACCGGGGTCCAGCCCCGACGCATTGCAGCAGCGCCTTGCTGCAGCGCGTGATAGCTGGAAACGCGAAGGATCGTATCTGGGTCGCGATCCCGGTGGTACGCCACCGTCTTGTCTGCAGAGTCTCGGGGTTGGCTTGTTTGACGGGTTCGGCTGCTTGCGAGCAGAACACCCTTCGAGCGATGTGCCAAAAACCACCCTGGGGTCCCAGCACCAGTCATCGGCGGACACGTTTCGCTCTGGCTCGTGGATTATCTCACTGCACGCAGTACCGCATCGCGTCATCACCCACGTCCTGCAGAGGAGGCGGATGTGGCACGCATGAGGAGCAGATGGGAGAGATCAGACACTCTGCAGACCGGGGTTTCGCCCCGATGCTCAAGGGAAACGCTCGACCCTTGGCATGACAGCGAACCGGGGCGCGCGCATCAAGCGCGCGTCCCTTCCCTTTCGCTCCCCACCGAGGTGGGAATCGGAAGGGAGGTGTACGATGAAGCGACAGAAGCAACGGAAGCCGCGACGGCCTCGGAATCCTGCGGTGCTCGCAATGATCGAGCGTAACGCATCCGGTGCCGGCGGCGCCCACGTCCATCGCGAACGCGAGGAGGCAAAGGGGTTGCGTGCCCCCAAGCACCCCAAACGCGCCCGCAACGCGTGGCATGACGCGGACACGCACGACGTGTCCGCCTCCCTCGAGCACAGGAAGATGCTCATGTACTCGAGGGAGGTGACTGATGAGCGGAGAAAACGAGTTGGTGATCTTTCGGCTGCACGGTTTCTACGGGTACGGTGGCCAGTACGCCGTCGCAATGCGGCAGACGGGGAACACGGTTGCGGGACACTTTGGTTTGGTGTCGCGCATCGTGGCGCTCCGCGATAGCTACGATGAGGCGGCCGCCGCGTTTCGCAACGCGTGCGACCCCTCCCACTCCGACTACGTGCTCACCGAGTACGGAGCGGAGCGCTATCGCGGCTGTGCCCCGTCTCAGGAAGAGGTGGATCGCGCAAGCGAATCCATGCGCCTCATCCTGGACGATGACGCCGACCCGCCCCCGCCCCCCGATGACGACGACTTCCCCGAGGGTCTCGACGAGGTCATTGGGGACCGCGGCTAGTAGCCCTACCTACCAGCCGGCATGCGCACTGCGCATCCGGCACTCCCTTTCGCTCCCCACCATGTGGGAATCGGAAGGGAGGTGAAGGATGGCTCATTTGCACTACAGTGGCAGCTATAGTGATGCGACGGGTTCGTATCAGGTGTATCGGATGGCGGTCCTCCCGCAGGACGTCGTGGACGTGGTCCCGCTCGAAACGGCGGAAACGTTCTGGAAAAGCGCAAACGATGATTCGTGGGATCCCGCGGATGAGTCCAGCGATGACATCGTGCAGCTCATGACGATGAGCATCGCGGATCTTGCTCGCGCCGTGTGCGCGGCAGCGGGCTCGGACCGCATCGCGCAGATGCGGCTGACGTGCGCCGTGTTCCAGGAGCGGCTCACGCTCCACGTCGCGCAGGACGGCAGCGTATTCGTGTTCGACGACGAGGCACAGGACGATGGCGCCCGCCACATTCCCGCGCCGCAGCATCTCTGCGCGGCACTTGCGCAGATGCAGGCAGAAGACGCGGCGGAGCTTGCGCGGCGCGATGCACTCGCGCGCGAGACGGCCGGCGGCAACGCGGTGCTGGAGCAGGTCATCCGCCTGCATCTCGAGTTCCGTGGCGGCGTGTTGGACGAGCCGCACATCGCGGACGGCGTGCCGTTCTACACCGTCGGCCGCAACGCCTCGCACTCCTTCGCCCTGGGCGTGGGGTCCGACGGGCAGCGGTACGTCGCCTCGGATGGGCCGAGCTCCATGTCGGTCGACGAGTTCGCGGCGCTCGACGCGGACGCACAGCGTGCGGTGGTGCAGTGCTTCTCGTGGCCGGAGTTGTTTCCGGAGGGCGAGGAGCACGCCTCGTATCAGCGCATCTGGGATGCGGAGCGCGAGGGTGATCACGCTACCGTGGTGCGTTTGCTCCTCGAGCACGCACGCGCCCGTGAGTGGGGCATCCCGTTCGATCAGTTCCGCTCGTCCCCGGTCGCTTCCTGGGACGGCTGCTACCTGGGGCACTTCTAGCGCCCGACATCGCGCGCAATGCGCGAAAGACCCCTCGTCATGGACGAGGGGTCTTGCTATTGGGGTGGCGGTTTGTAGGCGACGTCGTATTTGTTTCTTATCCTCCCCCTCTCCGCGTCCGCGGGGAGAGGGGGAGGAAGAGGGGGAGAGGTGGAAGTGTTGGAAGCGGAGAGGGAGGGGAACGGAGTGGGATGCGCTATGATGCCGGGATGAGCGTATTGATTTTCGCTGCGACGATAAAATCGTTCTCGGAAAGTCCGCCGATCGCGTGGGTGGAGAGGGTGAACTCGATGTGCTTGTAGCCGAACACGCGGATATCGGCGTGGTGGCCTTCTTCCTCGCAAAGGAGTGCGACGGTCATGAAGATCGCGCACGCGTGCTTAAAGTCCTTGCAGGCGATAGTGCGCCAAATTGTGCTGTCTGTAAGCTCCCATCCTGGGACATCGCGCAGCAGCTCGCGCGCACGATCCTTCGCGATGGGTGGCGTGCCGCCCTCGCACGGAACGCAATGGCGTTGGTGGAACGGAGGAGGAAGTGTCATAGTGTTGAAGTATAGCAAACGCGTCTTGCGCTGGATACGATTTCCTGTCAGGATAGCAATGAGAACGGTGCGGCTCCTAGCTCAACGGCAGAGCAGGCGGCTTATACCCGCCGGGTTCCTGGTTCGAATCCAGGGGAGCCGATAGACGCGCGCGTGGCTCAGTGGTAGAGCGTCTGCATGACACGCAGAAGGTCGGAGGTTCGATCCCTCCCGCGCGCACCAAACCATCCGACAGCTGTCGGATGGTTTGGTGTGTATAGTGGTGTATCGCGTCCATGCTACGATAGAGGCCTAACCCCTGCACGCTATGCATAAGAAGCGTACGTCATCATCGAACGCAGTACCGAAGGATACGACGGAGTTGCACGAGCTCTGCGGTGCGGACTTCCGCAATACCGCGCAGTGGCGAATTTTTCGCATCATGGCGGAGTTCATTGACGGCATTCAGTTTCTCTACGATCTCAAGAAGGAGGTGACGTTCTTTGGGTCTGCGCGGCTGGAGCCGTCACACCGGTGGTACCAAGAGGCGCAGCGGCTTGCCGTCATGCTCGGCGAGGAAGGATTTACCATTGTCACCGGCGGGGGGCCGGGTATCATGGAGGCCGCCAATCGCGGCGCGCACGAGTCCGGCGCCGTATCGGTCGGTTTGAATATCCAGCTTCCGCATGAACAGCGTACGAATGGTTGGGTAAAGAAAAGCATCGCGTTCCACTACTTCTTTACTCGTAAGTTCATGCTCTCCGCGTCCGCGCAGGCGTACATCTTCTTCCCGGGCGGGTTTGGCACGTTGGACGAGATGTTGGAGATGGCCACGCTCATCCAAACCGGCAAGATGCAACGCGTCCCGATTGTGCTCGTCGGCAAGGAGTACTGGGAAGGATTGCTCGACTGGATGCGCACGCACATGCTTGCGGATGATATGCGGACGGTCGGGGCCGATGATTTCAACATCATGCAGGTGGTAGATACTGCGGCGGAAGCATTCAAGATCGTGCGGAAGACAAAGGAGCGACCATATTTTTAGCGGCCCACGGATGGCCACAGATCAGAGACGGATAGCCGTGGATGACGCGGATCATCTGGAGAGTAACGAGAGACCCCCGGCGAGATGCCGGGGGTCTGCGGTTGTGGGGGGTTCAGCGTTCGTCTGTGTAGACCTGGTCGCTGCGTGGGATGATGTCCAGGAAGTGTATCGCTCTGTCCTCCGTGCTGTAGCGCCAGATGATGCGGAGCTTGTTTGCCCGGCTTTGGAGCGCGTCCTCCGGGTACCTCCGTCGGGCCACCGGCGTCTGTGGAACGGGACGCGTCAGGGTCCACGGGATGGTCGTCTCTCCGCGGGCGATGTGGCGTACCATCCAGAGAATCTGATGATGCGACCCGTTTAGCCGTTCGGCGATCGCTTTCCGAAAGCGACGCTCGTACACGATGTCGACCGGGGAGCCGTGGTACGCGCCGATGTGCGGCAGCGGGTCCGCAGTATCCGCGGATGCCACAGGAGAGGCGGGTACGGCCGTCACCTCGATAGTGGGTGTCGGCGTGCTCTCTGCTACGGGCAGCTCGATCTGCTCCGTTTGGAGCGCGTCGGATTGCGCGTCCTCCGTCACTGCCGGCTCGGGTTCCTCTTCGGGCTGCTGGGCATCTGCATCGGCGGGTGCGTTGCTCTCCTGCTCGATGTGCGCAGGTGCTTCGTGCTCCTCCGGTGCTGCGATGGCGGGGGCTGCCTCCGGTTCTGGCTCTGGTTCGGCGGGTGCGGGCGGCGGCTCCACGACGGGTTGCGGCGCGGGAGGAGGTTCCGGCACTGCCTCGACGGCGGCGAGCGCATGCTCCGTCTCGGCGGGTGCGGGTGCGCTTTCCACGGAACGCAGCGCCACCAGCTGTTCCCACTCGAAGATGCCGTCTTCCACGAGGCATCGGATGCCGACGGTTGCGGGATGTCCCGCATCGGTGCGGCGCACGAGCGTATCGTACTCGTCGGGGCCGTCGGTGGTGAGGAACCGGAGCGCGGTGCGGTACACCGCAGCATCGTTGCGTAGTGTGGATTCCGTGCAGTCGTGGTACCCAAGGTCCCGGACCGCAGTCAGGATGTGTTGCATCTCGCCTCGCGGTATGCAGTAGTCCACATCCAGGAACTCGACGACGCACTGTCGCCGTTCGCGGACGCGTCGCTGCACGGACGCGGCGTACGTTGGCGAATGTGCTAGGAAATCTTCGGCCATTGCCACTCCTTTCACGGGTGAATGAACCGCCATCACTATACCGCGCAACGTGTGGGCCGTCAAGGCGAGACCCCGGCGTG